>JAGDMS010000349.1 GCA_017860575.1 Deltaproteobacteria bacterium | reverse complement strand
CTTTGCTTTTGTACCCGACCCCCGGCAGTCTGACCCATTATCGCGCTATTCAGTGCAGTTCTCCCTGCCTGCTGCGTCAAAGGTGCTGGCCGCGAGAAACGGCATGGTGGTTCGCGTGAAGAATAACAACGACATCGATATCCTCCATACTGACGCAACTATTGCGACCTACTGCCATCTCGGAAAAGTTGCACCGGGAGTCACTGAGGGAACACGTGTTTCAGCCGGAGACATACTCGGTGTGGCGGGAAGATCGGAACAGCAGGGAAGGGCTTTCATGCAACTTGCCGTGTGGCGGCCGGCACAGCTTTCGTCTGATACGTTGGCACCAAAAGGTGCAGCACCACACGTTCAATCGGTATCATTTCCGCTCGAGTTCTGCTCTGGTGTGCACGAACAGGAGTTTCATAGTATCCTCCTTTCCTGGTTATCCTCCTTCCTTCTCTCTCCCCATCCCCAGACGTCACGGCGATGGCGGCGAAAGCATAACCGCTATCTCCAGCTATCCGTTTATTGCCTTTGGAGCCTGATCAGCTTCGGAGGAAGAAGCAGGGTGGATTCTGGCCCGCGCGCGGTCCCCTTGCTGATGTACTCCCTCTGCATGAGCTTGAGCGGGTGGCAGTCGGGATCGGCCATGTCCGTACAAACCGGCAGCATCTCTTCGGTCACCGTGAAGCAGTTCCCGTCCGTCAGTTCGTCGATTGCCGCACAGTCGCGGGCCAGGTAGTACAGGTAGAACTTCGAGGGATTGGTCAGGTCGGCCGCATAGGCGCTGGCGGTATTGCGCAGCTGGTCGGAATCGATGTTGGCGACCCCCTTGATCAGGTAGCTGTCGTTGACGGACAGTCCGACGTAGGTCGCGTTTCCCGTCCGGGTGCCGAGGGTGCCCGCCACCGCATAGACGTAGCCGGTGTCGAGGAGAAAATCGGGGGTCATCTGGTAGCTCGTATCCTGGCCGTCGCCGATGCAGTTCATCCCTATCTTCGTGCACTCGGGCCCGACGAGGGTGACCTGCGATCCCTGCAGGTCGATGAAGTCGATCGCCCGGTCGGAGCAGTTGCTGACCGCGCAGGGCTGCCCCCACCTCTCGTTTGCCGCCGCCACCAGCTTTACGAGATCCGGCGCCAGGGGGCTCTCGTCGACGGCCGTGCGCTCGTCGAGCACCGGCAGGTCGTAGGGTTGCGCAGGCCGGTTGCTGGTGTCCCTGACCCGCAGCACCGTCAGGGGAAGTTCTTCCTTCCACTTGGCCGAAACGCTCCCCGGCCCACCGCCGTCGTTCGGCATGGCGTAGCGCATCACGAACAGAAACTCGTCGGCCTGGGCGTCGAGTCCGATCTTCATCCCGCCGTCGCTGCCGTCGTCATGGGTCGACGGGATCGGCTCGGTTAAGACGTATTTCGGATTGATCGAGACGGCCGCGAGCGCCGACCGCACCGCCTCGTCCATGAAGCGATCGGGGGTGCTGATGAAGAAGCGCTCCTGGTTGAACGCCGAGCCCGCCTGCTCCTTCACTATCACATCGTTGTTGCTGTTGCCGATGCTGGCGAACATCTGGATGCGTTTCTCATCGGTGTTCGGCACGTACGTAAAGAAGCTGTCGAGTGCATTCGGAAGATTCGCAGCGATCCACTGGTAGGTATCGCTTTCGGTGTCGAAGGCGCCTTCACGCGTGAACAGATACGTCTGCAGGCCGAAGTAGGCGGCCGGAGGCGGCATCCGTCCGAAGATGAGGATCGCCTCCTTCGAATCAAAGCGGAATGTCCCCGTATATCCTTCCGGGAGCAGGCCGACGGCATTGACGGTCGCCGGATCGATGAATTCCTCCGGCCAGGGCTCCACGGCAAAGGTCACGTACGGCGCCGCGGGATTGTTGCCGTAGCAGCTGTGCATCACCGGAAACGAAACCTGGCAGTCGTCCAGGGTGTAAAGCCGGAAATAGCCGCGCGTCACCTCGAAGCCGCGTCTCGTGAGTTCGTTGACGACGAGATCGATGTTCCGCTCGATGGTGGCGGGCTGATGGTCCGGATTCTTCGGTGCGGCGCCGGTTTGCGGCGACCAGACAACGACAAGGAGCGGAACAAGAAAGCAACAAAAGAAATAATTTCTAATCTGAAGTCTCATGGTATCCTCCTATCTAAACCTGCATTTCCTGACCTTTAATGGCAAACTTCATAATCAATAATCCGGTTTCCAGCGGTATTCGCCGTCGGGGCGGTGCTATTACAGTGGATCGGATTCCACCGGGGCACATGCGCCCTGTACGTATTCATAGCCGGGCATTGGAAACGGGTAGGTGTTGTTCTGGAAATCCCACGCCCAACGCGGCATACTTGACATTATTCCGCCATTGTTACCGGTGCAACTGCCGTTCATTCCCACGAACGGGGTATCCTCCACCACCCGGCACTGACAGCTCAAGGGCCTGTCCGGATCGGTCGGATTCGGGTTTTCCGTGCAGGGAGCGACGTCGCAGACAGCCCAATACAGATCCCCGGAATAGCCCGGCGCGTGTAGATCACATGCTGTTATACCCTTCAAAAGACCGCACCATCCCCGATAGGAATACGTCGATACCCACTCATACCTGACAGAATCCACCTCATACTGTCCGGACTTGATGGCCTTGCAAACAGGAGCTTGATCTACATCGCAAGGATGAATATTAGTGCATTTGATTTCGGTCAGGCGCTTGACTGCCGTATCCTGGATTTCAGTTGTTGCAACGATATGGGTTTCATTGACCCTCATACAGTCGCAGTCAGCCTTGTCGCCATTCCTTGTGCAGTCGGGCGATGCAGTACAAAGGGCGTGCCAGCCGGTACACACGACAAATGCCTGGGGTGCATTGGGAAGGTTGTGGACGCCCTTTACCGTTGTTTCACCAACCTGTGCCGCTGGCTGCGGCGCGTTCCGGGCCTGGGCGTTGGCGAAACCGGGATTGTTCAGGAACGCAAGAGCCATGAGACAGCCGAAAATACCGATCCAGGCAGACGCTTTCATCGTTTTCCTCCTTTCTAGCCTAGGCTAACGAAACCAGCATATTAATAAGAATTCACAGTAAAACCCATCATTCTCGCCGAATTCACCCACACTCCATAAAAGGCTTCCTGGTCACCTTCCATTCCATCTGAGTAGTCCTCCTTTTTGCATTTACGTCTCTCCGGCCGCTGCAACCGTTACTCGGGTATCCGGGTTGCGGTATGCGGTTCGGGAAGGCTGCCCGGTGTGAGCATAGCTCGCGGCGGTACCTGGCTCGTACCAGCCCTGAAGTCCGCGACGGGCCCAACAATCGGTATCCGCAACAAGCTGCTTCGTAGATTCAGGACATAGGTGGTGGGCGCCGCATCGACTGTTACAACCCACTCGGGCGAAGCGGCCACGAGCACCAGCCCGAGCTGATGTCCCGCGGGCACGATGATGTCGTTGGGGGTCATGTCGACGAGCAGCCGGTATGTACCCGGGTTATCGAGCCGTGCCCATGCGCGGGACAGCACCTGGAGCGGTGTGTGTCCCATGCGCCGGACCACGTCGAAGTAGCACGCGTCGTCGGTCGCGGTCGAGGCGCCCCAGCAGGACGGGGTGCTGGTCGTCAACACACCCTCGCCCTCACTGAGCACCCGTTCGACGTCCCCGTAATCAACCAGTTCCACGCCTACCTGTCCGATGCCGCTCGCGGCGTGATGGGTGACTGTCAGCTCGACCTGGGGAGCGCCGGTGATGCGGAGATCGCGGGTGAGGAGGCCGCTGGTGAATAGCAGCCGGTTCGGGTTCTGCCCGGCGGTCACGGCGGTCGCTTCCGTCTGGGTGGGATCGTTCACCCAACTGAGGTCTTCCCTGCTGCCCCGGCCGAGGACGAGACGACCGTCCGCCTGGGGTGCCAGGAGAACCTCGTGTTCCCGCAGCGGCCAGTCATTGGCCTCCACCCACTGTCCGGGCGCGTTCTCGACCCTTACCGCGGGCTCCTGGTCGATCCCGTTCCGGATGCCAAAGAGCTGGTAATCGAACCATCGGTGAATGGTCTGCACCCAGAGCTGGCGGTCGGAGTCGAATGGATCGACATGTCCAACCCTGGTCAGCCACAGCTTGCGTTCGACATGATAATCACCCAGCGCTTTCCACCAGCGGGCGAAGTTGGGGGTTTTTACGTTATCATCCTGGAGACCGTGAATGATGAACACGCTCGCCTTCACGTGCGAGGCATCCGTGGTCAGGCCTTCACGGTAGTCGCGGGCCGCCCAGAAGGGCGTGTAAGCGCCAGTTTCATCGCCGTCCTCAGCGTCCAGCGCCGCGAAGCAAGCGCTGCAGTCCACCGGCACCGTCCGGTTGCCCGCTACATACTCAGAGAGGTAGCTCGGGTAGTTATAGGAGAATGGCAGGTTCTGATAACGGTCGTAATCGTACCAGGAGCTAATCGCGCCGATCGGGACGATGGTCTTCAATCCGGGCACGCCCATCGCGGCCACGCCGTTCGCCAGAGTGCCGTCGTAGGACTTGCCGATCATGCCTACCGTGCCATTGCTCCATTTCGCCTCGACGGGCTTACCCTGCCGGTCGACGGCGGTGTTCCCGCCGTTCAGCCAGTCCACGATCGCTTTGATCGACAGGATGTCCGAGGCTGCTCCCTGGTCGGAACACCCCGTCGAGCGGGCCGTACCTGCCATGTCCACCGCAACGACGGCGTAGCCCCGCGGAACGAAGTAGTTGTCGTAAAAGAGTGGAAACTTTGTCGGGTTGCCATCGGCGTCGTACTGCTTGACCTCGGATTCGTTGCCTCGGCCGAGACACAGGTAATAGGGGCTGGCAACCATGATCACCGGCACCTTGGCGGCGTCATCAAGCTCCTGTGGGCGGATGATGTCCACGACCACTTGCACGGGTGCGCCGCATCCGTTGAAATCGGGCACCTGCACCCAGACCGACTCACGGATGGCAACCGCGTAGTCGTAAACCGGCGCGGTGACGCCGTCGACCACGAGATATGCCTGCTCCGCTGCACCGCATGCTCCCCGCGGTGCGAGTGCAGTCAGGACGGTCAGGGCGACGGCGACAGCGAGAGAACGACATAACGACCAGTGAACGGATCGTTTTCTCATGACTTTGTTTCTTCTGCAGGCAGCTCTCATGGTGCATCCTCCTTCTTCCTTGCGGACTTCGCCGAAGGAATGCCTGCCGATTTGCCCAACTCGTTCCCCCGGTTTCTAGCGGGATTCGCTGTCGTTGCGCGGCGGCAATGGATCGGATTTCACCGGGGCACATGCGCCCTGTACGTATTCAAGCCCGGGAATGGGAATCCGGTATGTGTTGTTTTGGAAA
>JAGDMS010000348.1 GCA_017860575.1 Deltaproteobacteria bacterium | reverse complement strand
AAAGAGAGCCCTGGCCCCAGGCCAGAGCTCTGTAGAGCGGCCGGACTAGTGCAACTGACTCCCGCTACAACCCTGCCCCCGACAACGACACGCTGACCGGGACGCTCGTAGCACTGGTGGTGATGCTCACCTTCGCCGACTTCGCAAGCGCCGCAAGCGGCTTGAACGCCGCGCTGATCGTGCACGATGCCCCAGGTGCCAGGCTGGTCGGGCAGTTCTCCGTCATACCGAACCACGTGGCATACGTGCCGGTGAGCACGATGCTGCTGATCGTGAACGAGGCGGTGCCTTTGTTCGTCAGGGTTGCGCTGAGCGGTGCGCTGGTCTGACCCACGGCCAGGCTCCCGAACTTCAAACTCGTCGGGGTCACCGACGCGGCCGGCGTCACCGTCAGGGTCTTGCTCTTACTGATTCCATTGGCCGATGCGGCGATGATCGTCGTCGCTTTCGCCAGCACCGGGCTCGTCGTAATGTCGAACGTCTTGTACTGGAGGCCGGCCGGGATGCTCATGCTCGAGTTCGTGGGCTTTCCAATGCCCGCGTTGCTGCTCGCCAGTCCGACGGTAATCGCCCCCGGGCCCGCCATGCACTCGAGTTTTGCCTTGCCGACGACGCCGTTGCCCCCGGCCAAGCTCGTCGGTGTCAATGTCAGCGAAAGCATCCCCATCGGTCGCAGCGTCAGTGGCTGGCTCTTCGTCACCCCTCCCAGCGCAGCGCTGACCGTGCCTCCGACTTCGGCCGCAACCGCCGTGGTGCGGACAGAAAATGTCTTGCTCGTAGCACCCGCGAGGATTTTGAGCGTCGCCGGCACCGACGCGTTCGCTAGCGTATCGGACAACGTCACCACAACACCCGCCGCCGGCGCCGGCTTACTGAGCGTGACCTTGCCCGTCACACTCTTGCAGCCGGCGACCAACGCCTTGCTGAGCGTCAGCGTGGCAATCCCGGCCGCGTCGGCCTCGTCGCACGCGTCGCCTACGCCGTCCCCGTCGCGATCCTCCTGCCCCTGGTTCGGTATCGTCGGGCAGTTGTCGAACGTATCCCCGATCCCGTCACCGTCGGTGTCCGTCGTGTCGATTACGTCTGGAATCATCGTGAAAGTGAAGTGCTCGGTCACATCGTCGGTGAATGTCAGGCCCGCTACGAAGGCGCCCGCATCAAAGCTCGGGTTGAGACCCTCTGCCGGGTCGATGCCCGAGATGCGGAACGCGCGCACCGGTGCCGGAAACGTGAACGCCGCTCCGGCCGTGAGCGGTGCAGATGTCGACCCGAACTCGATTACGAAGTCGCGGTCCCCGCCGGGAAGCGGTGCCGGCACCAGCACCGAGGTGAACGAACCGACTGCGGCAGCATCGGCCGAGAACGCATAGCCAACCGCAACGGGCGGGTCGAAGAAGATTCGGCGCCCCCAGGCTCGGCTGCACCCTCCGGCACACAGGTATGCAGGCATGCGCAGCCGCCACCCACCGCCGGGCAATGCGTCACGCACATCTGGCACCACCGGGTTCCCAGGCTCGGTTCCGGTCGCCGGCCGCGCCAGTATCACCAACTGACTTTGCCCGACGTAGATTCCGTTCTGGTCGTAGAGACTTCCGAGGGCTGATCCCGCTATCTCACCGGCGTCATTGAGCGAGTTGACCCCGTGATCCGCCACGTCGTTTGCCCAACCTGTCGCGAACTCCCGTCCGTCATCAAGGACGATCCGCCCTGAGTCATACCCTTCCAGTGCCAGTCGGGGCGCATCCCCAGATCCGTCGCCGACGAAGATGCTGCCCTCCTGGTAGACACCGCCGTCCAGCTGCGCGACGAAAGACACCCGATTGAAGTTGTTGAGGCCCGTGCCCAGCGACGACGCACCCCGAGTCTGCCAAAAGTTCGAAAAGTCGCTCCCTTCGGCCTGCGCAACCGTTAACAGCTGCCCGGCCGGACTGATGAGCAGGACGCGGGGATTCGGGTTCCCGGCGTTGTTGTTGGAGTTTGTAGAGAAGCTCAGCCAGCCGCGGTCATTGATGCCCGGCGTATGGAAGTCTGTGTACCCGGTTCCACTCCCCGGGCCAATCGCCGCGTTGGCAAGTGCGCCGGGCGGTGTCGCTCGGAACACCTGCGTCACGGGGTCCGAATAGCCGAGGAACCCGCCGATAGCCGCCGTGCCCGCGTCATTGATGTTTGCGAGCCCTTGGAATCTTCCCACCTGGGTGCTGAGCCCGGAAGACTCCGTCGTTGTGATGCCGTCCATGACGACCAGATGATCCGCCGTGGCGGTCATCATGCCGGCCATCTGCAGTGCCTCGTTGACACGTCCAGACGACCACTGCAGGCCGCGCAGTTCGCGAATCAATCCGACACCGGGCTCGACCAGGATATATCCCGTGGCCAGGTAGGCAACGATATTGCCTCCCTCGACGTCGACCCATTGCGCTGGAATCGCCACGATGCCGTTGTCGTTGATACCGAGTAGCCCGCGCACATTGCACCGCTCGGCACTCGCTGCGGGTGCATCATTGTTGGTGTCCGACAGATAGATCACTTGGGGGGGTGACTGCCCGCCCCACGAGACGTAGACGCGAATCCGCTCGACGACCGGATACGTGCTCAGAGTCTGCCCCGTTCGAAACACTACGTCGCCGCGGTTATTGATAGCCACACCAGGGCAGTACCGCTCTTCCGATCCCTGCGACTGATTGTTCGATCCTTCCCACAGCGCGGTATATGTGTATCCTGGCGCTGCGTCTGCCACAGGAGCGGCCAAGACACCGAGAAGCACCGACGTAAGAGTGGCACTGATGCCACGCAACCTCGCAGACTTGTCACTCTTGCAAGCGCTCATGCTTCTCGTCCTGGCTTTCTCGCCAACAAAGTTATCGTTCCAGTTGCGGATCCGCCGTCACCCGGCACTCATCCCACTGCCCGCACTGTAGTCGGCTGGAACCTACGCCCTCCGCGGAGCTGCCCGCATCCCCCAAGCGGGTGCATCAATCGTCGTTGCGCCCAGGGTCTTCGCTCACAACGTCCGCGGACCCAGGGACAGCAGCAGCAACAGTTCGGTCTGACTGCGCACTGCGCATTTCGCGAAGATCCGCTTCAGCACCGACTTCGCGGTGTTGATACTGACGTCGCAGGCTCGTGCGGATTCAGTGAGTGACTGCCCACCGAACAGGGCATTGACCAGCCGCGCTTCGGCCGCCGTCAAGTGGTACAGAGATTGGAGCACCGGCACCGGCAGCGGTTTCTGGCCACCGTTCGGCTCGTAAATGAACACGCAGTAGCCTGCGCCGTGATCATTTCGCCCGGACCGGGTCGCGAGCGGACTCACGAGGACGGGGTACGGGCTCCTCAGCCGTGGCCCGTCGACACGCAGCACGAGACTGCCACATTCAGCAGCGCCCGTACCTTTGGCGAGGAACACGTCGAGCGCAGCAGTCGCATCGATGTCCTCAAACTGCAGTCGCCGCCGGCGCAGCCGCAGGCCGCTCTTCCCCGCGACCATGACCTCCGCCGCACGGTTCAGGAAGCGGACTTGACCGTCCGCGTCGAGCAGGATCACACCGCGATTGAGTTTGTCGAGGGTTGCGAGCGCCAACTCACCCGCGAGCTCAGGCTGAACGGACGCGTACTCATCCGAGCGCCGCCGATCCCTTCGACGCCGGTCCAGCAGCGTCGCCGGCTGCCTGCGGTGCTGTGCGCCCACGCTTGCGTCCATGCCCAGCGCCACCCCCTGTCTCCTTGACCGGATCGCCCGGACCCGCGCCGGTTGCGGTGCCCTGGCCGCACCCGCATCCCCCCGCATTCGCGCTCTGGCCCGCTCATCGCGGACGGCACGTTTGGTTAGCGTATACGCCCCTCGGCGAATCTGCCGCAACACCCAAACGGGTGAGTCGACTTTTCTTACACGACGCAGCGCAGCATCATGACGCGTAGTCCAATCGCGCACGAACGTGAAACCTTGAACCCCGCCCAGTCAGCGAACGTCTGGCTGACCGATCCCTTCCCTTTGAAACGACGTCCGAGTCATCCGTCCTGTATTTCTGATTGCCGCATACACCTGCAACTTGTCAGGAGAGAGCCGAGAGCGAGAATGACCAGCACGCGACGAATCGCCGATGCACGGATCATGGTGTCCACCGAGCTGCGTTGAGAGTACACGAGGCAGTCGGTTTGCCGAACCGATCGACCGTCCTATTCTTGCCGAACTAGGCGGCTACCGTCCGTCCGCTTTGCCTCAAAATATATGGCGCGGTTGGATCGGGGAGTGCCGAGAGTCTACCTCTCGACAACGTTCGCGTCACCTGAACTCGCTCTGATTGGCTGCACGGAATCCTGCTGGCAATTGACGCTCTCGATGGCCAGTTGACGAAAAAGCACCAGCACATAGAAACCGAGTTCTTCAGCAGCTCGCCCGGGTGAAATTTGCCCCGATCCAGACAATCAGGTGGCCGAGGCAGCCGGCCGCCACCCAAGCAACCGCGCCGGCAGCATCACGATCGTGCGCAGCAGCGTGAACACGCCCTCGATCGCGATGCCGATCAACCGGAACGGCAGCGAGATCAGCCACACGATGGGCCACAGCACCAGCGCCAGGAGCGCCAGCGGCCAGCACACCACGAGCAGCAGCAGCCACAGCAGGAACTTCACCACGGCAGCACCCTCCTCAGCCGGTTACTCGACGACGACCGCCGTGCCGCTCGCCGACACCATCAGCATGCCGTTGCCCTGGTCGAGCATCTCGTAGTCGAGATCGACCCCCACGACCGCATTGCCGCAGGCGCAATCCACCTCAGCGGTTGGTGAACCGCCAACCGCTATCCGCCAACCGATTTCTCCTTGCTCTCGCCGCCCCGCCGCGGCACAATCCCCGCCCGCCTGAGGAGCGCTGCAACGGGCCGTCTGCCCGCCAGGCTCAGGCCATTGGGACATCCCAACCGCGCTCGCT
>JAGDMS010000598.1 GCA_017860575.1 Deltaproteobacteria bacterium | reverse complement strand
TTCCTTTGCAGCCTGACCGATGGCAATGCGCAACATCGTGATGTCGCCACTCGAATCGCGCCGGCGCTAACCGCCGCGTCGGCCAGGGCAGCCCATACTCCGACGCAGGGCGAGCGGACCGGATCTTGGGTCCCCTTGTTGCAGCGGGTTTAGACCCTGTCCTTCCTGGGCATCCACTTGTCCTTCCTCAGGTCCCTGTCTTCGATGAAGTGGCGCCCGTCGTGCGTCTCGTAGGCGGCGATCTCGCCCGTGCCGTTTCGCGAATGAATATGGGCGCCTGCTCACCGAATCGGGCGCCATGCGCGTACCTGCCTGAATGGGAGCCGCTATTGCCGCACGATCTCCACGCGTCGGTTCTCGGCCCGACCCTGGGGTGTGTTGTTCGGCACGACCGGCTTGCTCGCGCCCAACCCCGCCGTCGTCAGACGCCCCGCGTCGATGCCGAACTGCGAGACCAGCACCGACTTGACCGCCTCGGCCCGTCGTTTGGAGAGGTCCATGTTGTGGGCGGCGTCGCCGGTCGAGTCGGTGTGGCCCTCGATCAGGAAATTGATGCCAGGGTTCGCCTGCATGCCGCTCGCGATCATCTTGATGGTGGCAGCCGACTCGGGCTTGATTCGATCGCTGTCCGTGTCGAACAGGATGCCGTGCGTCACATAGCGGCCGGACATGATGACCTTGCCGAAGTCCGGCGAGGTCTCCGCAAATCGCGCCCGCCGGATTCCGGCATATGCCCCCGGCGTCTCCGGCTCGACGACGGCCTCCACGTCGATGTAGTTGATCTGCTCCAGGGCAATCTGATTTGCATCCATCGCGCGAATGCCGTTCAGGTACAGGCGGATGCGACCGTCCTGTACCCACAGCGCGAACTGGATGGGCTCGTCCGGGCTGACCTTGACGTTGGTGTCGGCGGTGTTTTCCGGATCGTCCGGATTGCCGGCGTAAACGACCAGCCGCGTGCCGCCTTCCTGCACTCGCGCATTGATCAAGAGGGTCTGCGGCCCATCCGGCACGCGCGTGAATCTCCAGATCATGCCGTTGCCGTTGCCGGTCTGCGTACCGAATTTCAGGTCCATTTCCAGGGTGAAGTTCTTCGGCAACCCTTTCAGGTTCGGCGAAACGACCATGCCGTGCGTGGGAAGATTGAGCTGCCTGATGCCTGCGCCCGTGTACAGTCCGGCCGCGCCGCCGCGGACCCTCCAGTGCGGCGGCGACTCACCACCCACCATGTCGCTGAAGTCGTCGAAGAAAATCGTCTTTTCGCCAGGAATGAAGTCGGACTTCACCGCAGTCAGGTTCGGCTGACTGCCAGCCGCCGCGGGCGTCGACGCTGCCGAAGAGGCGGCGCCTCCCGTACTGCCGGCGGACTGAGCGGGCTTCGGCTGCTGGTCGGGCGGCAGCGGCTTGCCCTTCTTGTTCGTAACCACGACCTCCCTGCCTTCCCGCCGGGCCTGGTCGATGCAGGCTTGGTCGGTCACGACGCAGCTGATTGCGTTCTCAGTTGCCTGAATGCCCGCGTCGACGACCTCCTGGGTCGCCGTGTCCTTGACGACGTCAGGAGCGACATGGCCGGCAGAAATACCCGGGCCGTTCGTGACCGCATGGCAACACTCCCTTAACAAGGACTTGGTGTTGGTCTGGGCGCCCGCCACCCATCGCGGCCGGCCGCCACGCGGCTGCACGATTCCATTGCTCTCGGCAGCGCGCAATTCGCGGAAACACCGATACCCGGTCGACCTCGCCTCGGACCCGGTCCAGACTCGCACGGCGGTGGGCTCGCGATCCCGTCCCCAAGTCTCCGTATCTCCCACGGCTGTATCCTGCACCGCCCAAGGAGAATGCCAATCGATCACTGCGCGGACAGAACCCTGCATGAAACCATCGTGCAGAGTTTCATGCACCGAGGCCGCAGGAATCCGACGCTTGGCGCGCGGTTTGCGCAGCAACTGGAACGTCCGATCCTCACTGGATCGACGGCGCTGCCCCGTAGGCCAGGAACGCGCCAGACAACGTCCCCCGGCCGAGGGGGATTCTGAGCAGCAGCACAAGAGGCTCTGTGTCCAACACCACTGGCTCCCCGTAAATTCCGCTCGAGTCACAGACGACCGTGACCATCCGGGGTCCGTCCGGATATGTACCAATCGGTCGTTCAGTTTTGGGGTAGTGCCGGTCGTAAGCGATGCCCTTCACCTCGAAAGACACGAAGCCGGTCTCGAAGTTGACCATCGCTTTCCCGCTGCCGACCGTCACGCCCCTTGATGAGGCGTAGATGCCGGCCACCTCGGTACCTGCGGCATCCTTGGTCACACCTTCGATTCGGTCCCACCGGACAATTGACCCATCGCCCCACGCGGCACCGCATGCGAGCAATGCCGCTATCCCACAGAGAATCCTATTCATGGTTCCCCTCCATCATCGCCGGGGACCGGGTGCACCAGGAGTGGAGCGTCCACGGCATCGGAGCACCCGTGCACAGGCGCCCGTTCTCGCGTATGCCCGATCAGGGTGATTCGGAACCTGCGACGAGCGACTGCGCACGCGCAATCTGCTGTGCGCGCATCGTTGCTGCCAAGGATTCCCGTGCCCTCGTTCGTTCTTCTTTCACGGATGCCTCCGACTCGTTGTCGATCGACAGGGTCATGTATCGGTAGGCCTGAACAGCGTCGCGCGGAACCCCATCTTCGTCCCTGCACCGTTCGGCGAGCCTGAACATCGCCGCACGCTTCTGCGCCTCGCTCAGCTCCGACTGAATCGTTCGATGAGCGAAGTCGAAGGTTTGCTGGTCGCTTTCGCCGACAAGCGACTCCTGGTCGTGGGCGATTGTCGAGAAGCAGCTACGGCTACGGGTACAGCACCTATATCTGGGTCTCTGACGACACCGTCAACATGGCCGCAGCTGGGCAACGCAAGCCTTGAGCCCATGGGCCGACCGAGCCGATGTCGCTGCTCAAGCCGCCTTCACAGCGTGACTTCGCGACAGCCCGCATGACGCGGGCTGTCCTGCGGCTACTGCGCCGGCAGTGACGCCTGCTGCACCCCGACGACGGTCATCTCGC
>JAGDMS010000023.1 GCA_017860575.1 Deltaproteobacteria bacterium | reverse complement strand
TGGCGCGCTCTTCGAACAAAGCATGAGAGCCGTCCGTCCCGGCGAGATCGTTCGCGGCCGCGTCGTGCACGTTTCCCGTGATTTCGTCACCGTTGACATCGGCTTCAAGTCGGAAGGACAGATTCCCATACAGGAGTTTCTCGACCGCGACGGCAACGTCGACGTCAAGCCGGAAGATGACATTGACGTGTACTTCGACGGCACCGACACCGAGCACGGTGGCGTGATGCTGTCGCGCGCCAAGGCCGAACAGCTGAAAGTGTGGCGTGACATCGAGGAGGCATTTCAGCGCGACGGCGCCATCGAAGGCACCATCACCGGCAAAGTCAAAGGCGGCCTGAAAGTAGATGTGGGCGTCACGGCGTTCCTCCCAGGCTCGCACGCGGATCTACGGCCCGTCCGCAACCTCGATCGGTTCATCGGCCAACGCATGCGGTTTGCTGTGTTGAAATTCAATCGCGCGCGCGGCAACGTCGTGGTCTCACGCCGCGCGGTGCTCGAACGAGAACGGGAAGCGCTCAAGGAAGAAACCATGAAGGTGCTCGAGGAGGGCGTCATCCTCGAAGGCATCGTCAAGAATATCACCGAGTACGGCGCCTTCGTCGACCTCGGCGGCCTCGACGGCCTGTTGCATGTGACCGACATGTCTTGGGGGCGCGTGGCGCGCCCGTCCGACGTGGTGCAGGTCGGCGAACGCGTCAAGGTGGTGGTGCTGAAATACGATCCAGAGCGCGGCCGTGTCTCACTGGGCATGAAGCAGATCATGCCCGACCCCTGGGCCTCGGTGGGCGAGCGCTACCCGGTTGGCGCGCGGGTGCACGGCAAGGTGGTGAGCCTGGCCGACTACGGCGCTTTCGTCGAACTCGAATCCGGTGTCGAGGGCCTGGTGCACATCTCGGAGATGTCGTGGACCAAGCGGGTGACACATCCTTCGAAGGTGGTGGAACCGGGCCAGGAGGTCGACGTGGTGGTCTTGGACGTCGACCCCAGCAATCGGCGCGTTTCTCTCGGCCTGAAACAAGCAGCCCCCAATCCCTGGGAAATGGTGCGCATCAACCATCCCATCGGCAGCCGGATCACCGGAACCGTGAAGCACATCACCGATTTCGGTCTGTTCGTCGGAGTGGACGAGGGTATCGATGGCCTGGTGCACATTTCCGACCTGCACTGGACACGCAAGGTCAAGCACCCCTCCGAGTTGTACAAGAAAGGGGATCCGTGACCGAGGATCCGTGGTCGGCCATTTCCCAGCGCTACCCGGTCGGCAGCCGCGCCAAGGGCAAGGTCACCACGGTGACGGATTTCGGCATCTTCGTCGAGATCGAAGAGGGCATCGAAGGGCTGATCCACGTGTCGCAACTCAGTCACGAACGGGTGGAGAAACCGCAGACGCTCTTCCAGGCCGGGCAGGAGGTGGAGGCGGAAGTCACGCACGTCGATCCCAAGGAACGGCGGATTGGGCTGAGCATCAAGGCCCTGCGCCGCACCGAGGAGCGGGAGGAGATGGAATCCTACCTGCAGCGGGAACGCGAGGGCGCACGGTTCTCGTTTGAAGACATCCTGAACGAAGAACTGCGGTTGGATCGGGAAGATAGCGAGGCCAAGGGAGAGGCGAAGAAGTAATCGCAGCCAAGGAGCACACGCGCGCATGACCAAACGCGACTTGATCGACGAGGTGGCCCGGCTCTACCCGCAATACTCGCGTCGCGATGCCGAGGTCATCGTCAACGCGGTGTTTGCCAGCATGGCCAACACCTTGCGCAGCGGCGGCCGCATCGAGATCCGGGGATTCGGCAGCTTCATCGTCAAGCAACGGCAAGGCCGCGAGGGCCGCAACCCACGTACCGGTCGCGTTGTCGCGGTACCGGCGAAGCGCGTGCCGTTCTTCAAAGTCGGCAAGGAACTGCGGCTGCGGGTGGACGGCAAACTGCCCCCACCGGTCGCACCGGCCGCACAGGAATAAGTCGCTTCCGCATGCAGGTGCTCTGGGCACCGTGGCGCATGGCCTCCCTCGGTGGGCCCAGGACCCCGGGGTGTATTTTCTGCACCGCGCTCGAGACCGCCGATCGCCGCGGACACCTCGTCCTCGCCCGGGAACCGGCGATCGTCATGCTCAACAAGTTCCCGTACAGCAGCGGGCATCTGCTCGTCGCTCCGCGACGTCACGCCGGTCATCTCCGCGAGTTACCAGCGGAGGAGTTCCGTATCCTGATGGACACTCTGCACAAGAGCGCCACCGTCTTGAGCGACGCGGTGCGGGCCGAGGGCCTCAACCTGGGCATGAACATGGGTGCGGCCGCCGGTGCCGGCGTGACCGATCACCTGCACTGGCACATCGTGCCGCGCTGGAACGGCGATACCAACTTCATGCCCATGCTCGCCGACGTCCGCGTCATTCCCGAGCATCTCGAGACGATGTACGATCGGCTCCAGCCGCTCTTTGACGCGATCACCTGGTAAACTCCGCAGGGGCGGTTGCCCGCCCGCAGCGATGCTCATATAATCGCGATTCCGACATTCAAGCGCGCTCCGGCACGGGCGAAAGGTGGACGACGTATGCAGCGAGCAGGAACGCTCGGTGAACTCAAGCGCAGCGGGTACCAGGTGCTACCGGTGCGCGAGGAAATGCGGCGCAACCTGCTGGCCAGACTGGCGTCGGGCGAACGCATCCTGCCGGGCATCATCGGCTTCGACGAGACCGTGCTGCCGGAGATCGAGAATGCGATTCTGGCCGGCCATCATATCGTGTTCCTCGGCGAACGCGGCCAGGCGAAGTCGCGCATCATCCGCGGCCTCACCGCGCTCCTTGACGCCGCCACACCCGTGGTCCAGGGGTGTGCGATCAACGACAACCCGCTGGCGCCGATCTGCCGCGAGTGCCAACGCCGTGCCACCGAACTGGGGGACGCCCTGCCCATCGCCTGGATCTCCCCCGACGCCCGCTACGGTGAAAAGCTCGCCACGCCCGACGTCTCCATCGCCGATTTGATCGGAGAGATCGATCCCATCAAAGTCGCCGAGGGCCGTTACCTCGCCGACGAGGAAACCATCCACTACGGCCTCATTCCACGCACCAATCGTGGCATCTTCGCCATCAACGAATTGCCGGATCTGACCGAAAAGCTGCAGGTCGGCTTGTTCAACCTGATGGAGGAAAAGGACGTTCAGATCAAAGGCCATAAGATTCGCCTGCCGCTCGACATCGTGTTCGTCGCCAGCGCCAACCCCGACGACTACACCAGCCGGGGCCGCATCATCACTCCGCTGAAGGACCGCTTCGACGTGCAGATTCGCACACACTACCCACGCACGCTGCAGGACGAGATCACGATCATGGAACACGAACTACCCACACTGGAGCGGTTCGAACGTACCCTGCGCGTCCCGGATTTCATGCAGGAGATCGTGGCGCAGCTGACGTTCGAAGCGCGGGCCTGCCCCGAGATCAACCAGACCTCGGGGGTGAGCGTGCGGGTCACCATCAACAACTACGAGAGCCTGATCAGCAACGCCGAAAAGCGCGCCGTGCGCCTCGGGGAGCGCGAGATCGTGCCGCGCATCAGCGACCTGCACGCCCTGATCGCCTCAACCGCGGGCAAGATCGAGCTGGACTACACCGGCGAGGAGAAGAAAAGCGACGAACTGATCGACCGGCTGCTCAATCGCGCTGTCCTCAAGGTGTTCGATCGACGCCTGCGGATCGAAGAACTCAAGACCGTGGTCGATTACTTTGGCAAGGGGTGGGGGGTCGAGGTGTCGGACATGCTGCGCGCGGACGAGTACCTCGACGGCGTCAGCGCCATCGCCGGGTTGCGGGAGGCCATCCGCACGCTCGGCGCCATAGAAAGCCCCGGCTTCATCGCCGCTGCCACCGAGTTCATCCTCGAAGGCTTGCACTTGCATCAGAAACTCAACAAGGACCGCGAGGGCGGACGGTATCGGTTCCGGGCCTGAGGGAGATGGCGCGGATGGCCAATCGGCCATCGCGGATCGGAGCAGATCCGTTCCCCAGCCTGGCGCCTGCACGAAGCGCACCAAGGAAAAACGCGACGCGATAAACGCCCCCCCCCCATGATCACCATCCGCTACACGCAGTGGGACGGCAGTCAGCGTGTTCGGCTGACTGCGGACCAGGTGTTCGAGAAGCTCTCCGAATCGCTGGCGTACACCGACGACCTGCAGCAGGGCATCGACTGGCTCACGCGTCACGGCGCCGAGTGGGAAGGCGTGCGGGTCATGGGCCTCGATGACTTTCTCGAGGAGATCCGCGAGCAGTTGCGTCAGCGCTACCGCGATTTCCACCTCAATGATGCCCTGCAACCGATGCGCCGAAAACTTGAGGAGCTGATTGACCTCGAGCGCGACACCGTGGAAGCGAAACGGGCGGCGCAGCCGGCTCTCCAGGACAAGCTCGACTGGCTCGATCACCTTCCACGCGGCGTGTCGGACGCGATCGAGCGCTTGCGGGAGTACGAGTTCGAAGATGCGCAAGCACGGCAGGAATTCGAGCAGTTGCTGGAAGAGTTCGACAACATCAAGGCCCTCGAAGAGTTCCAGCGCCGTCAGGGCGAGTTGTTCCACGGCCCCCAGGGCGTCGGCTACGAGGAGGCGCTGCGGTTGATGCGGGACGTGCAGCGCCTGAAGGCGCTGGAAGACCAGCTGTCCAGCGGAGACTGTGCGCGGGTCAACCTGGACGACTTGAGCGCCCTCGCCGGACCGGAGTTCGCACGCGAGTTTCGCACCTTGCAGCAGATGGTGGCACTGTTGACGGAGGCGGGCTACCTGACGAGCAAAGAAGGACGCCTCCGCCTGTCACCGAAAGGCATCCGCCGGATGGGTCAGTTGGCGCTGCGCGATATCTATCAGGCCCTCCTGCGCGACCGTGCCGGCAGCCATCAGGCCGATCATCGCGGCGTTCACGAAGTACGGCCGGATGCCACCAAACCCTACGAGTATGGGGATCCGCTCAACATCGACCTCGTCGGTACGTTGAAAAAGGCGTTACCGCGGCGCGCGCGCCTACCGCTCGATCTGCATCCCGAAGACTTCGAGGTGTTCGCGGCGGATTACGCCACCAGCACCTCCACCGTCTTGTTGCTCGACATGAGCTGGTCGATGAGCTGGGAAGGACGGTTCGCGGCCGCGAAGAAGGTCGCCCTGGCGATGGAGAGTTTGATCCGGTCGCGCTACCCGCGCGACTACTTCTCGATCGTCGGTTTTTTCACCCGGGCGGTCGAGTTGAAGCTGACCGACCTGCCCGAAGCCAGCTGGAACATGGGGGACCCGTTCACCAATCTGCAGGACGGACTGCGCCTTGCGAGCGACCTCCTGCGCCGGCACCCGAGCAACAACCAGCACATCATCGTCATTACCGACGGGCAGCCAACCGCCTACTTTTCGCGTGGCCGCCTCTATTGCGAGTGGCCGCTGGCATTCGGCGGGATCAGCATGCGCGCCGCGCAGGAAACGCTCAAGGAGGTCGAGCGGGTCACCCGTCAGGGCATCACCATCAACACCTTCATGCTCGACGACAGCGCCAGCCTACGCGCCTTTGTCGAGCGCATGACTCGAATCAACAAGGGGCGCGCGCTCTATACCCTTCCCGATCATCTCGGCCAGTACCTGCTCGTCGATTACATCGGCCGCAAGCGCAAGCGGGTGTAGACGCGGCGCCAGAGCGGCGGACTCACGGCACCCGCAGCGCCGAACGCAGCTCGCGCGCCAGGACGTCGACCGTACCGCGCGTGCCACCGGCAAGCTTCTGGCGCCATTCGCCGTCGGTCTCGAAGCGCGCGTCGCCGATGTACTCGCCCCACAGCTCGATCACGGTGGCGATGGCCGCGGCATCGAAAGGATCGCCGCCGGACTTGCGGATGGCCGACAGCACGTCCGGGACGACGCGTAAGAACGCACGCAGGGCGGCCGCCGTCTTGATACTGTAGCGCTTGCCGCTCCACGCCTTCGGGAACACCTTGGCGATCTGCTTGAAGTAGTTGAGGAAGAAGCGGGTGGCGTGCTCGCGGAATTCATCCGCCTGCTTCCCGCCGCCGAAGGCATCGAGGGCGGTCAACACTCCCTTCAGCTCCTCCGCCAACGGGGCCTGCGCCACGTGGCCGTGGCCGACACCAAACAACTTGATCTCGCGATGCAATGGCGATCCGCTGTCCTCGCTGAGCGTACGCACGATGTCGTGACTGATGGCCAGCTCGGTATCGGGGTACAGGCGCCGCCCGGAGAGGGAGATCAGGTGCGACGGATTGAGCTTCGTGTGCTTGGCGTTGATGGTGACGAACAATTCGACGATCTGGTCCGCGGACAACCGGTCGAAAATCACCGCCGGCACCTGCACGTCTTCCGTGGGGTGCTCCTGCGCCAGTTGGTTCAGCGCCAGCAACCGGTGTTGGCCGTCGAGCGCACGCAGCGCGCCTTCATCCGGTGGCAACTGCAGCACACCCAAGATGCGGTGCGAACTGATGGGAACGAAATCGAGCCGGCGATCGCAGGTGAGCAGGACCGGCCCCGGGATCGCCGGCAGATTCTGTGCTTCGGCACACTGCAGGTAGTAATCCATCAACTCGGCGATCTTCTTCTGGATCACCGGGCGCTGAAAGGCTTCCTCGCTCTGCGCGATCTTCTGTTCCAGCACGTCCCAGTTGATCTTGCCGGCCCGCTGGGTCTTGAGCGGCCGCTTGCCATGCGTCCGGCTGTCACCGCTGTAGCTCAAGACCTCGAAGCGCACGAGCTTTTGCACGTCGCGCACACTGAGGATCGCCTGGTAAAAATAGACGCCAAACTGGTGCAGCCGCATCGCCGGCACTGTGATCATTGCGGACACCTCCCTCTCTCGTGCTTACACGCGGAACGTGTGACTCTTATTGAGGCAACGCTTCCGGGTCAAGCGCGCCGACGACTGCAACCCGAAAAGGGACTGTCGATAGATGCAGGGCGCCCCTCGATACAGCCCCGGAAAAGACGGGGCTTACTCGGAGTGAGCGGAGAGAAGCATTTGAAATCGATCTCCAACCGTTCACCCCGCGTATTCGCCCTCTATTCCGATCGTATCAAGTAGCCGCGTTCCTTTGGCCGCGTATCGCGGGGCGGTGCGGATCGAAAGCCGACGGTCCAGGGAGCGGAAAGAGCGGTGGTCCAGGCACGCCGCCCGAATCTTCCCCGCCGCCGCCCCCGCTCGCTCAGCCGAGGTCGCGCGCGGTGACCTCGCCGATGCGCTTCAGGCGCCGCTGGTAGTAGCCGAGTGCGCGAAGGGAGAACGGTTCGAACTCGATCGGCTGCCAGCCGTCTTCGTCATTTGCATAGCCGATGCACAGTTCGCCGTCGCTGCCACGCAAAAAGGCCATACGCACCCTGATTCCCGGGTCCTTGCGCAGTTCGTACGTGGGGCCGACCAGGACCAGCACCTCACCGCGATCGAGCGCGTTCATCACCCCGAGGCGTTTCAGTATCCGCTCCGCTTTAATCGAGCGTTCCATTGTCCGCTGCATGGTATGCCCTCGGCGACCGCGCCGGCAAGCCCGGACACCCAGGGCCGCTGATGTCCGGTCTCGTCTCTGGGAACGTTTCCTGGAATTCGGCTTCACGATTGCTTCTGTTCTTATGAAAAGCCCCTGGTTTTTGACAGCCGGACTTATGGCCCGGCGATTGCGTACACCAACGCCTGAACGTTGCGCGAGGTGATGCCCGGGTAAAATCATAACCGCCTTGACGGCAGCAATAGGCGCGGCCTCAGGCCACAAGCGGAGCGGCGTTGCGAAGTTGGAGCAATACGTATGGACCTATTTCAACCTGACATTGTCCTCGCCCCCCAGTTTTTCGCCACCCTGCGGCGGCAAGCGCCGCGAAAAAAAGGGGAATGGCTGCTCATCATTGCGGTTCTGGAAGACGCAATCGCTTGTTTCCAGAAATATCTCTTTGCCAGGGATCCGCACGGGCAGCGGTTGTTCCGCGAGGCATGGGATTGGATTATGCTTCCACCGCCGCGTCCGACTCCCAGGGACGAGGATGCGCCTGGTTTCTCCTTTGAGTACATCTGCGACGTTCTCGGACTCGAACCCGACTACCTGCGGCGCGGGCTGCGTAACTGGGGTGACGCCCAGCTGGCCGATGGTCTGACGCAGTTCCTGGCGGGATCCGGTGCCGCTAACGCGCGGGTGTTTCACCCCACGTGCTTCGACCTGCCGGCAGCGCAGCGGCCGTGGGTTCTGGGGGCGGGCTAACCGCAACGCGCACGCCGGTTTCCCCTCTTTTTCCAATCAGCGGGCAGCCGTGAGTTGACGCTCCGGAAGCCCTCCTTTATCCTCCTGCAACGGCATCTGCCGTCTACCGTATGCCGGCAATTACGTTGGGCCTCGCCGAGGTCGAGGAAAGGCTGCAGGCGCTGTGCCAGCGTCTCAACTATAGAACCGCCCAGCACGGCATCTATGTCGCTTCGGCAACGGCGGTTTTGCTGGGCACGGTCCTAATTCCGGTTGGTCTGCGCGCCTCGCCGGCAACATTTCGCGTCGTCGCCTGGGCGAGCGCCCTGCTGTTGCTGACCGCGGTGCTGGCCTGTATCACCTACGCATGGTGGCATTGGTCGGACATCCGCAGCGTTGCACGTCTGGTTGACGAACGGGCGCAGCTGACCGATCGTCTCGCCACGCTCGTCGACTTGCAGCGGCGACAACGCACATCGCGTCTCGCCCCGCTGCTCGTGGCGCAGACCCTGGCACTGGGGGCGCGCTGGCAGCCGCAGCGGATCATCCCGCGCCCCGTTCCGCGCTCCGTATTTCTCTTGCTGGCCGCACTGCTGGCCTTGGCTGCCACGACGGCCGTCGAGCGCCAGACGCGCTGGCGCGCTGGTTCGGCGGCGGCACACCGTCCACAACCGGCAGCCCAGGACACGGCGGCGGCGCCGCAGACCGCGAGCGCTCAGGCCACCCGTGCATCGGCAAGTGGCGAACCCGCGGGAATGCACCCCAGTCGCGATACAAACGGCGCCGGCAGCCTCCCGGGATCGGGATCCGATTCGACGGCCGCACTTGCCAGCCGATCCGACACCACCACCCACTCCGGACAACTGCGCGATGGGGCCGCCTCGCTCACCGATCGCCTCCAGCATGCCATTGCGGATACATTTCGCGCGGACAAACCGGAGGCACGGGAACAACGCCGTGGACAGGGCGGCAGCACCTCGGATGCGAACGCACCGGCACAGGCTGGTGACGAACCGCAGCGCCACAATGACACAGCGAGCCGCAGTGCGGCCGAGCACGGACGCGGCGTCGACAAGGGCAAGACGGGCACCGCGTCCGCGTCTGGCCAGAACACCACCCAGGGCGCGGGTGGCGCCAATGTCCCGCAGAACTTCGCGGGGGAATCGCCAGACGCCGGGAAGGGATCGAGCCCCGAGGGATGGATGCAGGCCACCGCACCGGGACGCACTGCCAACGCTTCCGCGGCCAAGCCCTTTACGCTGACGATCACTTCCGTTCCCCGCGCGCGCGAGGCGCGTGGCACACCAGGGAACCAGGCGGCCACGGGCCCTGGCCTGCCCAGCCTCGCCGCAGCAAACGGCGAGAGTGCCCCCGCATTGAGTGAGCATCAACTCGGCGACGACGCGCTGCGCAAGGCGGAAATTCCAGCGGAGTACGAAGACGTGATCCGAGGCGTTTTCACGTCCAGAGCCGGCCGATGAGCGCCGTCACCCCGCAGCGTGCGGTGCAGGAGTTTGAGTCCACCTTCCACCGCCTGCGCGACCAGCTCGGCCGCGTCATCGTCGGGCACCGCGAGGCCCTCGACCAGATTCTGGTCGCGTTTTTCGCGGGTGGCCATGTGCTCATCGAAGGCGTCCCGGGCACGGGGAAAACGCTCATAGTGCGCACCCTTGGGGAGGCGCTCAACCTGTCGTTCAGCCGCATCCAGTTCACGGTCGATCTGATGCCCGCCGACATCACAGGCACTCGCATGGTCACCGATGAGAACGGCCGCCGCGCTTTCACGTTCATGCCCGGACCGCTGTTCACACACGTGTTGCTGGCGGACGAAATCAATCGCGCCACGCCGAAGACGCAGTCGGCGTTGCTGGAGGCGATGGCGGAATTGCAGGTCACCGTGGCCGGCAACACCTACCGGCTTGATCCGCCCTTCTTCGTGTTGGCCACCCTCAACCCGATCGAGATGGAGGGCACGTACCCGCTGCCGGAAGCGCAACTCGACCGCTTCTTCTTCAAGGTGGTGCTCGGCTATCCCGATCACGCCGCCATGCAGCAGATCATCGGCAGCACGACGGGACCGGTCCTCCCCAGCGTCGAGCCGGTGTTCGCGCGCGACGAGGCGGCGGCACGCATCGAAGAACTGCGCGGGCTCGTACGCGAGGTGCTCGTCGCCCCCCATCTGGAGGAATACGCCGCCGCCCTGGTGCACGCCACGCTGCCGTCGGACTCGAAGTTTGTGACGCGCCATACGGCACGGCTGCCGTCGGACGAGCACATCAATCGCTACGTCAGCTTCGGTTCCAGTCCGCGGGGCGGCCAAGCCCTGCTGCTGGGCGCGAAGGTACGCGCACTGCTGGACGGACGGGTGAACGTAACGTACGACGACATCGATCAGGTCGCCATTCCGGCGCTCAACCATCGCCTGGTCCTGAACTTTGCCGCCATCGCGGACGACATTGATCCGCGTGCCCTGGTCGAGCGTGTGCTCCATGCGGCACAGCAACGCCGGCACTGAATCGGCGCCCCCGGCGAGCGCCGCGTCCTCCGCCACGGCCTTGGCCGCGGTGCTGGATCCAGCGTTTCTCCGCAAACTCGACCGCCTGCACCTCACCGTACGGCGTTCCTTGAGCACCCGCCCCGGCAATACGCCGATGCCCCGCGGGGCGCAGGGGACCGGCATCGAGTTGGAGAACTACAAAGCGTACGGCGCCGGCGACGACCTGCGCCATCTCGACTGGAACGCCTATGGCCGGCTCGACCAGTTATTGATCAAGACCTTTCGCGCGGAGCGCGAAGCGCCGCTGCAGCTTTTCATCGACGCATCGGCCTCCATGGCGGCGCCGGTGCGTGACCAGAAGTTCGCCTTTAGCCTGTGTCTGGCGGCCAGCCTCGCCTATGTCAGTCTGCGTCGGAACGACCCCGTGCGCATCCTCGGCCTCGGTGAGGCCTGGCCGCGGGGCTTTCTCGGTTCCCCGGTGTTCCGCCATCGGGACGTTTTGTTGCAGGTACGCGATTTCTTGTTGCAGTTACGCCCGCGAGGCCGCACCGCGCTGGGCGCCGGCATCGCCGCCGCGTTGCGCGAGCAGCGATCACCCGGCGTGGCCGTCGTCCTCTCGGATTTTCTCACGGCACCGGAGCTGTACGAACCCGGGCTGCGGGAACTCGTCACGCGCCGGTATACGGTTGCGGCGCTGCGCGTTATCGGTCCCGCCGAACGGGATCCCGCGACGCTCTTTCGGCGCGGACGTCTGACGGACGTCGAAACGGGACGGCAGCGGTTCATCACGCTGTCTGCGGACAACCTGGCGCGCTACCGCCAAGCGCTGGAGACGCATCTGGATCGACTGCGGGACTTCTGCCGCCGCTGCGAGATCGCCTACGCGACGATTGACACGAGCCCCGGCCTCGACGACGCGCTGTTCCGCACGTTCCCCGCGCTCGGACTGCTGCAGTGACGGGAGACGGCCCGCACGATGATCGGCTTTGTTGAACCGCTCGCCTGGCTGTTCGCGGCGCTGTACGGCGTCCTCATCCTCTTCTATCTCTGGGAACGTTGGCGGCGCCCGGTGCAGGTGCCGTCTTTGCTGCTGTGGGAAACCGCACGCGAAGACATTCTCCGGACGCAGCGCTTCCGGCCCGATCCCCTGTTCATCCTGCAACTGCTCCTGCTGACGTGTCTGATTGTCGGCTTGGCACGACCGTACATCGCCAGCGGTGACGGCACGCGGCAGCCCGGACGGCACATCTTCGTCCTCGACACATCGGCCAGCATGCAAGCGCTCGAGGCGCGGCGCACCCGCTTCGACGAGGTCCGCGCGCACGCCCTGGAGCAGTTGCGCGGCCTGGAGGACAGCGAGGAGGTCATGCTCCTCACCACCGCTCCCGCCCCAGAGGTGCGGCTGAACTTCACACGCGACCATCACGCCATCGCCGAGGCGCTGGAACGCCTCGCGCCTACCGATGTGGGGGGCGATGTCGCGCTGGCGCTCGATTTCGCCAGTGGCGCGCTGCGGCGCAGCGATATCCCCACCGAACTCGACGTCTTCACCGACATCCCGCGCACTCAGCTGCCGGCGTCCGCGCGGCAGCAAGCGCGGGTTTTCCAATCGGGGGAAACCGACGACAACATCGGGATTGAAGCGTTGCAGATCTTTCAAGGACGCTTCCAGGATTACCGGAAGGCTCGCGCCTACGTCTGGGTCGAGAACTTTAGTCACCATGAAGGGCATGGCTTCCTCAGCGTGAGCCTCGAGGGAGACGCCGTGAGCCGCAGCGGCTTCACACTCCCCCCGCGGGCCACGAAGAGCTTTGTCGTCCACGGGTTCCCCGCTCCCGGACGGGTCATCGCACAGCTGGAAGTGAACGATGCCCTGGCCGCGGACAACATCGCTTTTGGGTGGATTCGGCCGCTGCAGCCCATCCGCATGCTGCTGGTATCGCCACCGTCGCCACTGATCGACGACCTACGCGCACTGATCGGTGCAACGCCGGCGCTGCAACTTGCCGTCGTCGCACCCGAGGACTTTGACGTCGCCAACGGACGGCAAGCGGACTTGATCATCTACAATCGCTTCGTACCGCCGTCGCCGCCGCCAACCAACGCCCTCTACGTCTATCCGCCGCCGGACAATTCGCTCTTTCCGGTTGCCGGGGAGGCGGAAGAGGTTGAAATTCTCGACTGGGACGCACACCACCCCGTTTTACAGTCGCTGCAACCGCTCGCCCCCCTGCCACTCCGACACGCAAGGATTCTGACCGCAACGGAGGGAACTCAGGCGCTGCTCTGGTCGCGGGTCGCAGACCGTGAGTTTCCGCTGGCGCTGGCGGGAACCACCAACGGCCACCGGGTGGCCTGCATCGGTTTCGATCTCGAGAGCCAGCGGTTGTTGAGCAGCGACAACCTCAATTTCCTGCTCTTCTTCATGAATCTGCTGGGCTGGCTGGCCCCGGGGACCGGCGACGCCACCGTCACGACCACGGGTGAGGTATCGCCGCTCGATGGCTTGCCCGACGGCCCGATACGCGTTCGTGACCCACACGGTGACGAGCTGACGTTGCCAGCAGGACAAACCACGCTCCAGCCCAGTCGGATCGGCGAATATCACATTAGCGCCAGCGGAACGACCCGCTTGCTGATGGCCAATCTCTTCGACCCAGTGGAGTCCGATATCGGACGCTCCGCGCAGGAACCGGCAACACCGGACCAGCCGGCGTCGAGGCGCGCACCGTCGGCACCGGCGCGTGCTGCCGGCGCACGTCGAGAGTACGGCACGTGGGTCTACTACGCCGCCTGTGGGCTATTCCTTCTGGAATGGGCGGCGGCGCGGAGGCGTTGGGAATGAGCATCGGCTTGAGCCTTGGCTATCTGCTGGCGCATCCCACGGCCCTCGGGATCACCGTGCACCGGCCCGCGGCGCTGGTGCTGTTGCTGTGTGTGCCGCTCTTCCGCGCGCTGGCACCGCCGGCCGCCGGAACTCCGCGCGCGGCGTTGCACCTGCGCAGCGCCGCCTTTGTGCTGGTGGTGCTGGCGCTTGCCCGTGTCGCACTCACCGCGCGGGTCCCCGATGAGCGGCTCTCGCTGATCGCGGCCGTCGACGTCTCCGCGAGCATGGGCAGCGAAGGCCGCCAGTGGGCGCGGCGCTACCTCGACCGCGTGGCGGCACGCTTGGCACCCGGGGACGAGCTCGGTGTCGTCGCATTTGCAAAGAGCGCCGTCGTCGCCGTGCCCCCTGGACCGCCGCGTTCCTTTGCGTTGCCAGACACCCCGCTGTCGAGCACCGCGACAGACATCGGCCGAGGACTCGAGACGGCGATGGCACTGTTCCCGCCCGAAGCCGCACATCGGCTTCTCCTCATCAGCGATGGCAATGAGACCCGGGGCGACGGTCTCGCGACAGCCGCCCGTGCCCGGCAATCGGCGATCAGCATCTCCGTCGCAGTCCCTCCGCACGTGCGTGGTGCGGACGTGGCGATGGAGAAGTTCATTGCGGCACCGCTGGTCACCGACGAGCAGGTCGTCCCCCTACGCGCCGTGCTGCGCAATCACGGGACGAAGCGGACCGCCACGATCACCCTGCTCGTCGACGGCGAGTTGGCGGGCAGCCACCCGGTCACCCTGCAGAGCGGTCTAAATGCCATCGATATCCCGTATCGTCCGAGCGGCCCGGGCAGTTACCGCTTACGCATCGAGGTCGCCGCGGCGGACGATCCCATTCCGGGGAACAACGCTCGCGAGCAGAGCGTGACCGTGAGCGGAGCAGCCTCGGTGCTGTTGGTCTCCACCTCGGCGCACTCTCCCCTCGCCGGCGCACTGCTGCGCAAGAGCTTCCGCGTCACGGCAATTGCCCCTGGCGACTTTCCCACGCACGTGGACCAACTGGCCGGGTACCATTGCGTGATTTTCGACGACGTCCGCGCCGACGCCTTCTCGGCACGCCAGTTCGACGCCCTCGAACGGTACGTCAGGGACGTTGGCGGTGGCTTCATCATGGCTGGTGGTGCGCGCACCTACCGGGACAACGGCTTTGCCAGGTCGGCGGTGGAACGGCTGTTGCCGGTGACGCTCGAACCTCGCCCGCCATCCCAGCCCGCACCCGGATCGCTCGCCCTGTTCATCCTCATCGACCGCTCCAACAGCATGGGATACCAGATCCACAGCCAACTCACCTGGAGCGAAGATGAGTCCAAGCTGGCCTATGCGAGGCGCGCGGCCTTGGCCGTCATCCGGCAACTGCGAGACACCGACCGTGTCGGCGTGATCGCGTTCGATTTTCAGGCGTTCCAGGTCGCACCCTTCCGCGCGCTCAGGGAAACCCGCACGCTCTTGGAAGCAAACGTCCCGCGCCTGCAACCGGGCGGTGGAACCGATTTCTACGACGCGCTGGATTCGGCGCGCGTCCAACTGAGCGCCGCGCACACGGACAGCAGACATGTGATCCTGCTCACCGATGGAGCGACCATCCGCGAACCTGCCGCACATGCAACTTTGATCGCCGCGCTGGCGAACGCGCAGATCAGTGTGACGACCATCCGGATCGGCAGTGACCGAGTGGACCTGAACCTGCTGCGCGACATTTCCGCTCGTACCGGGGGGCGGTTCTACCATGTTGAGGATGCCACGGTCCTGCCCGACCTGCTGGTCATGGATTTGGCGCAAGCAACGGCACAGCCTCCGCCTCAGGACCAGACCTTTGCACCCCGTGTGGCCAGCCCCAGCCAGGTCCTGCGCGGCTTGAACGTAGATGAGCTTCCCGGCATCCGCGGCTACGCCTATGCACGCAGCAAGCCGGGAGCGGATATCCTGCTCGATGTCGGCAGCGACGACCGAAAGGATCCGCTGTTGGCCGCTTGGCAGTATGGACTGGGACGCGTCATCGCATTCACGGCGAGCCCGACGGAGGACGCCGATGCCTGGATCGGATGGGAGGGTTTCGGCAAGTTCTGGTCGCAACTCGGCCACTGGGCGGTACGCGACGAGACGCCGTGGGACTACGCAATCGAGGTCCACCGGCTGGACGGCCAGGCGACGCTCACGATCCACGCCTTCAGCGACCTGGACGACGGGTTGCTCATGGCCCGGATTTTTTCGGACGCGGACCATGCGGCGGACATCGCACTCACGCCGCGCGCCCCACGCGAGTTTGTTGGCCGCCTCCCCCACCTCGCGGGCGGGCGGTACCCGCTGACCATCACCCGGCGCAGCCAGGCCCGTGAGGTCAGCCAACGCACGCAGACGGTAACCGTCCCCGCTGCCGATGAGGAGCCGCAAGAGGAGTACGAGCGTGATCAGCCCAACCTCGCCCTGCTACGGGCGCTCGCCTCAGCCACCGGAGGCATGATCGATCCCCCGATCCACACGCTTATCCAGCGGCCATTGGGTAGCAAACGTGCGGAACAGAGCCTTGACTGGTTCTTCGTTCCGACCGCGATGCTTCTGTTCCTGGGCGACGTCGGTCTGCGGCGGCTGCGGCACCGCGCGTGACCGACCCGTGAGCGGCCGACCGAGTGCAGGAACGAACCCCTGACCGTCAGCCCGGGGAATCCGTCCGCAGCCGTTCGAGTAAGCTGACAAGCAGACGCAACAGATCGGTCTTGGTAACGATGCCGATGAGCCGATCGTCCTCGACGACCGGAAGTGCATTGATGCGCCGTTCGATCAGCACGCGCGCCGCGTGCTGCGCCGTCTCGGTCGGGGAGACCGAAATGACCCCGTAGGTCATGGCGGCGTCCACCTTGGTGCGATCCAGGTAGCCGCTGTGCGCGTGCAAATCGCGATCGGACAGCATCCCCACCAGCGTCCCATTCTCGACGACCGGCAGCTGGTGCATCCCTTCACGCGACATCAACTCTTGCGCATCCGCCAGGATATGGTGCGGCGCGGTGGTTACCGCTGATCGCCGCATGATGTCTCCAACGGTCGGTTCTTTCGTCATCTTGCCTTTGCTCCTAGAGTCAGGGACGCTTGAAGGTCGCCATTCTGGGGACGAGGCGCAAATTATATGCCGGCGTTGATACCGCGATGTTTTGTGCTCTTTTGGTGGAGCGTTTCTCAGGAATGAACCGACACATTCAACCCCAAGATTTCTTGCGCCCGAGAATGCCGGGCGAGATGGTGCGCCTCTGCTCGACAGTTGCCGCCTGGCCCGGCCTTTGCGTCAAGCAGCATCTGACGACCGGCAACCGAAAGCCCGAGATCATGGGAAGGGAATCACACCGCGCAGCAATGGCTCCCCGGACTCCTGGCCGGAGTGCTGGCAAGCCGAACCGCTTTCGTCAGCGCCTGGCGCTCACCTTGGCTGGCGCCGTGCTTGCGGTGGTCGGTGTTGGATCCTGGGTTGGCCGGACCGCGGCGGGAGAGATTGACGGTGGCTGCTTATTCCGCACCTATTGCGCGGCGTGCCACGGAATGCGCGGAAGGGGCGACGGTCCGTACGCGCCGATTTTCAGACCCCCACCATCCGACCTGCGCACAGGATTCCTGAAGCGCTACTCCACTGACGAACTTGTCGCCCGGGTCCGCACGGGGGGCCGGGACGACCTCACGCTTGATCCGGAAGGCTTGCGATCGCAAGCCACACAGGTGGAGGCACTGGTCGCCTATTTAAAGCGCATCCCGACCATCGACTGGCGATTAGCGGATGCAGGGCAAGCGGTCTTCCTCTGTCGTTGCGCGGACTGTCACGGGCAGCACGGCACGCCGGGAACGAATCTGCCTCCGGGGGTCCAGCGGCCGCGCGACCTCTCCGACCCGACGGGCCTAGGCGCGCGACCAGAGAGCGAACTCGTTCAGCTTGCACGACACGGACGCAAAGGGATGCCCGCGTTGGTTCCGAGAGTCAGCGAACAGGAGGGCCGGGCGTTGGCGGCCTTCCTCCGCCTGTTCTCGCCGGGGTTCGACCTGTACAGTCGGTACTGCGCCAACTGCCATTGCGACGACGGGCGCGGCAGGTGCAGTCTTGGGGAAACCGTGCACCCGCCCACGGTCGTCTTCGATCAGGCCTACGTCGAGCGCGCCGACCCAGAGCAACTGCGCAAGAACGTGTGGCACATGCTAGCGCAACACCAGCCGACCTTGTCACATTATCGTGTTCGCCTCAGTGCCGAGGAGGCCCGCGCGATCATCTCGTACCTTGAGCAGCTGCCCTGAGGTGCGCTCACCGACATCAGTTCGCGCTCGCGCAACGGCGCCTTGCAGGGAGCCGTTGCCGGGCAGCTCGCGGGGCGACAACTGCTTGGCGCTAATGTGAGGCCATTTCCGCAGCGTCACGCAGGGCGCGCACGATGTCCTCACGCGCAATGATTCCGATCAGCCGTCCATGCTCCACCACCGGGAAGCTTTTGACGCGGGCATCGATGAGCGTCTGCAGAACGCGGGTGAGCGGGGTTTCCGGCGGAAAGGTGACGACATCGCGAGTCATGATTTCCGTCGCGGTCCGGCTTGCGAGTTCATCGTAATGGGGCACGACCGTCTGCGGGGTGAAGACGAACACTTTGAGGACATCGAACTTCGTCACCAGGCCCACCAGCGTGCCCGCGGCCACCACAGGGAAGCCGTTGAAGTCGTGCTCGCTGAACAGGCGCTCGAGTTCTCGCACGGGCATGTCTGGCGGCACCGTCGTCACCGCCCGGGTCATGTAGTCGGCAACGCGCGCTTCGAGAAAGCGGTACATGCGGCTCACGCCGGGCCGTCGCCGTCGGCGACGCGGATCTCTAATTCCTCGATCTTGCGGTACAGCGACGAGAGCGATACGCCGAGGCGCTCGGCCGCCGCTTTCTTGTCCTGATTGCACTTGGCCAGCACCGCATGGATGTGGGCTTTTTCGTACGCCCGCAAGGCGTTGCGCAGATCGTCGCCGACCGGCGTGGGGAAACCCACCTCTTGCTGCAGGGCCCTGGGCAGATCGCGAACCGTGATCCAATCACCTTCCGCCAGAATCATGGCGTGCTCGATGACGTTGTCCAGTTCGCGCACGTTCCCCTTCCAGGGCAACGACATCAACACCTTGAGCGTCGCACTGTCGGCACCATTGCAATTCTTCTTGAGTTCGCGGTTGTGCAGGCGGATGAAATGCTCGACGAGCAACGGAATGTCTTCCCGCCGTTCGCGCAACGGCGGGACCTCGATGCCGAAGACGTTCAAACGGTAGTAGAGATCGTCGCGGAACCTACCGTCCTCGACCTCACGCCGCAGCTCCCGGTTGGTCGCCGCAATCACCCGGATATCGACCTTTACCGGCGCACTGGCTCCAACCGGCAGCACTTCCTTGGTTTCGATGACCCGCAGGAGCTTCACCTGCAGATTCATCGGCAGATCCCCGATTTCGTCGAGAAAAATGGTGCCGCCGCGGGCACGCTGGAAGAGGCCCTCCTGATTGCTGATCGCACCGGTAAAGGCGCCGCGCATGTGACCGAACAGCTGACTCTCAAGCAGCGTTTCCGGGATCGCGCCACAGTTCACCGGCAGGAAGATCCGATCCCGCAACTCACTGAAGTGATGGATCGCACGCGCTACGATCTCTTTGCCCGCACCGCTCTCCCCGGTAATCAGCACGGTGCTCGGTGTCGGCGCCACGCGCCGGACCAGATTCATCACCTCGCGCATGGCCGCGGATCGACCGACCAGGCTCTCGAAGTCCCATTTGCGGTCGGCCATGCTGCGCAGCATCTGGTTCTCCCACGCCAGCTGGCGATGCTGCAGCAAGTAATCGATCTTGTGCAGGACATCCTCGAGCATGATGGGCTTCAGCAAATAATCTTGTGCGCCGCGCCGCAGCGCTTCGATGGCTGAATCGACCGTCGCATGCGCGGTCATCAGCAGAACCAATGTCTGTGGGGCGACCTCGCGCGTGTGCCGCAGGACCGCCAGCCCGTCGGCCCCGGGCATGCGGACATCCGACAGCACCAGGTCAAACTCCGATGTATCAAGCGCATTGATCGCCGCTGTGCCATCGGCGACAGCGGTCACCTGGTACGCTTCGTCGCGCAGGAGTTCGGCCAGGCTTTCGCGAACCGCGGCCTCATCCTCAGCGACGAGAATCGTTCCCTTCGCGCTGTGCTCTTGTCTCAGCATTCCAAATTCGTGCGCAAACCCCAACTAGATTGGCAGGCGAGGTGTTCCAAGTTACGTGCCTCGGACAAATAAGCCGTGATCATACTGTTTCTCAAGGCTGCGTCTCATCTGCTGCAATTCTCAAATGTGATTGATTCCCATTCTTGGGAATAAACTAGCGATCCTACTCCTATTGCTGCAACGAGATCGAGGCGAGGAGGGCATCCGCCGATCACCGTGCTCGGAAACAGGATCGATATACCGGCGTTGTTTTAGCGCCGAGCCTGCCGCGAGGCGGTGCGCCTCCGCGTCGCCTGTCATGGGCGGTATGACTTGGGGCGGGGGGGCGCGGGAGGGACACCGCTGATGACTGGCTGGTTACACGGCGGGACCGACTCGCATGCGGCCATCCACCACGATTGCCCCCTGCCCAGGGACGAGCACCTTGACCGGATTGAGGTCCAATTCAAGCAATTCCGGGATGACCTCCACCAGAGCGGAGACCCGCATGATGACCGCCGCGAGGGCGGCCCGGTCGCCCGCGGGCGCACCGCGGTAGCCGTCGAGGAGTTTGCTCGCGCGAAGCTTCGCTATCATTTCGGCGGCATTCGCATCGGTCACCGGCGTGAGGCGGAACGAAACGTCACGCAGGAGCTCGACTAGCACTCCACCCAGGCCGCATACCACCAACGGCCCAAAGGTCGGATCGGTGGTCACACCTACCAGCGCCTCGATCCCACCGCGCACTTCACGTTGCAGGAGGATCCCGTCAAGCGTCCTCCCGATCGCACGCATGCGCTCGGCCAATGTTCTCGCTGCAGCCTTGACCGCGTCGGGGGACTCGAGGCCCAGGATCACGCCACCGACGTCGCTCTTGTGAATGAGCCCCGGGACCATGGCCTTGGCCACCAGGGGAAACCCCATGCGTTCAGCGGTTACCACCGCATCGGCGGGTGCGGTTTGCTCCGCCATGACAAATTCGATGCCGGCCGCGCGTAGCACCGTCGCCAGATCGCTTGGTTCGAGCCACTGCGGACCGCTGGTCTGACCGAGTACCCGATCGATCACGGCGCGGATGGTGCTCTGCGCACAGCGATCCAACGTGCTTGGTGTCCCTGGCGGGCGTTCCCGCCAGCGACCGTACCGCTCCGCAGCTGCCAGGGCCATGGCCGCGTTCTCTGGGAAACTGAATGAGGGAAGCCGGCCGCGCAACCCACCGGCAAGTATCAGCGGCGCACCGCGCGAGGACATGAACACGGACAGGACCGGCTTGTGGGCGGGAACCGCGCCGGCTCCGCGGGCAATGGCGGCGGCATACGCTTCGATCCGCGAAACGTCGAGCGGAATGTAGACCGCCACCACGGCGTCTATTGTGGGGTCGCTTCCCACCACGGCGATGGCGTTCGCGATTTGTTCCGCGGTGGCCGATGCAATCACGTCGATTGGGTTCGCGAGCCCGGCCTGCGGCGGGAGGAACGCACGCAATGCGGCAAGTGACTCGGCCGACAGCTCAGGCAACTTGAGGCCGTGGGCCTCGCACGCGTCTGCCAGCAGGATGCCCGGTCCGCCCGCGTTGGTCACCACTCCGACGTGCGGACCGCGGGGCACGGGCTGCGTCGACAGCAACGTTGCGACATCGAAGAGTTCCTCGAGGGTGTTGGTGCGGATGACACCCGCCTGCTCAAATAGTGCGTCGACCGCGACATCCAAGCTGGCGAGTGCGGCCGAATGGCTAGAGGCGGCCCGGGTCCCAGCGGCCGAGCGGCCGGACTTGACGGCAACGATTGGCTTCCGGCGGGCCACCTCTGGCGCGATGCGTCCGAAGCGACGCGGATTCCCAAAGCTCTCAAGATAGAGCACGATTACCGCGGTGCGCGGATCGTCCGCCCAGTAGCAGAGCAGATCGTTGCCCGAGACGTCCGCTTTGTTCCCCACCGACACGAAGGTCGAAATGCCCAGGTTGAGGCTACGCGCGTGATCGAGAATGGCCAACCCGAGCGCCCCGCTCTGCGACAACATGCCGATGCTACCCGCCGGCGGCCATGCGGGTGCGAAGGTGGCGTTGAGCGAAACCGCCGGGTCGGTGTTCAGCACGCCCATGCAATTGGGGCCGACCATCCGCATCCCCGAACTGCGCACCAACTGGGTCAGCCGTCGCTCCACGGCACGGCCCTCCGCTGACAGTTCCGCAAATCCGGCGGAGATCACCACGACCCCACGCACTCCGGCACGGGCACAGTCGGCCACTACCTCCTCGACCCCCGCGGCTGGAACGGCAATGATGGCAAGATCGAGGGGCACCCCGATCGCACCGACGGTCGGATACGCCGTCAGCCCGTCGATGCGATCGGCATTCGGGTTGACCGGATAGATCGGGCCGGTAAAGCCGCAGCCTCTGAGATTTGCCAACAGCATTGCCCCGATCGTTCCCGGCCGCCGCGAGGCCCCGACCACCGCCACCGACCGCGGGTGCAAGAACGCTTTCACGCTCTCCGCGGCGGCCAAGCGTTCGCGGGCGGAGGTCGCCTGCAGATATTGTTTCGTCTCCTCGGTGGGGAAGCGGACATGGACCACTCCGTCCGCCATCGAGCGCTCCACCACAAAGCCGCTCTTCGCAAAGACCTGCAGCATACGGTTGTTTTCACCGAGGACGTCCGCTTCGAACTCCGTGATGCCCTGGGCGCGCGCGAGCGGAGCCAGATGTTCGAGCAACAGCGTCCCGATGCCGCGTCCCTGGTGCGCATCGGCCACGGCAAACGCGACCTCGGCACGGTGCGGCAGCTCGTACCGCAGATACCTGCCCACACCGATGATGTGCTCGTCCTCTCCCACACGCAGCGTCGCCACCAAGCCGACATGGTTCACAAAGTCCGGCTCTGTCAGTCGCTGGAGTTCCTCGTCGGTCAGCCGCTTCTTGGCACCGAAGAAGCGGAAGTACACGGACTGCTTGCCCAGCTGCTGGAAGTGCGCCACCAGGCGCTGTTTGTCGTCCGGCCGGATCGCACGGATGTGGATCGACGTACCGTCCCGCAGAATCGTGTCGGCTTCGTAGTGGCGCGGGTCGTTCAGCACACGGTGCCCCCGCCGCGGCACCATCGCCACCGTCGGTCGCCGACACCCGTGGGTGACGATGGTGACATCAGGCTGTTCTCCTCAGACCAAACCGTGTCGTTTCGGCGGCACAACCTGTCATGCCAGAGCGCGCCATCGATTCTCGTCGCACCTCAAATTGTAATCGACGTTCCGTCGAACTTGGTCAAGGTAAACGAGCTGCTCTCGTTGAACGTGATCTTCTGCTCCTCGAGGATGTTAATGGCCACGGCCTCTCCCATGGCGATCGACGAGGGGTAATCGCTACGCCAGTGCACACCCCCCGCGTTCCGTCCCGCCGCGACATTGGCAACCAGTTTGTTCAGTTCGCCACCGACCGTCAGCTGGCCCGCGTCGGCGCCGGCATACGCTTCCAGCGCAGTGCCATCGACGGCAGGCACGACCGGGTTCGGGATGACGAAATCCTCCTGGAACCAGGCCTTGAGCATGGTGGCGCAGGCGCCGGCAATGGTGTTGTGCCCGGCGCCGTAGGCGGGGTGACTTGGACAGCCTTCCGGGTAGGCCATCGGCAGCAGCGCCGTGCCGTTACCTGCCTGCACCCTGGCGATTGCGGCGGAGTGCAGCACGTCCTCGTGAACCGGGTAATCCGCCTGCCCGGCGGCGTGCAGGTGGACACGGCCGGCGTACTCTTCCGGCCGCAACCGCCGGTGCACAAACCACTTTTGGTGCCACACCGCCTTGAGCGCGCGCGTGGCAACCTCGGTCACCAAGCCGAGGATGTGCGGCCCACCAAAGGTCACAAATCCAGTTTGCGTTTGCGATGTCTTGTATGGATTGCCTGCTTTTACCGGCACTCCCATGGCCATGAGGATGAGGCAGGCATTGAGGAACGCCTGGTACGGCAGGTCGTCGTGGACGTAACGCGCCAGGTCGCGCAGGTTCACAAGGCGCCGCAGGGTGGTCTCGAACTGCGGCTTCGCCGTTGGCGGCGCGCCGTTTTGGATGCGCAGCCAGGTGGTGAAGTCCGTCAGGTAGTCACCTCGCGCGACATATGGCCGTTGCACCTGGCTGACCGGAAACGCTCCGTAGGAGAAATCCTTCAAGATGAACTGCGACAGGTACGGCCCAATCTGATCCCCGGGCGTGTCGCCGCGGAAGACGGTCGCGGGGGTCACCGCCCCGCCCTGCTTCGGGCCGCGGAAGTCCGACAGCCCCGACAGGTCGGCACAGGCGGCGGCGACGTCTGCATTCGTGGCGTACTCGGTGAAGCTGACATCACGCAGCAACGCCATCCAGTAAAGCTCGACCATTTCGCCGGCGATTTCCGCCGAGTCGAAACGGGGCGCCGGCGGTTGAACGCACGCATGGCTATCCGGACCTTCCAGCTCGCATGCCAACCCGCCTTGCGGGTTGGCCAACTTGAGGGTTCCCCCCAGAGGAATGGCCTCAAAGTCTGCCGGCTTACCGCTGGAGACCGCGGTCAGCAGCGCCCCGTAGGCCGTCAGGTCAACTTCTCCGAGACTCTTGTGCGGCAGCCCCTTTGAATAATTCCCGATCTTGTTCGGGTACCGCGCCTCGTCGCCGTTGGCCGTCTGCACCGGCACGCCGCGCGCAAACGCCATGTCGGCCGCTTCGCGGCGCAAGTCGCGCGCGATCTCCTGACGCGCCTGGCTCTGAGTTGGCGTGGCGGTTGGAGATGCCGTGGGTGTTGGCGTCGGCACCGATTGCGCCTGGGCACCGTTGTCCTCATTGCAGCCGGCCAACCCTGCGCCGGTGGCCGCAACGGCTGCCGTGGCTCCGACGTATCCCAGAAACGAGCGCCGCGTTACGGCGGAAACGCCAACCGGCTCCCGCCTCCCTGATAAACGCTGTGCCTCCATGCTCGACCCCCTCTGCGCAGCACCCCACGAGAAAAGGGCGCTGTGCCTTGCCCTACGGGGCACTGGCGGCGCTACTATGCCACCCGCTCGCCCCGAGCACCATACGTCCGCCGCAACTTCTTTGGGGTGACCGCAACCATCCCACAGGGGCGCGGCCCGCGGCCGATTGGTAGGCCCGGGTGCCACCCTGGGGGCGAGGAAGCACGGTCGACTGGTGGAGGCTTGGACTGCGAGTCGGAAAATTTCTACGGGAGCGGCAGCGAGACCAAGGCCTGTTTCAGCTATTCCAGCCCATCTGCCGCTTGGCTTCCGCCGACATCATCGCCGGGTTCCAGGGCGGATCCCAGACCATCTCGACGTCCACTTCCCCCACCTCCGGCACCGCACGCCGCACCGCCGCGCGCGCCGATTCGGCGATGTACTCGTGCAAAGGACAGGCTTGCGTGGTCATGGTCAGTTGGATGTGCACCGCGTTATCCCTCACATCCAAGTTGTACACCAAACCGAGATCGACGATGTTGATGCCGATCTCCGGGTCCATCACTTCGCGCAAGGCCTCTCGAATTCGCTCTTCCATTGTCACACAGTACTCCGTTGTGCGGGTGCTGCAACCTGCACGGCAGGGCGCGGCCGCGCCGCTGGCGGCGGGAATGTCGTCAAGCGGCGCCCCCGGAACACAGCACCGGCCGTGTTCGCCATGAACAGCAACACCGCAACGACATTGAGCAGGCCTCCCCATTGCCGGCACGCAAGCGACGCCAGCAAATCCCCACCGACTCGCAGCAGCAGGGAGACGTGGAGCAAGGCCAGATGAGTGTAAAAAACCGAACGAAATGGCACCGGCACGCCAGCGACTGCCGGGAAAATGATGGGCGCGTGTCCGAAGATCATGGCGAACACGAACCCGACGAAAATCGCGTGCAGGACGGCGTCGTACTGGAGACCGGCGACGGCTCGCCCCGCGAGCAGTGCCATGATGCCGCCGAGCCCGAGCCACACATAGCCCGAGAGCAGGCACACCGCCACGTAGCGCGTCAGCCCACCTTGGCGCACCGTGCGCCGCGCGATGTCGTAGCGTAGCAGCCACGCCGTCAGCGCCAGCAGGGCGAGACCGATCATGCGCGCGCCGTCGTCCGTCGCCAACCCGCCACTGGTGAACCCCGCCCATAAGGTGACGACGATGATCAAGAAGACCGTTTCGCTCGTCCCCGACCGCTGCGCAAAGCGGCTCAACTCCAGCCGTTCCCCCGCGATCGTCAGCACCAAGAACCCCATCCACCACGTCGCCACCTCAAACACCGGCCACCCGGACAGCCACAACAAGTTGCCGACGAACCACGCCAGCGCCCCCACACCCATGGTGACGGTAAAGAGCGCCGGCTGGGCGCGAATGATGCAGCCAAACATCAGCAGCAGCCACACGCTGCCCGCCGTCATGGTGAGGGCGGCAAACGGTCCCGATACTCCCGCAATCAACGCCAGTGCGCCCGCTCCGCTGAGCAACGGTCCGAGGTACGTCCACGGCCGGCCGAGTGCCACGGCGCGCTCGATCCCGATCAGCGTCCCGAGAAAGCCGCATACCATCAATGGCCCGTGCGTCAGTAGAAAGTCCGGCCGCGACAGCGGCATGGCCCAACCGAGGCGCAGCAAGCCCCCCCACAGGCCGGCCAGCAACGCCAGCATGGCTGTCGCCAACAGCGGAAACCGGATCGACTGTCGAACGGTCATGGACGCAAGCGGACGGATATCGCCCAGCGCCTCGCGCATTTCGGCCAACCCTCTGGCGATAGGTGATCTGTCATATCTGTCATACATATACGACAAACGCTGCTCTTACGCCGTTTTCCCTATCTGCACTCTCCAGACCTCCGGTCCCTGCTGCAAGTACTCCCAGGAGAACTTGCCCTCTTGTTCGAATTTGAACTGGTAGTACAGCGGCTTCGGATCGTGATCGTTGACCAACTCGAACGCTTCCCCGGGTTGCAGCGCCTCCCAGGTTCGCATGATGAGTGGGTGCCGCTGTGGCGGTGGCGTGTTGCGCACGTCGACGGTCGTTGTCACCAACATGGGGTGTCCTCTCTATGGGCTACGCGTTCACCGTAGCGATGCCACTTCATGGGTCGTATGATCCGGGTCATAGCCACGCGTTCGTTACTTCGGGATCTGCGCCGCCTGACGCCCGAGGCCCCGCCTGCGGGCCATCTCCTCGCCGATCTGCGCCAGATCGCCGGGCCGCAGCAGCTCCCGAGCCAGGGGAAATATCTCGTCATCCTCGATGGCGATGTGATGCCGGTACAGCGCGTGCAGTTCGTGCAACCGTGCCGCCAACTCGCGGGTTTCACCGGCCGCGAGACGGCCGTCGCGCAACCAACGGCGAGCGAGTCGCTCGACCTCGGCGTGATCGACAACGGCCGCGCGGTGATCGGCCTCGAGTGTGTGCACGCGATCCAACACCGCCTTCACGCGTGGATCGCCTACCGACCGCAAGCGCGGGAACAGCGACTCCTCCTCGTCGCTGGTATGCTTCGGCGCGGCTTCACGGAAGTAGCGCAGCGACACCTCCAGTGCATCCCGCTGCTCGGCTGTCATTGCGCCGCCATGCGCCTGTTCGGTCACCGTCATGAGCAGATTCAGGAAGCGCTCGAGGCGGCGGTGACAATCGCCGAGTAATCCCATCGGATCATCAAATCCGCTCGCTGGCCGTTCGCCGATGTTCACCATGTGCAGCCGCTCCTCCTCATTGACGCTGGATCGCGGTGACGCGGACAGTCCGGCCGTCAGCAGCCAGGATAGCGTGCACGCGCCCCAGCCACGCGGTGCGGAAGCGGGCTACCTCTTCCTGCGTCGCCGATTCAGCCAGCGCCGGACCGATAGCGGACTGAAAGTCCGGTGGGGCCGGGACGCA
>JAGDMS010000144.1 GCA_017860575.1 Deltaproteobacteria bacterium | reverse complement strand
TGGTACGAGAAGGACGAACTGACCTGGGTGACGCCGATCACGCCGTTTGCGCAAGTGACCACCAAGGCCGTTGACCCGCTGGGCGAGAGCAAGCACGAATGGGAGTTCCACTGCCTGTTGTTACGCGCCCTGCAGGAGCAAGCGCTGGCGACAGGGCAGACGACCTTTCATGACCGTGCCGGCGAGGAACGGCGGCTGGACAAGATCTATGACGACTTCACCTACGGCAAGCGCTACACGGAGAAGGACGCTGATCGCTTCATGGGCGACCTGGTGAACCTGGCCAGCAACCTCAAGGGCACCACCTGGGAGCAGCTGAAAGAGAAGGGGTTCGCCCGCTACACTGGCCTCGGCATGTCCATGACCAGCCTCGGGAACGCCACCGACATCAAGCCGGATGAGACGATCACCGCGAACACGTGGCACACCGAGCAGAAGATGCCGTGGTCCACGCTGACGCGGCGGATGCAGTTCTACATCGACCACGACCTGTATATGGAACTGGGCGAGGAGCTGCCGGTCCACAAGGACAATCCGGCGATTGGCGGCAACTATCCGTTGCAGATGACCGGTGGTCACACGCGCTGGTCCATCCACGCGATGTGGCGCCCCGACCCCCGGCTGTTGCGGTTGCAGCGCGGCGAGCCGGTGATGTACATGAGCGTGAGCGACGCCCAGGCGCGCGGCATTCGCGACGGCGAGCGGGTCAAGACGCGCAACGACATGGGCGCGTTCGAAATCCAGGTGAAGGTGTCGCCCGCGGTGCGGCCCGGTCAGGTGATCGTGTATCACGCCTGGGAGCCGTTCCAGTACGCGGGGCGGCGCTCGCACCAGGTGCTCATCCCGAGTCCGATCAACCCGCTCCACCTCGCCGGTGGGTATTTCCATCTGCAACCGGTCCCTGCTACTGGCTCCCCAGGCCAAAACGACCGCGGCACCCGCGTCGAGGTGGAAAAACTGTCCGCCTAGCGATGGGCGCAATTGGTCGACGACTTTGGACGTTGGACATTGGACTTTGGACTCGATGCGGGCGCAGCCCGCGCTTCGGGAGGTTGCAAAATGCGGGCGTTGATTGTCGGCGGCACGGGGCCCACGGGGCCGTTCATCATTCGCGGGCTCATCGAGCGCGGCTACCGCGTGGCGATGTTGCACCGGGGCACACATGAACTTGACGAAATCTCGGCGGAGGTCGAACACATCCACGTCGATCCCTGGGACCCGGCTGCCGTCCGCGATGCGCTGGCGCAGCGCACCTTTGATCTGAGTATCGTGACCTACGGGCGCTTGCGCGCCACGGCCGCGATTCTGGTGGGCCGGACCGGCCGCTTCATCTCCGCCGGCGGCTTTCCCGCCTACCGAGGCTTCGTGGATCCCGAGCAATTCACTCCGGTCGGGATGCCGGTGCCCATGTACGACGACGGACCGAAGGTGGCGAACGAGGAAGAACATCCCAGGGGATACCGCATCCGTGTGACCGAGGAGATGGTGTTGGCGGCGCATCCGCAGGGCACGCACTTTCGATACCCCTATGTCTACGGCCCGCGGCAGCCGTTGCCGCGCGAGTGGTGCATCGTCCGCCGCATCCTGGACAAGCGGCCGCACATCATTTTGCCAGAGGGCGGACTGACGTTGTGCACCTTCGGGTATTCGGGCAACGTCGCCCACGCCGTCCTGCTTGCCGTCGACAATCCCACCGCCTCCGCCGGGCAGATCTACAATACCGGCGACGAACACGTGCTCAGCCTCGCCCAGGTGGTCGAGTGCATCTGTACGGCGCTGGGGCACCAGATGGAGATTGTGTCGATGCCCTGGGAATTGGCACGGCCGGCGTGGCCGATGATCATGCAACCGTTGCCGACGCACCGCGTGTTCGACATTTGCAAGATGAAGCACGAACTGGGTTATCGCGACGCCCTCCCCGCACCGGAGGCGCTGGCCCTGACGGCGCGGTGGTACGCGGAGAATCCGCCTCCACCCGGCGGTGAGGTGGAGTGGGTGCTGCAGGATCCCTTCGAGTACGACACTGAGGACCGGCTGATCGCGCTCTATCAGGAAGGGCTGGCGCGCGTGCGCGAGGTGCAGTTCAAGCAACCGCCCGGGCTCACGATGTCGTACTACGATCCCAAAGTGCGCAAGGAACGCCCGCCGATCGCGTAGCGATGCCTCCGATGCGCGGGTTCATCCCGTGCCATTAGAAGCGCTTGCGAGACGCGAGAGAATATTTGGGCGAGCGGTCTCTTGCGGTAGCGTGCGACACGGATCACGATCAGATCGTTTATGCTTCCGGTTTCGCCTCCCAGCAGAATTGCCGCACGTCGGTTCCACTTCGTTGTGGAGGCCGGCTGTCGGTGCTGTCGTCTCTGCCGCGGCGGGAGTGGGGCCGCCGATCTTGCATCCGGGGAAACTCTGAAGCTATAGAGCCTTGGCACAATCTGCCCGTCGCGTGACCCCGTTGGGGGTGGGGGCGCGACGGCGAAGTGGGGTGGCACTCTGAACCAGTACGATCGATTTGCGCGGCGCGTCCTGCCGGTCGGGGCGGGAGCGATTCTCCTGACCGTCATCGCGGTGGGCTGGGTGACACAACCGGACCGGTTTGTGCGTGGCTATGCGCCGCAACAGCCGATCCCGTACTCGCATCGGCTGCATGCGGGAACGATGAAGATCCCGTGCCAGTACTGTCACGTGGGGGCCACGAAATCGCGTCACGCGGGTGTGCCGGCGGTGGAAACCTGCATGAACTGCCACCGTGTCACCAAGAAGGATAGCCCCGCCATCCAGAAGCTGACGGCCATTTACGACTCGGGCCGTCCGCTCGAGTGGAAGCGCATCCACGTGCTGCCGGATCACGTCTATTTCGACCACCGGCCGCACGTGAACGGCGGCATCGCCTGCCAGACCTGTCACGGAGAGATCCAGACGATGGAAGTGGTGTACCAACACATGTCCATGCGCATGGGCAACTGCCTCGGCTGTCACCGCGATGCGCATGAGGCCCTGCCGGCGGATTCGAAGATCAAGCGGGGGCCGGAACACTGCAATGCCTGCCACCGGTAACCGAAAGCGGGCAATGGATAAAGTGCTCCCCACAGACCTGTTCGAATTGTCGGCCGTGGAGATGTCGCGGCGACGCTTCCTGGCGCTCGTGGGGGCGTCGGCCGCGCTCGCGTCCGGCGTCGCGGGCTGCTCGAAAGTCGATCGCGGGACGGTCGTTCCCTACACCAAGAGACCGCGCGAAGTGGTGCCCGGCATCGCCAACTTTTATGCCAGCACCTTTCAGGAGGGCGTGACGCCGTACAGCGTGCTGGTGACGACGCGAGAGGGGCGGCCCATCCACATCGAGGGGAATGACGAGCACCCGATGTTCAATGGCAAGACGTCGCTGCGCGCCATCGGCGACATCTTGCGCCTGTACGATCCCGATCGGTTGCGGCAACCGCTGCTCGACGGGAAGCCGGCATCCTGGGCACAGGCCGAAGCGCAGGCGGTCGCCGCGCTGAAGGAAGCCAAGGTCGGCGGGAAGCCGGTACTGCTGCTTACGGGCGCGGTAGTATCGCCGACGCGGCAGGCGGTGATCGACGATTTGAAACGTGCGTTCCGGGGACTCGTGCACCTCGCGTACGAGCCGGTGGCGCCGCATGCTGCACGCGCCGCCGCGACGGCGTGTTTCGGCGAGGCCGTGGCTCCACGCATGCGGTTCGACCGAGCCGACGTGGTGGTCTCCTTCCAGTGCGATTTTCTCGGCGCGGATCCGACCGCACCGGCTGCGATTCGCGAGTTCGCGGCGAAGCGGCGCGTGAGTACGGCGGGCGATCATATGAATCGCCTGTGGGCGTTCGAAGGCGGTATGACACTCACGGGGGCCAAGGCCGACCACCGCGTCGCCATGCGGCCCTCGAAAGCTGCAGCGGTCGCCTTTGCGTTGGCGCGTACCCTGAACCAGCGTCACGGTGTGGCGCTCCCTGCTGGGGTAAGCGCGGACGCATTGGCAACATTCGATCTCGATAAGATGGCCGCCGAAGTGGGCGCATCGCCCGCGCTGCTCAACGCGCTGGCGGCGGACCTCGCACGAGCCGGCAAGGCCGCGCTGGTCCTCGCCGGGCCGGACGTGCCGGTGGAGGCGCACAGCGCCGTGCACCTGCTCAATGTGATGCTGGGTGGCGAGGGCTATACGGTCGACACCACGACGGCCGTGGCAGCGGCCGCGGTCGCCACTCCGGAGGATCTGCGGAAAGCATTGACTGAAATGAAGGCGGGTGCCTTCCGCGCAGTCATTTTCTGGGGCGTCAATCCGGCGTATTCCTCTCCCGATCCCGCTTTGTGGACTGCCGCGGTTGCGGCGGTGCCGACCAGGATCTACATCGGCTTGCACTCGGACGAGACCGCGAAGCAGTGCCAGGTCGTGCTCCCGGAACACCACTGGCTGGAAGCGTGGGGGGACTACGAGAACGCCGCCGACCTGTTGAGTCTGCAACAGCCGACCATCGGCCCGCTCCACGACACGCGGCAGGGCGAGGACGTGTTGCTCGATCTCCTGCGCGGTTTGGGCGGAACCCCGGCGGCGGACTATCACGCCTACCTCAAGGCCCGCTGGCAGAAGGAAGTGTTCCCCGCCGGCAGTCCGGTGTCCTTCGAGCGGTTTTGGAACGCGGCGCTGCACGACGGCATTCTGGTCCGTCCCGCGCCGCCGCGTCCCGGCCGGACTCTACGAGCAGAAGCGATCCACGCTGCCTCGGCGAAAGCCACGACCGCAGCAGCGCCCGGCTTCGAACTGGTGCTGCGCCCCGCCGCTGGCCTCTACGACGGCAGATATGCCAACAATGGCTGGCTGCAGGAACTGCCGGATCCCGTCACCAAGGTGACCTGGATGAACCCGGTGTCGCTCTCGCCGGCGGATGCGCAGCAGCTGCATGTGATGGACGGCGACGTCGTGCGGCTCGAGGTCGGCGGGCGGAGCGTGGATGTCCCGGTGCGTGTGCAGCTCGGTCAAGCTCGGGGCGTCGTCAGCCTGGCGCTTGGTTACGGCCGGACCGCGCTTCCGGTGGCGGAGGGGGTCGGCGTCAATGGCTTTCCGTTGCTCGACGAGAGTTCCGCGGCCCCCGGCCTGCGCGCCGGCGTGACGCTGACGGCCACAGGGAAACACGTGGCGCTGCCTGTGGTGCAGACCCACGACTTCACGGAAGGCCGGGACCTCGTCCGCAGCTTTTCGCTGGCCGAGTTCGCGCACCAGCTGGGCGCGCACGAGGAACACGAGGAACTGCACACGCTCTACCCCGAGCAGCATTTTCCGGAGCACAAGTGGGGCATGACAATCGATCTCTCCGCTTGCGTCGGGTGCGCGGGGTGCATGGTCGCGTGCCAATCGGAGAACAACGTTCCGGTCGTGGGTCCCGAACAGGTGCTGCGCGGCCGCGAGATGCATTGGATCCGGATCGATCGGTACTACGAGGGCGACCCGGAGGCGCCGCGGGTGGTGTTCGAGCCGATGCTCTGCCAGCAGTGCGACAACGCACCGTGCGAGAATGTGTGCCCGGTGAATGCCACCACCCACAGCCCGGACGGGCTCAATCAGATGGTTTACAACCGCTGCGTGGGTACCCGCTACTGCGCCAATAACTGCCCGTACAAAGTGCGCCGCTTCAATTTCTTTGATTTCACGGGCATGAAGACCGGGGTTGAGCGACTGGTGTACAACCCCGAAGTGACCGTGCGGCCGCGCGGCGTCATGGAGAAATGCACCTTCTGCGTCGAGCGCATCGAAAACGTGAAACTGCGGGCCAGGGCGGAAGGGCGGCCGATACGCGACGGCGAGTTCACCACCGCCTGCGCGGCGGCGTGTCCCGCTGATGCGATCACGTTCGGAAACTTGAAGGACGCTGAGAGCGCCGTATCCAAGATGGCGGAGCACAAGCGGGGCTATCGGCTGCTGGAGAAACTCGGTATCCGCCCGTCGGTGACATATCTGGCGAATATCACGAACCCGGCGGGGGAAGGGGGCAAGCATGGCGTCTGAAGCCGTATCGTTACCCGCGGCGCTGCGGGCCCCCGTTCTCGTCGAGGGACCGGTCACCCTCGGCGGCCTCGACGATCAGGTCCTCCAGTATCCGGCGCGCAAACCCCCGTTGGCGTGGTACATCGCCTTTGCCATTACGGCGAGCATCCTGACCCTTGGTGTCTCGCTGATCGGGTACACCTTCTACATGGGCATCGGCGTATGGGGAAACAACCGGCCGGTGTTCTGGGCGTTTGACATCATCAACTTCGTCTTCTGGGTCGGGATCGGTCACGCCGGCACGTTGATCTCGGCCATTCTATTCCTGTTCCGGGCACGGTGGCGCAACGCCATCGCGCGCTTCGCCGAGGCCATGACCATCTTCGCGGTCATGTGCGCCGGTCTGTTCCCCTTGATCCACGTCGGCCGCCCGTGGCTGGCGTTCTGGTTGTTCCCGTACCCCAACCAGCGCGCGTTGTGGACCAACTTTCGTTCCCCCCTGCTGTGGGACGTGTTTGCGGTAAGCACCTACTTCTCGGTGTCGCTGATGTTCTGGTACCTGGGTCTGGTCCCGGACCTGGCCTCGCTCAGGGATCGGACGACGAGCAAGGTGCGGCGCTTCCTGTACACCGTGCTCAGCCTCGGCTGGCGGGGCTCCGCGACCCACTGGCAGCATTACGAGAAGGCGTACCTCTTGCTTGCCGGTCTGGCGACGGGCCTGGTGCTCTCCGTGCACAGCGTGGTCTCGTTCGACTTCGCCGTCTCGCTCGTTCCCGGCTGGCACATGACGATCTTCCCGCCGTACTTCGTCACCGGCGCCATCTTCGCCGGCTTTGCCATGGTGGTCATCGTGCTCGTGGTGGTGCGCGAGACGATGGACCTGAAGAACCTCATCACGACGTACCATTTGGACGTGATGAACAAGGTGATCCTCGCGATGGCGTGCCTCATGGGCTACGCCTACGTCATGGAGGGATTTACCGCCTGGTACAGCATGGACGAGTACCTCCACCACATCTTCATACAGTACATCTCGGGGACCTACGGGTGGTCGGGCTGGCTCACGATCAGCTGCAACGTCCTCATCCCGCAACTGCTCTGGTTTCGTTGGTTCCGTCAGCGTTATCTCGGGATGATTTTTGTTTCGATCGCGGTGACGGTCGGCATGTGGTTCGAGCGCTTCGTCATCATCGTGGTGTCGTTGCACCAGGACTACCTGCCGTCGTCGTGGCACATCTACAAGCCGACCCTGGTCGATTTCGGCATCCTGCTCGGATCGTTCGGGTTGTTTTTCACGTTGGTACTGCTGTTTGCCCGCGTCCTGCCGGTGATCGCGACGACCGAGGTCAAGACCATCCTGCCGGGCGCGCAGCCGGCGCACGGTGGAGGGCACCATGACTGACCGGGTGTTCGCCGTGGTCGGCCTGTTCAGCAGCGCCCAGGCGCTGATGGACGCCATTCCGAAGGTGCGGGCGCGCACGCTGGGCACGGTCGAGGCCTACACGCCCTATCCCATCCACGGTATCGAGGACGCCCTCGGGCTACGGCGCTCGCCGCTGGGCGGGATGGTGATGGTGGCCGGCGTGCTGGGTGCCGCTACGGCGTTGTTTTTCCAGTGGTGGATGAGTGCGGTCGACTATCCCATCGTGGTGGGCGGAAAGGCGCTCTTCTCCTGGCAAGCCTTCGTGCCCATCATGTTCGAGCTCACGGTCCTGTTCGCCACGTTTACGGCTGGGCTCGGCATGCTGTTGCTGTTGAATCGGCTGCCGTTCTTCAGCCATCCGGTGCTTGCCTCCAAGGCGATCGCGGGCATTACGCGCGACAAGTTCGCGCTCGCCATCGAGGCCGACGGCGGTGCGCTTGACGTGGACGCGGCGTCGGCGGCGTTGCGCGCGGCTGGCGCGGCCGACCTGGAGGTCTTGCCCGTAGCAGTCGCACAGCCGCCCGCGCTCAACGAATTGTCTCGCAGTGTCATGGGCATTGCCATCTCGTGCCTGGTCGCGGGCTACGTCATGTACTGGCTCATCAAGTTGTTCCCGGTGCTGCCGCCCATGGTCCACATGCAGGAGCAGCCCCGGCTGGACGTGTACAAGGCCAGCGAGCTGTTCAAGGACGGGCATGGGATGCAGCTCCCGGTCGCGGGTACCGTGGCGCGCGGCTACCTCCCGTACCTCATCGAAAGCCCGGAACAAGCCGCGGCGCTCGTGAATCCGCTGCCGCGAACATCGGAAGTGCTGCAGAAGGGTCGTACAGTCTGGAACAACCGTTGCGGCGTGTGTCACGGGGCCTTGGGGAACGGCGTGCCGACCTTGACCGCGGCCTACGGGGCCAAGCCCGCAAACTTGCAGGCGCAGACGTTTCGGGAGTACCCTGACGGCAAGATCTATCATGTGATCATGGTCGGCAAGAACGCCATGCCGTCGTATGCTGCCGACCTGACGGACGACGAGCGTTGGGCGGTGGTGCATTATCTGCGAGTGCTGCAGCGGGCGCAGAACGCCAAGGACGAGGATCTCAAATGAGCCGATCACCGCTGGTGTCCGCCAACGTCTTTGCCGGCATGGCCGCCCTCGGCGCCGTGGGCGTGGTCGCGTCCTACCTCGCCGTTCCGCCGGAGCGCTTTTGGGCGAACTGGCTGGTCTGGTTCCTGTTCGTGCTGACCATCGGCGTGGGCTGCCTGTTCATCGTGGCGCTCGGTCACCTCGTGGCTGCGCGCTGGAGCATTCCGATCCGGCGCGCCCCCGAGCGTGTCTCCGGGTTGGTGCTGCTGGCACTGCCCATGGGCCTGATTGCCTTGTTGTCCCTCCCGGTCCTGTATCCGTGGACCCGGCCGGAGGCGTTGTTGAAACCCGCGATTGCGGGCAAGGCGCCGTGGCTCAACGTGCCGTTCTTCTCGATCCGGGTGCTGATCTGTTTCGCCCTGTGGCTGTTCGCATACAATCTGTTCACGCGCGGCTCGGTGCGTCAGGACCAGACCAAGGATCCGGCCTTCTCGGTGCGCGCACGGGGCTTCGCTCCCGCATTCATGATCATCTTCGCGTTCAGCATCACGCTGGTGGCGTTCGATTGGATCTCGAGCCTGGAGCCGGAGTGGTACAGCGACATCTTCGGCGTGTATCTGTTTGCCGGCACGTTCCTATCCGGCCTGGCGTCGAGTGCCTTGGCGGTGCTCTACCTGAAGGATCGCGGGCGTCTGCCGGACGTGCGCAACGACCACCTGTACAGCCTGGGCGGCTTCATGTTCGCGTTCACGGTCTTCTGGTCGTACATCGGCTTCGCCCAGTACATGCTGATGTGGTACGGCAACATGCCGGAGGAGATCTTCTGGTATAAGCAGCGCATCGAGGGGCCGTGGCTGAACGTGATCCTGCTGCTGGCCGCGATCCATTTCTTCGTGCCCTTTTTCGCTCTGGTGCCGAAGGACCGGAAGAATGATCCGCGCAACCTGCGTTGGGTGGCGATGCTGATGCTGACCGCCCATTTCCTGGATCTGTACTGGCTGGTGCTGCCGGTCGTCGGCGCGAGCCCGCCGCTGTCGTGGCCAGAGCTCAGCTTCGCGTTGTGCTTCGTTGGCCTCGCCGTCCTGTGGGTGCGGCGGTCGATGGCGATGGGGGCCGATATGCCCATTGGTGACCCCTTGCTGCACGAGGGGCTGGAGTTCCGAGCGTGATCGATCAATACGTCAGTCCGAACGAGTTGCGTCGGCTCATTTCCACCTTGCTGGTGACGGTGGGTGCGATCACCATTTTCGGGCTCTTCGCGCTCATTGTCGTTCCTGGGCTTCGCAACGCCAACAAACCCCCGGCATCGCCGCCGGTTGCGGCGCCCCAGGGGGAGACGGGTTGGCTTGATCCGACCGAGTATCCGCCGGAGCACGGCTACGAGCTGCCGCCGGTGGACCCGAAGACGGTGATGACAGCCAACCCCGAGTTGCTCAAGCGCGGCAAAGCCCTCTTCGAGCAGAACTGTGTGTCCTGCCATGGTCCGGCGGGGCAGGGTGACGGTCCGGGAGCGGCCGGCATCAACCCACGCCCACGCGATTTCACCAAGGCCGATGGCTGGAAGAACGGCCCGCAATTGCTGGCAATCTACAAGACGCTCGACGAGGGAATCAAAGGAAGCTCCATGACGTCCTACAATTACGTGCGGGCGCGGGACCGCATGGCGCTGGCGCACTACGTCCAGTCGCTCGGATCGTTCCCTCACGGTCAGGACGACCCGGCGGCACTGGACGCACTGGCGAAACAGTTTGCGAAGGGTGGGGAGAAGGTGCCGAACCGCATCCCTGTCCACCTGGCGATGGCCAAACTGGAGACGGAGTTCAAGGCGGTAGCGCCGCTGGCGCTCCCACCACGGGGCGAGAGCGATGCCAATGCGGCGGTCTTGGCGCAGGCGGTGGTCAACCCGACGCGTGCCGCCCAGACCCTGGCGGCGGCGCCGTCTTGGCGTGAGAATGCCGCGGCACTGGCGGCGGTTGTGAGCAACGAAACGCCGACCAACGGGTTTGCAATCTCGGTGGCGACGCTCAGTCCGCAGGACTGGCAGGCGCTCTACGATGGCCTGGTGAAAGCAACGCAACAATAAGCGCATGGTATCAGACCGACGAGCAATCACCCGGCGACAGGCTCAGGGTGAGCGGAATCTTCTTTTTGAATGGGTAATCTTACCGCTCGTGCTGAGCTTGTCGAAGCACGATTCCGGAGAAGATCGACGGTCCTTGGGATGGGAATGGGCGGTGACGCGTGCCCTGATCGTCGGCGCTGCGCTCGTGCTGCTGCGCGCGGTTGCGCTCGCGGCGCAAGCAGATGAGGTGGGCATCAACGAGAAGCTGGGCGCCAGCATCCCGTCCGACCTGCGATTCAATGACGAGACCGGTCAGGCGGTGGTACTGCGGCAACTCATCGCGAAGCCCACGGTGTTGACGCTCAATTATTTTCGGTGCGCCGGCATCTGCACGCCGCAACTCAACGAGCTCGTTCGCACCTTCAACCAAGTCGAACTCGAGCCGGGAAAAGACTTTCAAGTCGTCACGGTCAGCTTCGACAGCACCGACACCCCCGAAATCGCCGCCGGTAAGCGCACCAACTACCTGAGACTGATGCAGCGGCCCTTTCCACCGACCGCCTGGCGCTTTCTGACTGGGGACGAGGCCTCGATCAAGGCGTTGGCGACCGCGGTGGGTTTCGGCTTTAAAAAGGATCGCGACCAGTTCATTCATCCCGGCGCGCTGATCATCCTCTCGCCGGAAGGAAAGGTTACACGGTACATGTACGGCATCACCTATCTCCCGGCCGATCTGGAAATGGCGGTCAGTGAGGCCGCGAGCGGGTTGGCCAGGCCGAGCATCAGTAAGGCGTTGAGCTTCTGTTTCAGCTATGACCCGCAAGGGCGCAGATACGTCGTCAATTTCACCCGGATTGCGGGAGCGATTTCGTTGTTGCTGGCGGCGGCCTTTGGCGTCTTCGTGCTGCTGACCGGCCGCAATCGGGGGGAAACAGAAAGGGCTCATTCATGAGCATGGCAGCAACCGTCTCGCACGCGGAACCCAGTTATCTCGAAGCGGGTGAGCGCACAGGACTGCTTGCGTGGGTCCTGTCGACCGACCACAAGCGCATCGCACTGCTCTACTTCTTCCCGACCATGGCGCTCTTCCTGGTGGGCGTGACCATCGGCGTGCTCATGCGGCTCGAACAGCTCACCATGGGGCAGACGATCATGCGGCCCCAAACCTACAACGCGATGTTCACCTTGCACGGGGTCATCATGATCTTTTTGTTCGTGATCCCCGGTGTGCCGGCGGTGTTCGGCAACTTCTTCTTGCCGATCGTCATCGGGGCCAAGGACGTGTCATTTCCGCGGCTGAACCTCCTGTCCTGGTACTTCTTCATCATCGGGGCGATCCTTGCCGTTACCTCGTTGTTCACCGGGGGCGGCCCCCCGGACACAGGGTGGTCATTTTACGCGCCGTATAGTATCCGCACCGGCACCAACGTGTCGCTGGCCGTGTTCGCGGCATTCATCCTCGGGTTCTCGTCCATTTTGACCGGCGTGAATTTCGTCACCACGGTGCACCGCCTGCGGGCGCCGGGGATGACGTGGAATCGGATGCCGCTCTTCGCCTGGTCGCTGTACGCGACCGCGTGGGTGCAGATCATCGCCACCCCGATCATCGGTATCACCCTGGCGCTCATTATCGTCGAACGGGTCTTTGGGATCGGTGTCTTCGACCCGGCCAAAGGCGGCGACCCGGTGCTGTATCAGCACCTCTTCTGGATCTACTCGCACCCCGCGGTGTACATCATGATCTTGCCCGCCATGGGTGTGATCTCCGAGGTCATTCCCACGTTCGCGCATCGGACGATATTCGGCTACCGGTTCATTGCGTATTCGTCGATAGCCATTGCTG
>JAGDMS010000022.1 GCA_017860575.1 Deltaproteobacteria bacterium | reverse complement strand
ACCTCGGTCAACCAGCCCCCCAAGCCCGTCCACCACGTCCTGGTCACCTCCGGGGTCGGCGTCCCCACCAGCGCCGCCATCCTCGCCAAGGCCTAGCGACGCTCGCCTCGCGCAGTGGGTAATGGCGGATGGTCCCCGGGCCGCGGGTGACATCCGCTACTCCATAGCGACGGCGTGAAGCGGACGGCGCGTGAGTCGAATACTTTGAACTCCATTCCTCAAACGCTCCATCGGACAGACAGCAAGGAGAGGACGATATGGCAGAGGCAGTGATCGTTGAGGCAGTACGTACCCCCATCGGCAAAAGGAACGGTTGGCTTTCAGGCGTTCACGCCGCCGATTTGCTCGGCGCCACGCTGGCCGAAGTGATCAAGCGTGCCGGCATTGAGCCGGGCAGCGTGGATCAGGTCATTGGCGGCTGTGTCACGCAGGCGGGTGAACAATCAAACAACATTACCCGCATCTCATGGCTCGGGAAGAACCTGCCCTATCATGTTGCCGCCACCACGGTCGACTGCCAGTGCGGCTCCGCCCAGCAGGCCAACCACATGATTTCGTCCATGGTCGCGGCCGGCGCCATCGACATCGGTATCGCCTGCGGCCTTGAGGCCATGTCCCGCGTGCCGCTGGGCTCCAGCGCCTTCAACGGACCTGGGTACTTCATTCCGCCGGGATGGACCTGGGATCTGCCCATGAATCAGTTCGTCGCGGCCCAGCGGATTGCCGAACTACGGGGCATCACGCGTGAGGACGTGGACCGGTTCGGGCTGTCGTCGCAGCAGAAGGCGCTGCACGCCTGGGCCGAGAAGCGCTTCGAACGCGAGATCGTCCCCATGGACGCACCGGTGATGGGCGAAGATGGCCAGCCGACGGGCGAGCGTATGCTCGTGAGCAAGGATCAGGGACCGCGGGAAACCACCCTGGAAAAGCTCGCCAGCCTCAAGGTGGCCGGCGATGACCCGAATGCCATCCACACGGCCGGCAACACCTCGCAGATCTCCGACGGCGCGGCGGCAGTGCTGTGGATGTCCGCCAAGAAGGCGAAGAGCCTGGGCTTGAAGCCGCGGGCGCGGCTGCGCAAATCGGTTCTGGTCGGTGCGGATCCGTATTACCTGCTCGACGGTCCCGTCGATGCCACCAAGTTGGTCCTCAAGAAGGCCCGCATGAAACTCACGGACATCGACCTCGTGGAGATCAACGAAGCCTTTGCATCGGTGGTGCTGTCATGGCAGCGCGTCCTCAATCCCGACATGGACAAAGTCAACGTCAACGGCGGCGCCATCGCCCTCGGTCATCCGGTGGGCTCCACTGGCAGCCGTCTGATCACGACCGCGCTACACGAACTGGAACGGTCGAACAAGTCCACCGCGCTGATCACCATGTGCTGCGGGGGAGCGCTGGGAACGGGCGCAATCCTGGAACGGCTGTAGCGAGGGAGAAAGTGCTTATCACAGATGGCGTATGGCCGATGGTCTCCGATCTCTCAGCCAACGCCAAACCGAAATGAACCGGTCAGTCGATGGTCGATGGTTCAAGCTATCGACCATCGACTATTGACTATCGACTGATTCGTTGCCCTGCTCGGGGCGGCGCTGCACGAGCGTCGCGAAAACACTGTCGTACACGACCTCATCGCGCTGATTGAGCAACTGACTTCGCGTCTTGATTACGCCGACCTGTGGGTTGCGCGCTGAGGGCCGTTTTTCGATCACCTCGCCCCGATACCGCAGCGTGTCACCCGGCCGAACCGGCTTGGTAAGCCGAATTTCCGCACCCAGACCAGCCACGGTCGCATACGGAATCTCTTTCTCCCGGGCCCGCTGATACAGGAGGGCTAGAATCGCGGCCGAGTGCGCGCCCGACGCAATCACCCCACCGAATCCCCTGGCGACGCCCGCCCGGTCGTCGAGGTGCAACTCCCACGGGTCCCAGCGCTGGGCAAACTCGATGATCTCCTCGCGCGTCACCGTGTATCCGCCGCTGCGGGCAACCATCCCCACTTCCACGTCCTCGAAGTACAAGACTGGCATATAGCGTATCGCATATCGCGTATCGGGCCGCGAACAAAGGGGCGCGGGCAAGTTCCCTCAACGGAGGTCCTTCGAGAATCTACGGTCCGCCGGAACGCGCCTGCTCAGCCTTCAACGCGCTCAGGGTAAGCGGAAAACGACAATAAAATTGGGGAGAGGATCCGCTCATGCTGAGCGCGCCGAATCAGGCGTCTGTCGAAACATGCGATCAGGATTTGAGCAGCCTGCTACAGGAGCAACCGCGCAAAACGTTCCAGTCCAGCGAGCGTGGTCGGGGCGCGGGTCGCAGCCGGGACCGCGGCGAGTAACGGAGACTTGGTGCGCGACTGCAGCGTTTTCACTGCCTGCTGGTCACGCTGCGACAGCGCGTGCAGCTCGCCGTAGTTACGCAGCAACCTCCCGCGCAGCTGCTCGCTCCAGGGCGGCAGCGCAGCTGATTCGTCGAGGGTGGGGAACGCCAGCACCCGATTGGCGATGATTCCGGCGATCGGGAATCCGCCGACTGCCAATTCGTGATGGAAGCTGATGGCCGTTTCGACGGTGTGCGGCTCCAGCGTTGTCACCAGGACGAAAGCCGTGGTAGGAGCACGCAGCAGTTGATTCACTTCCTCCGCCCGTGCATGAAAGCCCTCGACCAGGTGCTCGAACGCGGCGGCGAAATCGGCAAGGTCGTGTAGCAGGTCGACGCCGGTCCAACGCTGCAGCACCTTCAGCAGGGCCGTCAGCCCCAGGCGGCCCACGCTCAACGGCCCGCGGGACAACAGCGTGGCGGGGGTCTGCAACAGACTGACCGCCCGTGACGTGAGGAGATTCACCAGGCGATTGGGCGCGGCCAGCAGATCACGGACGTGCGCGCTCGGCGGGGTATCAACCACCAGCGTCTGGTAGTGCCGCCCGAGCACCAGTTCGTGCAGCTTCTCCATCGCCATATATTCGGCCGAGCCGGCCAACTCGTTGGACACCTCCTGGTACAACCGATTCGCCAGGATGCGTTCGGCAACGGCGGGACTCGGGGCGAAACGCTCGATCAGCGCATCGAAGGTCCGCTTCGTGTCCAAAGCCAGCGCATCGAACCTTACCCGACCGGCCGTTACCGTGTGCGGTTCGGTCGACAATCCCGCAATGCCCAGCGCGTCCTTGAGCCGGCGCGCGGGATCGACGGTGATCACGGCCGTGCGCCGCTGGTGCAGCGCGCCGGCGAGCGCCAGCGCCGCCGCAGTCGTGGTCTTGCCGACCCCTCCGGCACCCACGCAGATCACCAAACGCTTCCGCAGCAGGCCGTCAATCGTCATCATTTACGTCGTCCACTGAAACCGGGGTGCGGCCGCGGAAATCAGCTTTCGGCGCGCGGCCTTCGTTCGTCGCTTCCAGGACGGCCTTTCCAAGCATGCGGCCAAACGCTTCGAGGTGCTGCGCCTGGACCTCTTTGCTGAAGAACTGATGCAGCAGAATCGGCCGCACACCGAGCACACGCCGCAGGTGGGCGACGTGCCGCTCCGCTTCGCGGCGGCAGGCGATGCTGAAGCGCGCCGCCTCGAGCAGCGCCTGTGCCGCATGGCCGTTGACTTTGCGGTGTTGCTCGATCAGTTGCGCCTCCGCGCCGGAGAAGTGGCGCGGAAAGACACGATTAATCACCGGCCGGGCAACGCGGATTGCCAGATCGCCCTCGAGTGCGTGCTGCGTCTCCATGGTCTCGCGCACCGCCATCTCGTCCGGCAGAGTCACCAGCAGAACCTGGGTACACGCGTGGTCTCCCAGCAGGGCCAGCAGCCGGCGGGCCGTCTTGCCCAGTGGCCCTCCCGGCACCATCGATGCCAGCGCCCGCGGGGTGCGCAGCATCTTCAATGCATGACCGGTGGCCGGGCCATCGACAATGATGATCTCGTAGCCGCGCCGGCGGCCGCCAAAGCCGGGCTCAATCCAGTCGAGGATTTTCTCCAGCAGCAGAAACTCCGTGATCCCCGGCACCGCCGCCGTCAGCGCATTGAACGTCTCACTCGATAGCAGCCGCTGCGACAGCATTTGGAAGCGGAGCAAGCGGGAGAAGTACTCTTCCACCAACTGCCGCGCATCCACCCGCACCGCGTCGAGGCCGGCGCGCAAACGCCGGGGTTCGGCCGACAGGTCAGTGTGGCCAAAGAGATGTGCCAAGCGACCGTCCATCGCCGTCTCCACGATCAGGGCACGATGTCGCGATGTTCCCAGGTACTGGCCCAGCGCCGCCGCTACCGTTGTCTTGCCGACGCCGCCCTTGCCGGTCACGAATAGGAGCCGTCGCGCGCGCATCGGGCGCATCTTAGCGGCTGCGGTGTGCGCCAACAATGGACCAAGTGGCCGCCCGGGAACCCACGGCCCAAGGAAAAAATTCAGCATCACGGTTGCATGTCACGACAGATCGTTCACTCTGTGTGAGGAACGAGAGGGGAAGGTGCGGATGGCACAGCACGTGTTGGCAATCGACCAGGGAACGACTGGCACCACCGCGCTGGTCTTCGATCACTCCGGGCGGGTGCGCGGCCGCGGCTACTCCGAATTCCGCCAGTACTATCCGCGGCCGGGTTGGGTCGAGCACGATCCGGAGGAGATCTGGCGGGTCACCAAGCGGGAAATCGGCGTCGCGCTGCGGGCCGCCCGGTTGCGGCCGCCGGATATCGCGGCCATCGGCATCACCAACCAACGCGAGACCACGGTGCTCTGGGACCGCCGCAGCGGCACGCCGCTAAATCGCGCCATCGTGTGGCAGGACCGTCGCACGGCCGCGGCCTGTGAGGCACTCAAAGCCGAGGGCGTTGAGCCGTTCGTGCACGCAAAGACCGGCCTGGTCATCGATCCCTATTTCTCGGGCACCAAGGTGCAATGGCTGCTCGACCACGTCAGGGGCAGACGCGCCCGCGCCGGGCACGTCGCCTTCGGCACCGTTGACAGTTGGCTGCTGTGGAAACTGACCGGTGGCCAGGTGCACGCCACCGACTACACCAACGCCTCGCGCACGCTGTTGTTCAACATTCACACGCGCAGTTGGGATGAGGAATTGCTGCGGCTGCTCAACGTGCCGGCCGACATCCTACCCCGCGTCGTCTCGTCCGCCGGCGTGATCGGTATGACCGACGCCCGCGTCTTCGGCGCGGAAGTGCCGATCGCCGGGATTGCGGGCGATCAGCAAGCGGCCCTGTTCGGTCAGGCCTGCTTCCGTCCGGGCATGGTCAAGAACACCTACGGCACCGGCTGTTTCCTGCTGATGTACACCGGCGAGCAGGCGGTGACCTCGCGCCGCGGTTTGATCACCACCCTGGCGTGTGCACCCGACGGCACGCCGGCCTACGCCACCGAAGGCTCGGTGTTCATCGCCGGGGCAGCCGTGCAGTGGCTGCGCGACGGCCTCGGCTTGATCAAAAAGGCGAAGGACTCTGCGGCCCTGGCGCGGCGGGTCGATTCCACCTTGGGGGTTTACCTGGTGCCCGCCTTTGTCGGGCTTGGGGCACCCTACTGGGACACCGCCGCCCGCGGCGCGCTCGTCGGTCTGACACGTGGCATCAACCGCGCCCATGTCACCCGTGCCACACTCGAATCGTTGGCGTACCAGACCCGGGACGTGGTCGACGTCATGGTGGCCGAATCCGGGCGTCCGCTCGGCGGCCTTCGTGTCGATGGTGGCGCCGCGGCCAACAACTGGCTGATGCAGTTTCAGGCGGACGTGCTCGGCACCACGGTGGATCGTCCCAAGGTCATCGAAACCACGGCCCTCGGCGCGGCTCTCCTGGCCGGTCTTGGTGTGGGGTTATGGAAGTCCCAGCGCGCCCTTGAGCGCGTGCGCCGACCGGATCGGATCTTCCGACCAGCCATGGCACCCGAACGGCGCGAAGCACTCTACCAGGGCTGGCGCCGTGCCGTCGGCGCGGTGCGGTCGCTGGGGTCGTGAGTACCATTCCTCCCGCCACCCATACCACCGCCTGTGCGATCATCGCGCTGCTGCTCCCGCTCGCCCCCCGCGTCCGCACAGAGCCTGGCGGAGCGGCCGTTCCCGACCGGCGATTGGTACGGTCTGCGCAGCACCCTCCTGACGCACGGCGTGGCATTGCACGCCACCTACACGAGCGACGTGGTGTCCAACCTCAGCGGCAGCATCAACCGGCGAACCATCTACTTCGGCAATCTTGACCTCACGCTCACCTGTCATCTGCAGGCCCTGACGGGTGTGCCGGCGGGAACGCTTTTCATTTATGGTATCGCCGACCCGGATGTGGACCAGTTCCTCAGTTACACCGGTGCGGGCGCGGTATACACCGGGCTCATCCCCCGTCGGGATGGGGACACCCTGGGCTCCGCTGTGGCGGCGGCACACAATGGTGACCCATTTATCGTCAAACTTAAGTCGCCAGGGCCCCACAATCGCGGTGCTGGGCGTGGCGGTGGAGTATGTGCGGGCGTGAACGTGAGACGGGGAGTGTCGAGCCAAAAATGGGTGACATCATCGTGGGACAAACTTGACCCCGGCGGGGCTGCCACAGTGGCACAAAGCGTGGCGGAAAAACGACCGAGCGCGTCGTTCTCCGGTCGCTTTCTGCCTTCCTTGCAGAAACTGGTAGCCTGAGTGTAGAGCAAGGTGTAGGGAGGAGGACGCCGTGTTCTGTTCGCAATGTGGAGCTGAGTATCGAGAGGAAGTGTCGCAGTGCTGCGAGTGCGGCGGGGCGCTCATCCCAGCGCTTCCCGCGAGAGAAGCGCCCGAGTGGGTCGACTTCGTAACCGTGCTCCTCACGCGCGACCACTCCGAACTTGCGCTTGCGAAGTCGTTGCTGGAGGGAGCCGGAATCCCGTTCTTCGCCAGGAACGAGGAGGTGGAGAGTCTGATCGCCGCAGGGCCCGTCGAGGTTCAGGTGCGTCCCGAGCACGAAGCAGAGGCGAGGGACCTGCTGCGGGATCTGAACGAGCGCAGCGGAAGTTAACCACCGCCGCCCGGTTCCTTTGCGCGCCGCGGACGCGCTGCACCTCGCCTTGACCGGTACCTACAGTGCGCACGTGCTGATCAGCTTCGATCGACGCATGACTGCGGCAGCTGAGGCATTGGGAATTTATCCGCTGAGAGGCTCCGCTCGGAACCCAGCGCTGGCAGCCTGGGTACACCCGTCGACACAACGGCCCAGAACAAGGTTGGCAGTCGGGGCACACAGAGGGTGGCAGCACGTCAACCGGGAAAGACAAACCTCCCACACAGGATAGCCGTGAGCGGCAACCCCTGATCCCCCTGTCCAGCCTCGTGCCTCATCCCGTCGCGTGCAATCACACCCCCTTTCTCTTGGCGCTCGCCAACAACCTTTTCACTCCGAATGATGCACATCATGTCGTTCTTCGTAATATGTCATTCGATTGATCTATTTACTAATGATACGTGAACACGCCTCAACCCTTATTCATCAGGCTGGAGAGCATTGGGGGATTTTCAGCAACGAGGCTCGCGCACGGCTGAGCTTCGGAGAGGAGGGGGAAACCATGGCAGACGCGAGAAGTTTTATGCGGTTCAGTACAGGACTGGCTGTGGTTGCCGCGCTGGCTGTTCCACCGGCAAGTTGGGCGCAAGCGGCCAAGGGGAAGAAGGGGGCGCCGAGGATGGAGACGGAGATCGAAGAGATCACCGTCGTCGCGCAGAAGCGCGAGGAAAACATCCAGGAAGTGCCGATCTCCGTCACCGCGCTGACGAGTGAGACGCTACAAGCAAAAGGCGTGTCTGAGCTGATTGATATCGGCAAGACCGCGCCCAACGTCCGCATCGAAGCGAATGTCAGCGGCTCCAGCGGGACGGTCGTCAGCATACGTGGACTGACCCAGGCAAACACGAGCCCGGCGTTTCAACCCGCGGCGGGCTTGTACGTCGACGGGGTCTACCTCGCCAGACAACTGGGCAGCAACCTGGACTTGGAGGATCTCGAGCGCGTCGAGGTGCTGCGGGGGCCGCAGGGCACGTTGTACGGGCGCAACACGATCGCCGGCGCGGCGAATCTCATCACCAACAAGCCGACCGAGGAGCGATCCATCACCGTCAGGACCGAGGGAGGAAACTTCGACTACTTCAAAGGCCGGGTGACCCTGAACGCGCCTGTGGAACGCGGTGGGGGCCAGCGGTTACGGATAGAAGACTGCTGATTGGACGCTGTGCGGTTCAATCTGTTGGGCTCATTCTACAAGAGGTTGACCTCACCGGGCGGAATTAGATATTCCCCACTTCGGCGTTTGGTCGTGTGTAAAACGGATCTTCGAGAGGAAGATACAATTGCATCATCAAAACGACACGGAGGGACCTAGCGGTGAGAACAAGCTTATTCAAACTCCACGCACTGATTGTCCTCGCGAAGTCGCGTCTGACCGGACATCTTCCAACCCTGCTCGCTTCGGCTTTTCTACTGGGACTGACGGCTTCGCCATCCCAAGCCGCCGTGTTGTTGAGCGAAAACTTCAACGGCGGCGACGGAGGATTTACGGTGGACACGCCGCTGCCGTATGACGGCCCCTGGGTCTATTCCGCCGGCAGCGGGAGTTGGACTGAGGCTGGCCAGGGTGCGGAAAATCAGCACCCGAATACTTCCACCCTCATCAGTCCAGCCATATTCGTGCCCCAGGCTGGCCCGGTGCAGTTGACCTTTGTGCATCGCTATAGCTTCGAGCAGGGAAATTGGGACGGCGGCCAGGTCCGCGTCAGCGTCAACGGTGGTCCCTTCACCGCCGTGCCGTCGGCGGCTTTCACTCAGAACGGCTATAACGGCACCGTGGTAGCCAATAGCGCGTCTGCATTGGCTGGCCAACCCGCCTATGTTCTTGATTCGACCGACTTTGCGGGCAGTAAGCTCACGAGCATCTGCACGCTCGGTTCATTCCAGGCGGGCGATTCGATCCAAGTCGCCTTCATGGCCGCTAATGACACGAACACACGCGGTAACTTCCAGCCGAACTGGGAGATTGACAGCGTCGATGTCACCGGGGTTGAGGGGGAGCCGACGGCAACCCCAACGGCAACCCCGACGGCAACCTCCACGGCTACGCCAACGCCAACCCCAACGGCCCTCAGCCTAGGCGACGCATGCGGTGACGGTACCCAGTGTGCGTCGACATTCTGTGCGAGCGGTGTTTGCTGCAACGCTCCCTGTTCCAATCCGGGTCAATCATGCAATCTGCCAGGTAGTATCGGTTTGTGCCGTGCAGAGATCACCGGAGCGCCAGCAGCCTCTGAACGGGGCATCGTCGCCCTTTGTGCACTATTGGCGGCGGTTGGTATCGCCAGTTTGATCTCCGTTCGGTATCGCAGACGTTCCTGACACAAATGCTCGGTCCGGTTACTGACTGGCCGCCTTCCCTGCAAGAAATTGGGGCGTCAGGTCTGACAAACGCGGAATACGTACAGATTAGGAAGCCGCATGGTGAAATTTGGGCCTACACCGACTCAGGGTACCGATCAAAGGCGATGCACTTCTCGACGTCGGCGCCAGTGACTTCTCGATCTGACGCGCGCGGCGGAACAGTTCCGACAGATACTTGAGCGCCGCCGTTGTGCGCCGCCAGAGGTGAATCTCAACGGCGGGATCAGCCGCCGACCACTTCCCCCGGGCCGACAGCGTGGCTCACGCCCGACTTGGCCGCCAATTGCGCGCCGTCCCCGATGGTCAGGTGCCCTGCAAGGCCGACTTGGTTCCTCGTGCGCACGAAGCGGGCGACCTGCGTGCTGCCGGACAAGCCGACCTGGGCGACCAGCGCACGGCCTTCCCCGACCGAACAGCCGTGGCCGATCAGCACCAGATTGTCCACCCTGGCACTACGGCAAGTGACGGTGGCGCCAATGGCCGGCACGGCGGCGCTGCTTGACGGCGCCTTGTTCCGGTGTCCACGGCGCGCAATATTGTCAAATGTGAGAGGCGCCGATGGTCAGTAGTCGAGGCGAAGCGTGACTCAACAAAGGCTATTGCGCATGACATTATCGAACAAGGCGGTTGTTCTGGGCGCAAACGGGTTTCTCGGCAGTCACGTGACCCGGGCGCTGGTGCAAGCGGGGCGGGATGTGCGCGCCATGGTGCGCGCCGGGCGCGACTTGAATCCAAACATCCGGGGCCTCGGCATGGAACTCGTGGAAGGGGACGCGTTGGACCAGGCGTCACTGGTGCGCGCCATGGCCGGCCGCGAGTCCGTCTTTTACTGTATCGTCGACACGCGCGCCTGGCTGCACGACCCCACGCCGCTCTACCGGGTCAACGTCGATGGGCTGCGCAACGCGATGGAGGCGGCGCTGGCTGTTGGCGTGCGGCGGTTCCTCTTCAGCAGCACGGTGTGCTCGATCGGCCTCAACCCCAGCGGCGTGGCCAGCGAAGCGGATGCGTTCAACTGGGCCGACCAGGCGAGCGATTACGTCCTGGCGCGCGTCAAGGGGGAGAACCTCTTTATGGAGTACTGCCGCCGCGGACTGCCGGGCGTGGCGCTGAACGTGGCGATGCCGTACGGCGCGGGAGACACGCAGCCCACCGCGCACGGGAAGCTGCTCAAGTTTGCGGCGCGCGGCCTGATCCCGGCGTACTGGGACACCTCCCTCGCCATGGTGGGAATCGAAGACGTGGCACGTGCCATGCTGCTCGCCGAGCAGCGTGGCCGCGTCGGCGAACGCTACATTATTTCGGGCCGGTTGATGTCGTTCCGCGAGGTGTGGGCCATCGGCGCCCGCCACGCCGGCAGACCGGGGCCGTTCATTTACATTCCGATGCCGGTGATGGAGGCGATCTGCTGGCTAACCAAACGCGTGGCCTACGTCGTCGGGCGCCAGACTGTGGTGACGCCGGAGTCCCTACGCTTGTCGTATGTCATGAAGGACTTCGACACCCACAAGGCCCGCGAGGAATTGCGCTGGGAGCCGCGCCCACTGGAGCAATCGATCCGGGAAGCCGTGGATTGGTTCAAACAGCATCCCTGAACGGTCCCGCGCGCCGGGACGGGAAGCCCTTGTGTTAAGGTGGCTACGAGCGCCCTCTTGCATGTGAGGGGGCAAGCGGGACAGTCCCGTCAAGAAGCTTCATTAACTTGCCCCTGGTGGGCATCGGTAGGGTCTTGAGTGCGAGGCGGCGTGGCGTTTGATCCTGGGATCGGCGTCGGAGGTTGACCCCACCCCAAGGTTGGTAAGCCATTTGATGTACCCCCGAATTTCACCGCTTGCTGGGGTTACGGTTGGACGCCGAAAGGGATCAAGGTTCGGCGCCGATTCACAGCGGGCGAAGGCGGGGTTTGCTGCCCACCAACGACGCGCTGCGGGGCGCCAAGTGTATGGGACACACTCCGGTCGGTCGTGGCGGCCACGGAATAAACGGTATCGAAGAGGACTTCCATTTGATTGGACCGCCGGAGAAAGGTCCTAGCGTAACAGGCACTCTGATCACTCTGGCACAAGCACTCACGTTTCTCAGCCGCCGGCCGGGACTCCGTGTCGCAGACATGGTGGGATGACACGCGTTGCGCGTGTGGCTGTCGTATCCCTCCGGTGGCGGGCTGGACCAGCAAACGTGGTCCAGCGGCCTTTGGACGGTTCGTTCTTCCGCGCACTCCTTATCGGCAAGTGATCTCGGGCGTGAGTGCAGGCGACGTACAGTTGGTTGCGCTCGGTGTGGAGCCGGTTCGAGATCACTGTCGCCCGCGGCTTCGATGCGCAGACCGCCTGGTGAAGCCTCTCACGGCCAGCCAAACGAGGCCCAGCAGGACGAGACTCGCCGATCCGGAAACCTCCGAGCCCTTGCCGCCGGCGATCAGCGAACACCCGTCGTCGCCCCCGCCGCCTGCCGGCGTGCCCGTCGGCGTGGCGGTCGGGAGCGGCGTGGGCGTCGGCGTCGCGGCCTGTTCGACCGTCACCAGGCGCGATGTGGTGCCGCCCTCACGGTTCGCTTGACTCACCCTGTGGAAGGCATAGGCCCGCAGCTCGTGCTCGCCCGACGTCTTCGGGGTCCAGTGCGCCCAGACGTAGTTATCGCCTTGCCGCAGCCCTCGCGTGAGCTCCAACGCGATGAGCTTGCCCCCCTCCCTCGGCTTGCCTTCAAAGAAACCGACCCAGACGTTTCCGGAATACGGGGTCTCGCTCACGATGTGGGCGCGTAGCCCGTAGGTCTCCCCCGCCGCCACCTGCATCGCTTCTCCCTCCAGGAACCCCCTGGCGCCCTTGATCGCGATATCGCCCTCGGACAGCCAGAAATTCACATCGAGGCTCGTATCCTGTAGCACGCCGTTGACGAGCCGCAGCCTGCGTGCGGCGGAGCTCGCCTCCGGTGGACTGTCGACGAAGATCGCGTTCGCCCACGGCCAGCGGCCCGAGTTGTTGCCCCCCGGAACCTCGTTCCCCTGCGCGTCTTTGAGCTCGTGGACCTCGCCCTTGACCACGTCTGCCTCGTCGATGTTGACCAGAAACCGGTAGCCGATGGTGGTGCTGAACACCCGGCTCAGCCCGGTCGTATCCCAGGGGACGCACACCTCTCGCATCGTCGTTCCGTTGGCCGTGGAAAGGCTGTCCAGGCTCACGACCGGCGCCTTGCCGATCAAGACCAGCGTGTCCGTTGCGTCGCCCGTCTGCACGTCGACTTGCTTGGCCGTTTGCGTGTCCCACCCGTAGTAGTAAAAGGCGGCGGCGAAGTTCCCCGTCGCCTGACCGAGGCTGAAGTTGTAGACGCGGGCGCAGAGTCGGACAGTCTCCCCATCGACGGGATTTCCGCTGAAGAGCTCGTATTCCCCGCTCACGTCACTCGTATAGTTGTTGCGCATGAAGAACCCGCGCATCTTGTGGCGGGTGTCCTCGGTGTCGTTTTCTTGCGTTTTCAATTCCCACCAGTTGAGGTTGGCGTGCTGCGAATCGGGGTCGTTCTGCTTGAACAGGGAGGGGAGATTGAGCGCTGGGTCGGGCGCTCGACCGTACTGCTTCACCCACCAGTCCCGGGGGTTACTGATCAGGCCGACAATGGTGTGGGCGACCTTGAGCCCTCCCCCATTCGTGCTCGCGTAGACCGCGCTCGCGAACGAGTAGTTCCGATCCAACTGGCTGAAGCCGCTGATCGCCGGCATCTCGAACTTGACCCCGGTCGAATTTGAAAGCTCCGTGGAACCGACCGTTTCTCCGCCCCAGCTAGACTCATGGTTGAAGCTAACGTCTCCCTTGACTTCCAAGCTGAAAGATAGAGGCACCCCAGGTACGGGAACCTTGACCTTGCTGCTGAGCCCAGCTCCAATATCCACCGAGTCGCTTATCGTGTTCATGAACTCCTCTTGGTGGCTCGTTTTGTCGGTTTTGTTGAACTCCATGTCCTGCGAATGGTGGTTCCCGTCCCAGGTGTACACGATCTGGTCGGTCAGAAGGCCCGTGACCTCCTTCATCACGGGATTCCCATCCTCGTCGAGTATCGGATTGCCTTGATCGTCCAATACCGGCACCTTGACCGGCCCCACATCCGAGGGTACCCAGGGCAGCTGGCTGGTCAGGCTCTGAGGATACGAGAGGATATTGTCGTTCATGTGCAGGGGTGCGTACCAATCGAAGTCCGTCCCGGCCTGCTGGCTCTCGTAGGTTTTCCCGGGAATCGCGATCTCGTAGTACCCCATCGGATGGCTCGTGTCCCCCGTCTCGAAACCGATGATCGGATACCGCCAGATGTCCGTGTCCTGGATCGACACATCAAGCTCGTCGGCTGCATCCGTCGAGTTCGTCCACGAGACGCTCGACGACAAGTAGTGCGAGTTCACGTCCTTCGTGGTCTTCTCGTAGCTGTAGTTGAACTTCGCCGCGGCATTGACATCGAGCCTGGCCTTCGGATTGTCGGCTTTCCCGAGGTTCACCTGCCAATCTCCGCTCAGATTCGCCCCTGCACCGACGCTCCAGTTGGTGGTATCCGTCTTCTGGGTCGAGATCGATTGCGACTCGGTCTTGCTCAGCGCGACGTAGAAGGTCTTGTACCCGCTGATGTTGACCATAGTGAACCCTCTGCTGAGATCGTCGGGGTCGATGGGAACGTAGTCCACGTGCTTTGGGGGTTCCTCGAGGAGGCTGTTGTAGCTGGGGGCTCCGCTGATCGCGATGTGGACAGGGATGCCGAGCCGCCACGAGTCCCCATCGATGTCCGTCGGTAGGACGAAGGGGTCTATCATGATATCGGGTCTCGGCGACCACCAGAGCATCCAGTTGCCAGCAGCGCCCGGAGTGATGGCGCCCCCGCCGTTGCTGACCTTGAGGATCCGCCATTCACGGGTGAATTGCCCGTTCCCATTTTCCGTCAAGAAGTTCGCGGCAAGGTGCATCGTCGGTGACGTGGACTCCCCGGTCTGGCCGTGACCCACAAAGTTCCCGGCGGCGAAGTCCAGCTTGAAGATCTTCTTCATTCCGCTCTGCGTCTGGCTGTTGCTCGCCCAGGGGGTGAACGCGTAGTTGCTGGCGACGCCGTAGATGTACGTTTTCAGGGCCTTGCTGCTGGAGTCCAGGGTTGCGAGCGCGAACTGGCGCCGGCCGAGATCGTATCCGTTGCCCGGGTCATACTTGAAGATTCCGGAGACGACGCGCGTGTACGAGGAATAGTCGCTGCCTCCGTTGCTATGGGACTTCAAGACGAGATTGGGAACCTGATCGGGCTTCGTCGGGTCGTACAGGCTCGACTCGAGGATGAAGATGTCGAGACCCTTGACCCCCGTCACGGCCACGATCTGCTCGCGCCCGGTTCCTGCGAAGTCTCCCGAGGCGAGGTCCATCCCGACGTGATTGCGTGGGATGGAGAGGGGTGCGCCGAAGCTCAGGGTGCCGTTGAGGAGCCTGCCGGCCGCGACTTGGATATTCGCTGCCGAGTCCCCGTTCATAGCGACCGCGATCTCAAGCTTGAAGTCCTTGTCGAAGTCGCCGATCGTCGTGGCGACGTAGTTCGCGCAGGAGGGGTATGCGATTGTTTGCGAGGCAAGGACGGAGAGGTTGTAGTCGAGGACGTCCACCTGGACGTTGCACTGGCCGCCGAGCACGTTGGCCGTGCGCGCCACGACGATCTCGTCGTGGAAGAAGCCCTGGTCGTCGACGACGAGGTCGAGGTCTCCCACGGCCACGTCCACGGAACGCCGGGTGAGCGTCGTCCCCGGGAGCAAGCTTTCCTGGCGGGGCTCGCCGTTGAGTCCCCAGCGCTGGACTCGCACCTGGCCGTCGGGACGGAAGAACGCGACCGCAGCCTGGTCGTTGTGCGGGTTCTGGATACGTCCCGATGCCGACCCGAGGGTCCGGCAATCGGCAGCCGTTTGAACCGTAGCATCCGTATTCTGATCAGCGGCTTGAAGTGCACCACTTGCGTAGTCCCAGTGAGCAATATTCATCAAGTCATCGGTATAGCCGTAGATATACATCTCAATGGCGTAGTCCTCGGGGCTGTCGGAGGTCACGGTTCCGAGAAGCACTTCGTCGTCCCGGAACATGTTCGTGTCCGCGGCGCCGACGGGATTCGTGGCCCCGGGCTCCTCCCCTGTGACGAGGAGACTGTCGTCCGCCCTCGTGTATGCCGGGCTCATGGCCGCAGCGAGGATGCAGGCGGCAAGAACCCCCCGCATCGCCCACTCCATAAACGCTCCCAAGCCGGTCTGCAAACGCTCCCGAAGCACTACTGACGGTCGCATCGAAAACCCCCTTCCCAGGGCGTCACCGCGGCGTATTGCCCTATCCGGCAACCCAGGACCACGCGCTTCAAAAGCGGTGCGCACTGCATCCCGGCGGGCCAGCAACGGCGCCTGGCCATCGTTCGTCCGCGTCTCGATGCCCATCTGGAGCGCCGTCAGACACGAACCCACCTGGTCACTCTGCAGGAGAGCAATAAGCCTGCCGGTGCGAACCGGACGTATTCCCGCAGGAACGGCTGTGGTCGTTCCGAGCGGTGGGAAGCCTTCGCGAGAGCGACCGGTTTCTAGTCTCGCTAACATGCGAACGGTGCGGTCTCTGACTATTGCTCGGGAGTTGAGCACGACCGGCCCGCGGCGCGCGTAGATCAAGACGAAGTCGGCGATGTGCTCGCCGTCCTCGGTCGCCTGACGAATCCTCTTGACCAACCCTCGGGGGCGACCGCCCGGATTGCCGGACTCGCCCTTCACAAAGCGTCGATCAACGCTTCGCGCGCCTGTTCTGAGGAGTCGCTCTCCCCTCCCCACCCTCTATCTTCATCATCCACCTCCACCTCTGGAGAACCGATTCTTGAACGTTTATCGCATTCGCTTCGTATTCAGTCATCCCGCCGCCGCGTACACGGCCATGTCGGCGGCCTCTTCGAGTGCTTCGTGAGTGAAGTCTCGCCGGTCGGTGGTAAGCCGCAGTCCTCCGCAAGCGCGGCGGCCGAGCCGCAGGCGTTCCGCGATGAGCGTCAGCACCGCGAGGTCATCGCGCCCGAGGCGTTCTGCGATTGCCCTGAGGCGTTTGCGGGCTTGGGTTGCACGCGACGGTTGCGACGCAGCGTGTGGTTGCGGTTGCGTCGAATTGCGCTCGCGGTGCAGGGCGTCGCTGCTGATGCGCCGCGGGTCTGGCAGTCCGGTCAGACCTCCGCACGTGGGGTGGATCGATGATCGAAGCGTCGACATTAGCGTCGCCTCCGACCCTGTGCCCCCGGGGCAACACCTTGAGCCATATTTGGCCCTTTTTAGCTTTTAGGCGCTTGAATTTGCTCAGGTTTTTCGCGCGAAGTCTTTGGGTTCAAGTCCCCCTTTCGCACTCCTTTTCAAGCAGTTAGCGACAGCCCCATCGCTTCACACCACTCACAAGGCATCCGCAGCTAACATTTTGCGACCATGCCATATGATCCGGTCATGCGTGTGGTGCTCGCACCTCTTGGGGATGTATGGGTGCGTTTCTGGTGTGGGCAATTGAAACGGAAGGCTGGAATGAAGTCCTCGTCGCGGCCTTCGACCAGATCATTGCTCACCAGCCACGGCAACGACCTTACTCGGACAGTATGCAAAACAGGATTGACTTTGTGCGTGACTTGGCGTAGCCGGTAATTGTCTGGGAGTGTTGCAGTGAGCCTTCTCTCCCAATCCCACTTGGTCTTCAGCCAGGGAGGGCGTGCGGCACGCTTCGCAGCCGGGAGGAGGAAACGACCATGAGAAACAAAACTGCGATGCTTCTCGCCGTAACCATCCTGCTGGGCTTCGCGAACGCGGCGGGCGCTCAATATAACTTCGTGCCAACTTATTGGTGGCTCTACGGATATCCAACGCCAACGCCGGTCTGGTTTTACGGATATCCAGCGCGAACGCCAACTCCAACGCCAACTCCGACGCCTTCGACTCTCACTGCGCCGTCCGACGCATTTCAAGTCCGTTATGCGTCTAACCTGGCCGCCGGAGACTCAGTCGTGAATATCACCAACGCTGGTTCCACCGTGAGTGCCGCCAATGCCCTTACGAACATCTGTGCAAACGTCTACGTGTTCTCCCCGGACGAACAGCTGATCTCTTGCTGCGCCTGTACCGTCACGCCGAACGCGCTCGTTTCCCTCTCAGCAAGGAGTGATTTGATCAGCAACACCCTCACACCCGCTATGCCGAGCTCCATCGTCATTAAGCTCCTCGCAACTGTTGGCACAGCCTGCAATGCTGCTGTGCCAATTGCCGGCACCTTGGCCTCAGGCCTGCGCGCCTGGGGAACCACGCTTCACACCGCGCCCGTCGCCGCCACATTTGCAGTCACTGAGACTGAGTTCTCACCGGCGGTGCTGAGTGCGGCGGAACTGGCGAGAATCACCTCGCTGTGCGGGTTTATACAAGCAAACGGTAGCGGCTACGGCATCTGCAGATCGTGCCGGCTAGGCGGGCAATAGCTTCTGGGAAGGGCGCAGGAGGTTCAAAGCCCCTCACACTCGCAGCATGAGGAGAAGAAGACCATGAAAAACAAACCAGGCCTGCTTGTGGCGGTGATCGTCGTACTGAGCCTCGCAACCGTGTCAGTTGCCGTTGCCATCGGGCCACCCGACGCATTTCAAGTCCATACCATCGCTAACCTGGACGTCGGCGACTCAGCCGTGAATATCACCAACGCCGGTTCCGCCATGACAAGCACCAATACCCTGACTAACATCTGTACAAACGTCTACGTGTTCGCCCCGGACGAACAGCTGATCGCTTGCTGCTCCTGTACCGTCACGCCGAACGCGCTCGTTTCCCTCTCAGCGCAGCAAGATTTGATCAGCAATCCCCTCACACCCGGTGTGGAGACATCCATCGTCATTAAGCTCCTCGCGACTGCTGGCACATCCTGCAATGCTTCCAATGTCCCCGTCGCCAACTTGGTCCCAGGCTTGCGCGCCTGGGCAACCAACCTCCACGCCGCGCCCGTCGCCGGCACATATGCAGTCACTGAGACGCAGTTCTCACCGGCGGTGCTGAGTGAGGCGGAACTGGCGAGGATGACTTCCTTGTGCGGGAATATTCAAGCAAACGGTAGCGGCTTCGGAATCTGCAGGTCTTGCCGGCTCGGTGGGCGGTAGGCGGGGCCACTCCCACTTGTCCTTTGCCTCCACGATGAATTTCGAGCGCGCCCGAGAAAACTCAGGCGATGATTTACGCGTTTGAGTGGAGCGAAATTCACGCCATTAATTGCCCACGACTCGTCGCCAATAGGGAACGTGAAACAACTCTTCCGCCTCCTTTTTGCTGCCTCAGGGCGACGATTATATCTAGCCGTCGTGATCACGTCCCGGTCCCCGCCAGTTCTTGGAACGTAACGATATCCGCGCCAGCATCCAGCAAATCCCCGATAAATGTTCTTTGCAGATCACAGGGCGTGAATTCTCTTGCTCCAGCTGGTTTGCCCAACTTCGCGCAGATCCTGTGGCGATATAGGCGGGAGTCGGTCCGAACCCCGCACCAAGGTATGCTTCCCGCGTCAACGTCGTTCCTGCCAGCTGCGCAGGCGTGAGGCGGGGGGTTGCGGGTGAGGCCCCTGGGACGATCGGACCACTGCGTCAATAAAGGGCGTTGAAACCGCTACGCAGTGGGTTTAGCAGCCAGCGGGCGTTGTTGCCTTTCGGCAAGGCGACAGCGCTGGGCGTTCGCTTGCCTCCGCAACGAAAGAGTCTGCTCAGTAGCGCAACGAACCAGAACGGGGTGCGAGTATGAAGCGATCTGTAGCGTGGCCATTTACGCTGGTGGGTCTGATCAGGTACGATCGTCTTGAAGACGACCAGTGCCGGCATGGCCCAAGGGCTGTTCGAGGCCAAGGCGATGGAGAAGCAGTTTGTCGTCGGGGGGGCCAGCCGCGTGCCCTGGAAGTCCGCAAGTGACATCCGCTCGGACGAGCGGACCTCGACTTCAGTTCAGGGACAAATGGTGACCCGTTCGAAGACGCCAGCGCCAGTCAGGGCATACGTACAGCCGACCAGGAAGTTGCACTGGAATGGACGTACCGGGCCGTGCTGACGCCGTGGCTGGCAGTGCAACCGGATTTGCAGTATGTCTTGCATCCCGGTGCGTTGAAAGACCGGAGCGGCGCCCTGGTACTCGGCCTGCGCCTAGAGACCAGCCTGTAAGGGGTGTTCCTTGCAGCCCAAGGGGTCGGATGCTATAGAAACCTGCTTCTGAAAGAGGACAATCGCGATGAAAGAGGGTATACACCCGAAGTACGAGGCGGCGCGGATCGTCTGCGCATGCGGATATGTCATCGAAACGCGTTCGACACTGCCCGAAATTCATGTCGAAATCTGCTCGAATTGCCACCCGTTTTTCACCGGCAAACAGAAGCTGGTCGACACCGCCGGGCGCGTCGAGCGCTTCAAGCGCAAATACGGCATGCAGCAGCAGTAGTGTCCGCAGCACGTTTTCTCTCCCGCAGTGGAGATGAAAAAGGGCGAGGGAGGCAACCTCCCACGCCCTTTTTTTTGACGGTGAATCGTCATGTTTCAGAAACTCGAAGACGTTGAGCAACGCTACCTCGAACTCGAGCGCGCGTTGGTGGATCCCGCGGTCATCGGCAACCGCAAGGAGTACGCGCGCCTGGGCAAGGAACGCGCCGACCTCGAGGAAATCGTCGAACGCTACCGGGAATGGAAGAAGCTCGCGGCGGAGCTCGAAGGGCACAAGTCGCTCCTCGAGGAAGCCGATTCCGACATTCGCGAACTGGCAAAAGCGGAACTGCCCGCGCTGCGGGACCGGCTGGAATCGCTCGAGGAGGAATTGAAGCGCCTGCTGGTGCCGCGCGATCCCAACGACGCGCGCAACATCATTCTCGAAATCCGCGCGGGGACGGGCGGCGAGGAGGCCAGCCTGTTCGCCGCCGAGTTGTTCCGCATGTACAACCGCTACGCCGAAGAACACGGGTGGCGGGTCGAAATGATGAGCGCCAACCCCACCGGGCTCGGCGGCTTCAAGGAAGTCATCGCACTGATCGAAGGCCGCGGCGTGTACAGCCGGCTGAAATTCGAGGGCGGCGTGCACCGCGTGCAGCGGGTGCCGGAAACCGAAGCGTCCGGCCGCATCCACACCTCGACCGTCACCGTGGCGGTGCTGCCGGAAGCAGATGAAGTCGATGTCCACATCGATGAGGTCAAGGACCTGCGCATCGACGTCTATCGCTCATCCGGACCCGGCGGACAGAGCGTCAACACCACCGATTCCGCCGTCCGCATCACGCATTTGCCCACCGGGCTGGTCGTCGCCTGCCAGGACGAAAAATCACAGCACAAGAACAAAGCCAAGGGCTTGAAGATCCTCCGCGCCCGCCTGCTCGAGCGGGCGCAGGCGGAGCAGCAGGCGGAGGTGGCGCAGAGCCGGCGCAGCATGGTGGGCACGGGCGAACGGTCCGAACGGATCCGCACCTATAATTTCCCGCAGGGGCGCGTCACCGACCACCGCATCAACTTGACCCTCTACTCGCTCGATCGTGTAATGGAAGGCGAAATCGAGCCGCTCATCGACGCGCTGATCACGCACCATCAGACGGAAGCGTTGAAGGTGGCCAGCTGATGATGCTCGCGGCGGACATCGCGCCGGCGGTGGACATCGTTGGCGCGCTCGCGGCAGCCGCAACCACCCGGCTTGGCGCGGCCGGCATCGAAACGGCCCGGCTCGACGCCGAGGTGTTGCTGGCACAGGCCTGCGGCATTGATCGCACCACCCTCTACGCCAGCTGGCGCCGCGCCGTGCCCGGCGGCTGCCGAGCCCGCTTCGACGCCCTGCTGACGCGCCGCCTGGCCCGCGAACCACTTCAGTACATCGTCGGCCGGCAGGAATTCTGGTCCCTGGATTTCGCTGTTTCCTCGGCGGTCCTCATCCCCCGGCCGGAAACGGAACTGTTGATCGAACTGGTTTTGCGCGTGTTGGCCAGGACGTCTGGGCTCCTTCCTGACGCGCGAAGCCTCGCGAAGGGGCCCTGCAGCCTCCGCCTGTGCGACGTCGGCACCGGCAGCGGGTGCATCGCCGTGGCCTTGGCACACGAACTCGCGGACGCCACGGTGTGGGCGTTCGACCTTTCCGCTGCGGCACTGACGGTGGCGGCAAGCAACGTGCAGCGGCACCATGTTGCGGAACGCGTGCACCTCGTCCACAGCGACCTCTTCGCTGCCGCAGGTGACCTGTGCTTCGACGCAATCGTCTCGAACCCCCCGTACATTCGCTCCGACGCACTCGGGCGGTTGCAGCCGGAACTTGCGTGGGAGCCTACGCACGCGCTCGACGGCGGCGCTTCCGGGCTCGACGTTATCGAGCGTTTGGTGACACAATCCCCGCCCCGCTTGCGACCCGGCGGCTGGCTGATCATGGAAATCGGCGCCGACCAGGGTGACGCCGTCGAGCAACTGGCGCACGCGGCGGGATTCCGCGCGGTGTCCATTGCACCCGATTACGCCGGCCATCCCCGCGCCCTGGTGGCGCGTAAGGCTTGAGGTATGAACGTCGTCAGATGTACTTCAAGGTTGGTTCGGCTCAAGCCTTGGCACATGGCGAATGGCAGGTGGCTGTTGGTTCTCGACCAGTTGCCAACTGCCATCTGCCAACTGCTCGAGTCGGAGCCTCGCTAACATGGACAAGATCGTCATCCGTGGTGGCCGCCGCCTCAGGGGTGAGGTTGCAGTGGAGGGCGCAAAGAATGCCGCCCTGCCAATTCTGCTGGCCTCGCTTCTGACCGCCGACCGGTGCGTCTTTCACAACCTGCCGCACGTGGTCGACGTAGGGACCACGTTAAAACTCCTGGCGGACCTAGGTGCGCGTGTCGAAGACGACGCGAGCGGGGTGAGCGTGCACGCCGAGCGTCTCGCCCGCCTGGAAGCGCAGTACGATCTGGTGAAGACGATGCGGGCCTCCTTTCTGGCTCTGGGGCCGCTGCTGGCCCGCTTCGGGCGTGCCCGGGTTTCGACACCTGGCGGCTGCGCCATTGGTAGCCGTCCGGTCGACCTGCACCTGGAAGGCCTGCAGAAGATGGGCGCGCGCTGCCGCATTGTGCACGGGTATGTGGAAGCTGAGGCCGAGCGGCTGCAGGGGGCGCGGATCTATCTGGATGTACCGTCCGTCGGCGCGACCGAGCACCTCATGATGGTGGCGACCTTGGCGGAAGGCACGACGACCATCGAACACGCGGCCCGCGAGCCGGAGGTCGTCGATCTTGCCCATGCCCTGACGGCCATGGGCGCGCGGATTACCGGCGCCGGTGAGGACATGATCACGATCGAAGGGGTGCCGGCGCTGCACGGATTGGATTTCAGTATCCTGCCCGATCGTATCGAGGCGGGGACGTTCATGATCGCCGCAGCCATCACCAACGGCGACATATACGTGCGCGGCGCCCGTGCCGAACACCTGCATGCCGTGATCCTCAAGCTGCGCGAGGCTGGCGTCGAGATCAAAGAGGATGCCGACGGCATCCGCGTGATCGCCAACGGGCGACTCAGCAGCGTTGACATCAGGACCATGCCGTACCCCGGCTTCCCAACCGACTTGCAGGCACAGATGATGGCGGCCATGAGCCTAGCCGACGGCCGCAGCGTCATCTCGGAGACGATCTTTGAGAACCGCTTCATGCACGTCCTGGAACTCAACCGCATGGGGGCAGACATCAAGGTCGAAGGTAACACCGCCATCGTTCGTGGCGTGGCGATGCTCAGCGGCGCGCCGGTGATGGCCACCGACCTGCGGGCCAGCGTCTGTCTGGTCTTGGCAGGCCTGGCCGCCGAGGGAGTGACCGAGGTCGCACGCGTGTATCATCTCGACCGCGGCTACGCACACATCGAAGACAAGCTGTCTGCGTTAGGTGCTGATGTGCGGCGCGTCCAGGAACGGTGAGGTTCGCATGCCAGTACGTATTCTCTCCACCACCCAGCCGGATTTCGCGCGTCGCTTCGCCACACTGCGGCACTACGGCGGGGATGCCACCGCGGCCGTCGACACACAGGCCCGGCAGATCGTCGAAGCCGTGCGTCAGCGGGGCGATCGCGCGCTCGTCGACTTCACGCGGCGCTACGACCGCGTGACGCTCAGGCCGGCGCAATTGCGCGTCAGCGCCGAAGAAATCCACGACGCCATCCGCGCGGTGTCGCCGGGCGCGTTGCGCGCGCTGCGTTTGGCCGCGCGCCGCATCGCCGCCTTCCACCGGCGTCAGGTGTCGCGCAGTTGGAGCTATCGCGACCCGGCGGGCCTGCAACTCGGCCAGTCGGTGACCCCGCTGCATCGTGTCGGCCTCTACGTACCGGGCGGGCACGCGGCCTATCCGTCCTCGGTGCTGATGAACGCCATCCCGGCCCGCGTTGCCGGCGTGCGCGAGGTGGTCATGGTCTCTCCGCCGAGCCCCACGGGCACGAACCCCGCCGTCCTGGCCGCGGCCGCGATTGCCGGCGTGGACACGGTCTTCCGCGTGGGGGGCGCCCACGCCGTGGCGGCACTGGCCTATGGCACCGCCACCATCCCGCGGGTCGACAAGATTGTCGGGCCGGGGAACGCCTACGTGCAAGCCGCCAAGAAGGCCGTGTACGGCGCGGTCGACATCGATGCGATTGCCGGACCGAGCGAGGTGGTGGTGATCGCGGACACCAGCGCAGCCCCCGCCTACGTCGCCGCCGATCTGATGGCGCAGGCGGAGCACGGTAGTGGCGACGAGTGTGCCGTCCTGCTCACACCGTCACGACGGCTCGCCGCAGCGGTGCAAGCCGAGATAGAAGTGCAGCTGGTGGCCTTGCCTCGTCGCCAGGACATCGCGCGGGTCCTGCAACGCCGCGGCGCACTCATCATCGTCCGCAACCTCGCGGAGGCGGTGGCGCTGGCGAACGATATCGCGCCGGAGCACCTGGAACTGATGGTCACGCAACCACAACGCTGGGCGAGGCAGATCCGCAACGCTGGCGCGGTGTTTCTCGGATCGTACGCTCCCGCGGCGCTGGGTGATTATGTCGCCGGACCGAATCACGTGTTGCCGACCGGTGGCACGGCGCGGTTCTTCTCACCGCTGGGGGTCTACGACTTCGTGAAACGGACCAGTATCGTCTCGGCCACGCGTGCCGGCCTGCGAGGGCTCGCACCGACCGTGGTACGCCTGGCCACGCTGGAGGGCTACGATGCCCACGCCGCAGCGGTCCGCTGCCGGTTTGCCGCCAACAGCCGCCGGACCCGGACGGCAAAAGCGTAGGGAGGACAGTATGCCAAAGGTACGCACGCGCCCGGCGCGGAGGCCGCGGGACGCTCGGAAGGGCCGCGAAGCCACGGTGTCCCGCAAGACCAAGGAAACCGAGATCACGGTGGTGTTGCACATCGATGGCAGCGGCCACGGCGATCTGGATACCGGCATTCCGTTTCTGAATCACATGCTCGACAGCTTTGCGCGCCACGGTTTCTTCGATCTGTTCGTCCGTGCGCGCGGCGATCTCGACGTCGACCAACACCACACCGTCGAGGACATCGGACTCACGCTCGGCCAAGCCTGGCGCAAGGCGCTCGGCGACAAAGCCGGCATCCGCCGCTTCGGGGATGCCACCTGCCCGCTCGACGAAGCGTTGGTCAGCGCCGTGGTCGACCTCAGCGGGCGCCCGTTCCTGGCCTACAACCTCAAGATCAGACAGGCCCGGGTCGGGGACTTCGACACCGAGTTGGTGCACGACTTCATGGCGGCTTTCGTCAACGAAGTCGGCATGAACCTGCATCTCAATCAGGTGCAGGGCCGCAATCCGCACCACGTCCTTGAAGCCGCCTTCAAAGCCTTGGCCCGCGCCCTCGACAAAGCCAGCCAGATCGACCCGCGCGTCGAAGGCGTGCTGTCAACAAAGGGTTCCCTCTGACGAGCGATCCTGCTGACCGCCTATGGCCACCATCGCCATCATCGACTACGGCATGGGCAACCTGCGCTCCGTGCAAAAGGGGCTGGAGCGGGTCGGGTTCCCGGCCGAGGTAACGCGCGACGCCGGCCGCATTGAAGCCGCGGCTGGAGTCGTGCTGCCGGGGGTCGGCGCCTTCGGCGCGTGCATGGACAACCTGCGTACCTACGGCTTGGTCGACACCGTGCGCCGCGTCATCGACCGCGGCACGCCGTTCCTCGGCATCTGTCTTGGCATGCAACTCCTGTTCGCGGAAAGTGAGGAGTTTGGCCCCGTGCCGGGACTCGGGATCTTCCCGGGTCGCGTCGTACGGTTCCGCGACCGCTCGGGTCTGCAGGTGCCGCACATGGGGTGGAACCAGATCACCAAGCGAAGAAACACACCGCATCTGGACGGGCTCGACACGGGCGCCTTTGTCTATTTCGTCCATTCGTACTACGTCGTGCCCGCCGACCCAGATCTGACCGCCACCACCACCGACTACGGCATCGAGTTCACCTCGGCGATTGCCCGCGACAACGTTTTCGCAACCCAGTATCACCCGGAGAAGAGCCAGTCCGTCGGACTGAAGATTCTGGAGAATTTCGGAGGGATCGTCAGACGGTCCGGCTGATCGCATATGGCTTATGCTAATCATCCCAGCCATTGACCTCAAAAACGGCAAATGCGTCCGCCTTCTGCGTGGCGATTTGCATGCCGAAACCGTGTACGGCAACGACCCTGTTGCCATGGGATGCCGTTGGGTCGACGCTGGCGCCGAGTACCTGCACGTTGTCGATCTCGACGGCGCGGTGAGCGGCCAACCCGTGAATGCCGAGACGATCGCCGCGCTCTGCCGGGCATTGCCGATCCCGATCGAAATCGGCGGCGGCATCCGCAGCGTCGAACGCGCCGCGGAGCTGCTGCAGCTGGGCGCGGACCGCGTCATCTTCGGCACGGCGGCGTTGGCCGAGCCCGAGACCGTGCGTGTCGTGCGTGTCGCATGTCGTGAGTTTCCCGGCCGCGTGGCGGTGGGCATCGACGCACGCGACGGCAAGGTCGCGGTGCGCGGCTGGCTGGAGACCAGCGCCGTCACCGCGGTGGACCTGGCGCGCCAGGCGGAGGACCTCGGCGCGTGCCGCATCATTTACACCGACATCAGCCGCGACGGCACGCAGGAAGGTGTCAACGTCGCTGCAACCCGCGTCATCGCCGCAGCAGTGCGACTGCCGGTGACGGCCTCCGGGGGCGTCGGTTCGTTGGCGGACATCGTTGCGGTGGGTAGCTGCGCGGTGCCGAACATCGACTCCGTCATCGTCGGTCGTGCCCTGTACACCGGCGCGGTTCGCCTGCCCGAGGCCATTCGGGCGGTCCGGGGAACGCCATAATGCTCGCCAGACGCATCATCCCCTGCCTCGACGTCAAGGACGGCCGGGTCGTCAAAGGCGTCAACTTCGTCGGCCTGCGCGACGCGGGGGATCCCGTCGAAGTCGCGCAACGCTACGACGAGGAGGGCGCAGACGAACTGACCTTCCTCGACATCACCGCCTCGCATGAGCGCCGCCAAATCATGCTGGACGTCGTCGCCCGCACCGCCGAGACGGTGTTCATGCCCCTCACCGTCGGTGGCGGCGTGCGCGAGTTGCAGGACATCCGCGACCTGCTCAACTCCGGCAGCGACAAAGTATCGATCAACACCGCCGCGGTGCATCGCCCGGAATTTGTCGAAGCCGCCGCCGAGAAATTCGGCAGCCAGTGCATCGTCGTCGCCATCGATGCGAAGCGGGTGGCCGACAGCGAACCGCTGCGCTGGGAAGTCTACACGCACGGGGGTCGGCGGCCGACCGGACTCGATGCCGTCGCGTGGGCGCAACGCATGGAGCGCTACGGAGCCGGCGAAATACTGCTGACCAGTATGGACCGCGACGGCACCAAGGAGGGCTACGATCTCGCCCTGACGCGCGCCATCGCCGATGCGGTCCGCGTACCCGTCATCGCGTCCGGAGTGACCAGTGACCAGTGATCAGTCATCAGTGATCAGTGCCTCCTTGTGACTGGTCACTGGTTACTGGTTACTGTCTACTGCCCCTCCAGCCAGCGCTCCGCATCAATGGCGGCCATGCAGCCGGAGCCGGCGGCGGTCACCGCCTGGCGGTAGACCGTATCTTGCACGTCGCCGCAGGCGAACACCCCTTCCACGCTGGTGTAGGTGGAACGGGGTCGGGTCACGATGTACCCGTTGGCATCCATCTCGATCTGGCCCTCGAACAATCGCGTATTGGGCTGATGGCCGATCGCCATGAAGACGCCTTCACAGCGGAAATCATCCAGTGCGCCGGTCTTCACGTTCTTGAGCCGGGCACCGGTCACGCCCGCCGTATCCGCGGTCCCGTAAATCTCGTCCACCACGGAGTCCCATCGGAACGCGATCTTTCCGTTCTTGAAGGCGCGATCTTGCATGATCTTCGACGCGCGCAACTGGTCGCGGCGATGGACGATGGTGACCTTGCTGGCGAACTTGGTGAGAAAGGTGGCCTCTTCGATGGCGGTGTCGCCGCCACCCACGACGATCAGCTCCTTCTCTTTGAAGAAAAAGCCGTCGCAGGTCGCGCACGCGGACACGCCGTGCCCCATCAGGCGCTTCTCGGACGCCAACCCCAGCAATTTCGCCGACGCGCCGGTCGCAATGATGAGGGCGTCGCAGGTGTATTCTTCGTTGCCGAGGCCGAGCCGGAATGGGCGCTGGGCCAGATCGACCCGGCCAACGTCGCCGTAGACGCAACGTGTGCCGAAGCGTTCGGCCTGTTGTTTGAACAGTTCCATCATCTCCGGCCCCATCACGCCGCTGGGGAACCCGGGATAATTCTCCACCTCGGTGGTGATCGTCAGTTGTCCGCCGGGCTGTGAGCCTTCAATCACGATTGGTGCTAGGTTAGCGCGGGCGGCGTAGACGGCCGCGGTCAGTCCTGCTGGCCCGGAACCGATGATGATGAGTTTGTGAGGGTTCATAGACACGCGAGGTTATAGTGACGCCACGTCGGAATCGCAAGGTAAGTGCCCAGACGGAGCTGTCGCATGTGGACGCGAGCGGCCGCGCCCGCATGGTGGATGTCAGCGCCAAAGCCGTCACCGAACGAGAGGCGGTGGCGCGTGGTAGCGTGCGTATGAAGCCGCAGACATTACGACTGATTCGCAGCGGGAAGATCGCCAAGGGCGAGGTATTGGCCGTCGCTCGGGTCGCCGGCATCATGGCGGCCAAGCGCACCGCCGAGTTGATCCCCCTCTGCCATCCACTCCCGGTCGAGGTCGCAAGCATCGATTTCCACGTTGCCCGCCCCGGCGTGCTGGAGATCGAAGCGCGGGTGAAAGTCACGGGGAAGACCGGCGTGGAGATGGAGGCCCTGGTGGCCGTCAGCGCCGCCGCACTGACGATCTACGACATGTGCAAGGCCGTCGACCGCGGCATGGTGATCGGCGACATTCGCCTACAGGAGAAACGGGGCGGCCGTAGCGGGGAGTGGCGGCGCGATGCGCGGAGCTAGGGGCCGGGAGCGAGGGGCTGGGGAACCGCACCCCAGCCCCCGACCGCCCGTCCCCGCCCAGCCCTGTCCGCATTTCCCCAACTGCGCCGGCTGTGCGTTGATCGGCCGTCCGTACGGCGAGCAGCTGCAACTGAAACAGCAACGCGTGCGCGAGGTGCTCACGTGCTTTGCGAGTCTCTCGGCCCTGTCGGTTCCACCGGTCATCGGCTCGCCGCGCGCGTTCGGCTACCGCAATCAGGCCAAGCTGGTGGTACGGCACGCCCGCCGCGGGTTGTTGTTGGGCATCTACCGTCCGCATTCGCACCAGGTCGTCGACATCAGCCAGTGCCCGGTGCACCACCCTCTGATCAACCCGGTGCTGGCCCGGATACGCGCGACGCTGGACCGGCTGGAGATCCCGATCTACGACGAACGCACCCGCACGGGCACCCTGCGCTACGTCATTGTGCGGGTGAGCAACTGGACCAAGCAAGCGCAAATTATCCTGGTGACCCGCGACCGCCAACTCCCGCAGGCACGGCAGGTGGTCGCTCAACTGCGCCGGATTCGAGGCGTGACCAGCATCGTGCAGAACATCAATCCCGATCCCGGCAATGTCATCTTCGGCACCATTTTCGTTCCGCTGACGCGGGAGACCGCCCTGATCGACCGGGTCGGCCTGCTCAAGCTGCGCACGCAGGCCGGAGCGTTCTTGCAGGCCAACACCCCGGTGGCGTGCAAGCTGTACGACCAAGCCCTGCAGTGGGCGGCCCCGACCGCGGCGGACGTGGCCGTCGATCTCTACTCCGGCGTCGGCGCCCTCTCCTTCTATCTTGCCGGTTCGGCGAAGCTCGTCTTCGGCATCGAAGAGTCACCGCTCGCCGTCGTCGATGCCAAGGCGAACATCCGCCTCAATGGCTTCCACAACGTCCGCTTCCACGTTGGCACGGTGGCCGGCGTGCTGCCGGAGTTGATCGAGCGGCTCGAGCGCGTGGATGTGCTCACCCTCAACCCGCCACGCAAAGGCGTCGACGAGGAGGCGCGGGCGGCGATTGCCGCCTGCGCGCCGCGCAGAATGGTGTACATCTCCTGCAACCCGGGCACGCTGGCGCGCGACCTCGACTGGTTCGCCGCGCACGGGTATCATATCGCCCGGTTGCAACCGTTCGACCTGCTGCCGCAGACGGAACACGTCGAATGCGTCGCCGCGCTGGAGCGGCGGCAGCCGGCGTAGCCGCTGACGTGCCCGATGCCTTTGCAGGCCCGTTCGAATTTGGGTACTGAGCGGATAACCTGACTCCGGAAAGCAATGCGATGAATCGCGAAACCTTACTGAGAATAGACATGAGCCGCTTGGAGGCCCGGCGCGAGCCGGTGCCCGCCGCCTACCAGTTTCTCGGCGGGCGGGCACTCACCGCAACGCTCATCCAGCGCGAAATCCCCCCGCGGTGCCACCCGCTGTCGACCGAGAACAAACTGGTCTTTGCGCCGGGACTGCTCGGCGGCACTGCGGCAACGACCTCCGGGCGCACATCGTTCGGCGCCAAAAGCCCGCTGACCCGCGGCACCAAAGAGGCCAACGTCGGTGGACGGCTCGGCCACAAGCTGGCCCGGCTCGGGTTCACGGCCGTCATTGTCGAGGGTGCGCCGCACACCAACACGCCATATGTATTGCACATCGACAAGGACGGCGCGCGATTTGCCGACGCCACCGCGCTGCGCGGTACGGGGAACTACGAACTGCACGCGTTGCTTGTTGCCTCGGGCAAGAGCCAGTGCGCGGTGACCATCGGCCCAGCGGGCGAGCACCGGCTCGCCGGCGCATCGATTGCCGTCACCGATCCGGAAGGCCGGCCGACCCGGCACGCAGCCCGCGGCGGCCTGGGCGCGGTGATGGCGGCCAAGGGGCTCAAGGCGATCGTCGTCGACGATGCGGGGATCGAGCGCCTGCCACTGTCCGTCGAAAAGGACGACTTCCGCGCCCGCGCGACGGCGTTCGCCAAGACGGTACTCGAGGATCCGCGAACGGCGAACATGAGTGCCTACGGCACTGCCGGTGTGATCAGGTTCGTCAATCGCGACGCCGTCCAGAGCATGCCGACACGCAATCACCGGCTCGGGACATTTGCGGGAGCGGACCAGCTTTCCGGGCAGCGCATCGCTGCGCTGGCCTCCGCCAGAGGCAGCAAGATGTTGCCCTGCATGGCCGGCTGCGTGATCAAGTGCGCCATCCTGTTCAATGACGCGCGCGGCCAGCAGCTCACCACCGCACTCGAGTTCGAGACGCTCGCCCTGCTCGGGTCCAACCTGGAGATCGACGACCTCGACGCGGTCGCACAGATGGACCGCCTATGTGACGACATTGGCCTCGATACCATCGAGACCGGCAACGCCTTTGGCGTCGCGATGGAGGCAGGCGTTCTTCCCTGGGGCGACTGGAAGGGCGTCGTGGCGTTGCTCGAAGAGATCCGCGCGGGCAGCCACATCGGCCGGATCTTGGGCAACGGGACGGAGACGGTGGCCCGCGTGTTCGGTATCGCGCGGGTACCCACAGTGAAAGGCCAAGGGCTGCCGGCGTGGGAACCGCGGACGCTGCGCGGCATGGGCGTCACCTACGCGTCCAGCCCGCAAGGGGCGGATCACACCGCGGGCCTCGTCACCGCGCGCAACGTGAGCGACGAAACGCTGTTGAAACAGTCACGACACGAACAGCTGGTGATGGCCGCCGTCGACAGCGTCGGACTCTGTCAATTTTCGAACCCGACCCCGGAGGACATGGCGAGCCTGCTGACTGCACACCTCGGCCGGCAATGGACAGCGCAAGACGTGCTGGAGCTGGGCCGGCAGACGATCCAGGCGGAACTGGAATTCAATCGCGCCGCTGGCATGGGCCAGGCTGACGACCGGTTGCCCGCGTTCCTGCACACGGAGCCGCTCAATCTCCCCGACGGGCCGCGGGTGTTCGACATGCCCTACGACGCGATTGACCACCTCTGGGAATCTTGAGGATCGTTGCCCGGTCCGGCATTAGCCCGAGCCGTAGCCCCTTCAACGAATTGGGCTGGGGCTCGGATGGTCACCTGAGCGCACCCACTGATCAGGCCGCCTTGCGTTCCGGGGTGAAGACCACCGGCAGTGAGTCGATGCTGCGCAACACGGCGGAGTGGGCGTACGCCGGCACGGCTCCCGGGGCCAGCCGGATATCGGGAAGGCGGTGAAGCAATTCCTCGAACATGACCCGCATCTCCAGCCGTGCCAGGTTGGCGCCGAGGCAGAAGTGGTTGCCGATGCCAAAGGCGAGATGCTCGTTCGGGTTCCGGTCGATCCGGAACTGATCCGCATCCGCGAAGACTTCCTCGTCGCGGTTCGCCGACGAGTAGAAGATCACCACCTGGTCGCCCGCGCGGATCCGTTGCCCCCGCAATTCCGTGTCGCGCGTGGCCGTCCGGCGGAAGTTGATCACCGGGGAACTCCAGCGCAGGATTTCCTCGATCGCGGCGGGCAGCAGTTCGGGGCGGACGCGCAGCTTGTCGTACTCGGCAGGGTGCTGGCTGAACGCGAGGACCCCTCCGCTCAACGAATTACGCGTCGTCTCGTTTCCCGCCACTAACAGCAGCATCAGCAGGCCCAGCAACTCGTCGTTCGCCATCTGCGTAAAGTCGGCACTGAGCATGCCTTCGTCCGAGGCGTGCGTCAGCACACTGATGAGATCGTCGCGCGGGTTGCGGCGACGGTCCTCGATGATGTCGACGAGGTAGGCAGCGTACTCCGCCAACGCCCGCTGCGCCTCGGCCACGGGAACGGAGTCATCGGGCTGTCCGTCCTGCGCCGCGATGGCATCGGACCACACGCGGAAGCGCTCACGGTCCTCCGTGCGCACACCGAGCAGTTCGGCAATCACTAACATCGGCAGGGGCACCGCCAGTGTCGGCACAAAATCGCAGGCTCCCAGGGTGGCAACGCGGTCGATGCATTCCGTGACGATCTCCCGCATGTGCGGCTCGAGCCGCGAGACCATGCGCGGGGTGAAGCCGCGATTGACCAAACGCCGCATCTGCCCGTGACGTGGCTCGTCCATGGTGATCAGACCGGCTTTGCGGTTGCTGTTCGGGCGGATGCCCTGCCCGGAACAGAACAGTTCATGATTCTTGGAGACGTACACAACGTCGGCGTACTTGGTGATCAGCCAAACGCCGTGACGCGCGTCCCAGCGCACCGGCTCGTTCTGCCGCAGCCAGGCAAAGGTCGGGTGCGGATCGCCCTGATACAGCTCGGGATCGAGCAAGTTGAGATTCATGCCACCTCCGTGAATCATGAGATGATACCGGTTCGCGCCGCCTTATGCATCACCTGCGCTCCCAGGCGCGCGTTTCGGCGGCGAAACTGCGCACAAAACCGCAGCGCGGCCTCTCGCCCACAAGCCAATTCGTGCGTGTGCTCGTAATCGGCGTTGCCGAGCGCGGGAAACGCTTACGAACACGCTTCGCTGAGCACGAGCACGAAGATCTTTGTTACTCCCGTCGATCTGGAGAGCGCAGCATCTCAGCCGTACCCCCCGCACACCGATAGGGTCTGCGCGGTGACGAAGCTCGAGGCGTCGCTGGCCAGGAACAGCACGGCGCCGACAATCTCGTCGGGCTCCGCCATCCGCTTCTGCATGTTGGTGCTCACGGAGTGCTGGATGAAGCCAGGGATGCGCTCGTCCATGTCCTCCATCATGTCGGTGCGGAACGGTCCGGGGGCCAGGGCGTTGACGCGCACCTTCAGCGGGGCCCACTCCGCCGCCATGACGCGGCTGAGCGCCTGGAGCGCCGCCTTGCTAGAGCAGTACATGCCGAGATTGGGACCCGGCTTGAGGCCGCCGATCGAGATGACGTTGATGATCGAGCCGCCGCCGGCGGCGCCCATGCGCGGCGCCACCTGGGTCGCCAGGCGCATCGGCCCTTTGACGTTCACCTCGAAAAACTCGTCGAACAACGCGCTGTCCGTCTGCACCAACGGCGACGGGGTCTGCATGATCCCCGCGTTGTTCACCAACACGTCGCACCGGCCGAAGCGGCCGTAGGTCCGCTCCGCCAAGCGGTCGATGTCCGCCCAATTGCGCATGTCGCAGTCGACCGCAAGCGCCTCACGCCCGAGGGCGTGGATGTCGGCCACCACCGCTTCGCAGGCACTGAGCGTCCGGCTGGCGACCACCACATCCGCGCCCGCGTCCGCGAGCCCCAACGACATGGCCCTCCCGAGCCCCCGGCTCCCGCCGGTGACCAGCGCCACCTTGCCGGTCAGGTCGAATCGCTGCTGCATGCGTTCCATGCTCCCTCCTGCGGCGTGGCCGGCGGACCTCCCCCGTGCCCGCGGCCGTCCCTGCGCGGGCTACATATTGACCGTTCGGTTTTTTTGTGTCAATCGCACACACAGCATGACCCGGGTAGGAACAGCGACGCAGCTCGGTGCCGCCGATCAGCGACCGAAGGCAACACGGCCGCCGCGGCGCACGCAGTCGGAACGCAGCGCGCTGACGCGCGAGAAGGTCATTCAGGCAGTCGTCGACTGCATTGCCGACGAAGGGCTGAGCAAGACCACCGCGGCGCGCATCGCAAAGCGCGCCGGGGTGACCTGGGGGGCCATCGTGCACCAGTTCGGCGACAAGGACTCCGTGCTGCTGGCGGTCCTGGAGCGCAGCTTCGGCAACTTGTCGAAAAGCGTGGCGCAGGCCATGGCCGGCGGGGCGCGGACACCACGCGAGCGCGTCTCCTGGCTGGTGGACGAGACCTGGCAACGGTTGACGGCCCCGTCGTTCCACGCCTTCCTCGAGATCGTGCTCGACCGGCGCCGCGAACGGGGCGATAGCGCACTCAAGGCACGTCAGGAAGAAATCATCATCGGGTCCAACAAGCAGATCTGGACCGACCTCTTCGGGGAATTCGGCGTCGATCCCGCCACCATCGACCCGGTGCGCACGCTGGCCTCCGCCAGCCTCCTCGGCATGGCCATCTTGTCCATGATCGGGCCGCGCAAGCCGCACTTCACGCGCGAGATCACAACGCTGAAGGACAACGTGCTGCACTTGCTCGAATTGGACGACTGGCCGCGCACCGACGCCAGGTGAACTGCCGCACGCGAAGGAGCCCGACGCCGAATGCGCAGACGTGCCTCGAGAGCCTCAGCACGGGCGGTCTCAGAGTTCATTGAACACGGTGAGTTCCGCTCACCCTGAACTCATCGAAGGGTGTTTCCGGAACAAGTCAACAGTCGGAGATGGAGGATGCAGATGCGTGCCGCCGTGCTGTATGGATACAATGAACCATTCAAGATCGAGCCGGTGGAGCTGCAGGCGCCCCAGCAAGGCGAGGTGCTGGTGCGGCTGGCGGCGAGTGGCGTGTGCCACAGCGATCTCAGCATCCAGCGCGGCATCGTCCCGATGCGGCCGCCGATCATCATCGGCCACGAAGGCGCCGGCGTCGTGGACGCGATCGGGCCGGGGGTTACA
>JAGDMS010000347.1 GCA_017860575.1 Deltaproteobacteria bacterium | reverse complement strand
TGAAATGGGGAGTCTCGAAGGGTAGACAGCATCCGGTTCGCGAAGGTGAGCGGATCTATTGATCCGGAACGAGGCTGGCAAGCGCGGCCCGCTCGAGACAGGCAAGAATGAGAGACGACGCACGACGGCGCCACACTGTATCACGGACGGTTGCGGCAACGGCCGGTCCGCTCACACTGAACAGAGCGGAAGCGGCTGCGGCAGCGCGCCACGAAGGATCGGGTGATCGCCAGCCCCGCGGGCACATGCGCCCGGGCGGGCGCACCGAACGGATACGTCAGGCGGTCGCACAGGCGGTTTTCGAAATGCTCAAGGATGGGAACGTGCACTTCAGCATGGGAGCCATCGCTGAGCGCACCGGTGTCCATCGCAGCACGCTCTACAAACGCTGGCCCACCCGTGCCGACCTGGTGCGGGAAGCGCTCACGCTGCACAACCGGCGGCTCGAGATTCCGAATACGGGGAGCTGGAGACAGGACGTACACGCACTGGCGCGCGCGCTGGCCGAATTCGCTTGGGATCCGGCGGAGATCGGCATGAACGCCGCCATCGCTGCCAACGCGGATCCGGCGTTCAGTCAATGGATGTTCAAATCGTGGATGCCGGTGCAACGCAAGCTGCGACGCCCCATCGAACGTGCGATCGCTCGGGGTGAACTGCCGAAGGACGCGATTCCCGATCTGCTGCTCACCATGCTGTACGCGCCCATCATTGTGCGGACCGTTTTCGAGAAGAAACGTCCGGAGCCTGCTTTCGTCAACCAGCTTGCCGAGACGCTCATCCGTGTAGCGAAGCCGGCGCCCCCCGCTCATCCGCGACGGGGCTAACGCCGTCGACCAGCGCCGGTTCGGCGTCCGCCGGCGACGCGCGTCGCCCGCTCCGGTGGCGCGAGGGCCGACAGGGCCAGCTGTGCGTGCGTCCAGAAACTATTTCGACATGTGTTGACTTAGGAGTTTCGCTCATGCTAGGCGTGCGGTCATCTTACGTATGTGACGGTGAGGGCCAACGCGGAGAGCGAGGGGAAACCAATGGCGGATATCGGGAGATCGATACGGTTCTGTATTCTGGTGGCGGCGCTCACGCCGGTTGTTCCGACGGCCAGCGGGGCGCAGACCGCGAAGGAGGGAAAGCAAGGCAAGCCGACGGCAATCGAAATCGAAGAGATCACCGTGACGGCGCAGAAGCGCGAAGAGAACATTCAGGAGACCCCCATCTCGATCACGGCGCTCACCGGCGCCACGCTCGCGCAGAAAGGCGTCTCGGACGTCATCAATCTCGGCGAGGCGGTGCCGAACGTGCGCATCACGATGAGCCCGGGGAGTTCGTCCGCGACGACGATTACCATGCGCGGCTTGGCGCAGGGCGATCCGAGCGAGACGGTGCAGCCGGCAGTCGGGATGTACATCGACGGTGTTTACGTGTCGCGGGTACTGGGATCGAACTTCGATCTCGACGACCTCGAGCGTGTCGAGGTTCTCCGCGGCCCCCAGGGCACGCTCTACGGTCGGAACACCATTGGTGGGGCGATCAATTTCATCACCCGGAAGCCGGACGAGCAGCGCTCGGCCAGCGTCAGTACCGAAGTCGGTAACTATGACACCTTCAAGGGGCAAGCCACATTGAATGTGCCGTTGATCGGCAAGAACGGGTTCCTGCAGTCAGACGCCGTGGGGACGCTGAGCCTCAGAGAAACGGCGGGCTACAAGACGCACGATGGCTTCTATACCAACACCGGGAACGGCAGCGCCAATTTCGACAACCTGAATCGCGTCTTTACTAGGACCGCGCTGCGATGGCAGCCGACGAAGGAGATCGCTGTTGATTACTCCTTCGCCTACCACCGCTATCGCGACGCGCCCACCGCGTTTCAGGATACCTATGTGTACCCCGGGGGGCCGGTTGATGGCGGTGCCTACGATCTGAATCCCTTCGTCCACAGAAACCGGGTGGATGCGATCGCCAACGACCGCACGTACATGGAGGACTTCAGCCTGCATCGCCTGAAGGACGACGGGAACAATCGCATGCACACCCTGACCGCGGCGTGGGATTTGGGGGAGGTCGGACGGCTAGGCAATGTCACCGTGAAGTCGATCTCCTCCTATCGCTCCTTCTTCGTGCAGCAAGATCAGAGTCTCGCCGGCAGCCCCATGCACCTCTTGGACACCTCCACGCGCCAGGACATCCAGCACTGGAGCGAGGAGCTGCAGTGGGTCGGAAGCGGGCCACGTCTGCAGTACGTAGTGGGGGCGTACTACTACGGCGAGTACGTGTCCCACAAGGATCTCTCGTTCCTGGGGGGCGACTTTATTGCGAATTTCCCCCACACGAACCACACCAAGATCAAATCCTACGCGGGGTTTGGGCAGGCGACCTGGACCCCGCCGATCTTGCGCGATAAGCTCAGTGTGACGGTGGGCCTCCGTTTCACCCAAGAACAGTTTCATATTGACCGCTTCTTCAAGTGCGCTCTCGTAGGCATACCGGATGGGCAGGGGGGCTATATCGATTTTTGTAACCAAGGAATATTCGGGCTCAACGATTTTACGGCTTCGGCCGGCAAGGCCTTTGGTGGGCTACACGGCAGCGGTACCCCCGGGGTCTCCCCGATGGGCGACATCGCGTACCAGTGGACCGATGAACTGATGACCTATTTCCGCGTGGCGCGTGGCTTCAAGGGCGGCGGGTTCAACGGGACGGCCCAGGACCCCATCTCGTTCTCGACGGCGTTCCAACCGGAAATCGTGCTGCAGTACGAAGCGGGCTTCAAGTCGCAGTGGTTCGACAACCGGCTGCGCGTCAATGCCGACGGGTTCTACAGCGATTACACCAACCAGCAGGTGAGTGTCTTTCGGGCCAGCCCGACCACCGGTACAGCGAACGTGCAAACGAATGCCGCCTCGTCAGAGATCTGGGGGAGTGAGGTCGAAGTGGCGGCCGCCCCGCTGCGCGGCGTTGATCTGACCGCGACCTACGCGTACGTGGCGCCGAAGTTCAAGGAATTTCTCGACCAGAAGTTCGACGCCGACGGTCTGCCGGTGTTCGATGCCAACGGGAATCCCGTTCTCGAGGATGTGAAAGACCAACGGTCCTTCGCTTTCACCCCCAAGAACCAGTTCACGCTCGGGTTCTCGTACACGGCGCCACCGACGAGCCATGGCACCCTTTCGCTACATGCCGATACCTATTGGCAGGATCAGGTCACGTTCATAACCAATGACAACACCGATGGCGCCCGTGCCATGAAGGGGTGGAACTATGCCGTGGTCAACGGGCGGCTGCAGTTCGTCGGCATCCCGCTGCAGAAGGGCAGTCTCGACCTGGCCGTGTTCGGTCGCAACTTGTTCGACCGAAAGTATCGCACCTTCGGTGTCGACTTCGGGCCATCGGTGGGCTGGTCCGGAAACAATTACGGCAACCCACGAACCTTCGGGCTCCAACTCACGTACAACTTCACGGCGGGCGAAAGTGCGCCGGCCCCACCGGCGCCCGTGACCCAGGCCGCTCCGCCACCTCCGCCGCCGGCGAAGAAGAAGATCGTGCTGCGCAGTGTGCACTTCGATTTTGACAAGGCGACGCTGAAGGCCGATGCCAAGCCGATCCTCGACGAGGCGGTGCAGGTGCTGAAGCAAGAAGGCAGCGTGGACATCGTTGTTGAAGGCCACACCGACAGCGTCGGCACGGAGCAGTATAACCTGGGCCTGTCCCGCCGGCGTGCGGATACGGTGCGGCGCTACCTGGTCGAGCATGGGGTCGCGGCCTCCCGGATCACCGCAGAGGGCATGGGCGAGTCGAAGCCCGTGGCGTCCAACGACACCGCGGACGGACGGGCGCAGAATCGCCGGGTGGAGCTGCATGTCAAATAAACGCCCCGGCGCCAAGGCCATGAAAGGGTGGGGCTACGCCTTGGTAAACGGGCGGCTGCAGCTCACCGATTACTTCACCGCATCCTAGGAAGCGGCAGGGAATACTAGAGAGAGATGGAGACATGAGAATCCTCATTCTTGGCTGTGGAAGTGTTGGTGGAGATGTGGCGACTCAACTCGCGGCGAGCCACCCGGAGATCCAGTTCGTGATCGGGGACTACAATGTCGCGGCCGCGGAGGCCGTCGCTGCGCGGATCGGCGCGGCCGCGCGCGCGCTGCGCGTGGACGTGACCGGGCGCGAGAGCGTGCGGTCCGCGATGGCTGGTGTGGATCTGGTGTTCAACGCGGTGGGGCCGTTTTACCGTCGCGCGCTGCCGGTGATCGATGCCGCCATCGAGGCCCGCATCGATTACGTCGACATCAACGATGACCACGACGTGGCGGCGCGGCTCATCGTAGACTCCGCGTACGATCGGCGCGCGGCCGACGCCGGGATCAAAGTGCTGATCGGCTGCGGCAGTACGCCGGGATTTACCAACGTGCTGGCGCGGCTTGGTGCGAACCGCCTCGATCGTGTCCGCGCCATCCGCCTCTGTTGGGTCGTGCCCTTCGTGGGTGGCTCCTTTTCGCCGGCGGTCTGGGATCACCTCTTCCACATGGTGGACGGGGAGGTGACGCAGTTCCTCGATGGTCGTTATCAGAAGGTACCGGCCTTCGGGGGGCGGCGTGATGTCTCGTTCCTGCCGCCCTTCGGCACGTATCCCGCGTACTTCAGCGGGCACGGTGAGCCGGTGACCCTGCCGCGGTTCATCAAAGGCGTAGAGGAGGTCAGTATCCGCTCCTACTTCTTCCCGCAGGCAGGCGACGACCTGATGCGTGCTCTGGTGCGGCTGGGACTGGGGAGTCACGAACGCGTGCCGGGCATCAACATGTCGCCGTTGGATTTCTTGACCCAGTACGCTGCCTCCGCTGCCGGGCAGGCGGCACTGACCGTAGGCACGGGCGACGAGCCGTTCGGTCATGCATCGCAGGTGGAAGTCGACGGGGAACGCGGCGGCGATCGCGTGCGGCTGATCTTCGAGCAACATCATTTCATGGGAGACGG
>JAGDMS010000346.1 GCA_017860575.1 Deltaproteobacteria bacterium | reverse complement strand
TCTGGCGACATTTGTCACCAACCAGTACCACGAGTGGGGACAGTTCAGTTCGCTGCAGTGCGGACTGACCGCCGTTCCCTCGGATGCCGGTGGAGTGATGTTCACTCCCGTGGACCACCCCGCGGTGCTGCCTTCGACCGTGGCACGGCTGGCCCGGCGGTTCCAGGAGCGCGTGGCAGCCGAGTTGCTGGTCGTCCCCAGATCGGGTGGCAAACACGGCCACCCGGTCTGCGCGGCGGCCGATCTGATCCCGGAGTTTCTCGCGCTGCCCTTGGAGGCACAAGCCCGGGATGTGATCCGCCGCCATCGCGAGCACGCGGCCTACGTGGACGTGGATGACAGCGGGATACTTAAGGATGTGGACGATCGCGACGCGTACGAACGCCTGACTGGGGGCGCCCGATGATTACTCCCGGCGAAGCATGGGCCATCATCCTGAAGCAGGTTCGCCCGCTGAAGGCGGTCCGGGTTCCGCTGGCGGACGCGCTGGGGTACTGTCTGGCGGAAGAGGTGCGCGCGGACCGGGATTTGCCGCCGGCGGATCGTGCCTCGATGGACGGCTACGCCGTGCAGCACGAGGACTTGCAGGAAACGCCGTGCACGCTGCGGGTCATCGGCGAGGTAGCCGCGGGAAGCGCCAGCCGCCGGCGCGTGGAGTCAGGGACTTGTGTGCGCATCCTCACCGGCGCGAACGTCCCGCCCGGCGCCGACGCCGTGGTCATGGTCGAGGACACGCAGGAAAACGGCGGTCTGGTCACCATCCACTCGCCGGCGTCCCGAGGAGCGAATATCCATCCGCGAGGCGAGGATGCGCGGAAGGAAACGTCGCTGTTGCCGCGCGGCGCTCGGATTGACGCCATGCGGGCCGGCGTTTGTGCAGCGGTCGGGAAGGCCTCCCTCAAGGTGCACGCCCGGCCCGAGGTCGCCATACTCTGCACGGGCTCGGAACTGCGCGCCGTCGCGGACCGCGTCCGCCCGCACGAGATCCGGAATTCGAATGGGCCTGCTTTGAGCGCGGCCCTGGCTCAGTGGGGATTCGGGGCAAGCGGCTACCGCTCAGTCGCGGATGAGCCGGGCGTTCTCGTCGCCGCGTTGAGCCGCGCGCTGGCGCGGCACGAAGTCGTTCTGTTCACGGGCGGCGTGTCGGTCGGGAAGTACGACTACGTCCGCGAAGCCGTCGAGGCAACCGGTGCGAAGGTGCAATTCCACCGGCTCCGCATGCGGCCGGGCAGGCCGACGCTGTACGCCACGGCAGCGCACAACCGGCACGTCTTTGGGCTTCCGGGCAATCCGCTCTCGTCGCTCACCGCGTTCCATGAGTTCGTGCTTCCCGCTCTGAGGCGGTTGGCGGGCTGCCCTGCCGAGGAGTGTCGCACCGCGTGGATGCTGCCGCTGGCGGAGTCCGTCGAGGCGGAGGGTGGCTTTGTGCGGTGTGCGCTGGCGCGTGTGGTGATGGGCGAGCATGGACTGGCCGCCGCTCCCGTGCCTTTCCGCAGCAGCGCTGATTTGGTGTCGGCCGGGCATGCTGACGGAGTGGTGTTGCTGCCTCCCGAGCGGACCCGATTCGCCGCGGGCGAGTCCGTCGCGTTTCGGCCGTGGAGGCCGCTCCCATGACGCGGGGACCTGCGCGTCAGACCGTCTCGCTGCGGATCTCGGTGACGGACCGTTGCGAGTTGCGCTGCGCGTACTGCGCCCCGGTCGTGAGCGCCCTCAAGGTTGCGCCGGAAGAAATCCTGTCCTATGACGAGATCGTGCGCCTCGTCCGGCTGATCAAGACGCGCTACAAGGTAACGGAGGCGCGCCTCACCGGCGGCGAGCCGCTGATGCGGCCGGGGATCGAGAGACTGGTTGCGATGCTGGCGGCCGAGGGCGTGCCGGACATCGCGTTGACCACGAATGGACAGCGGCTGGAGGGCGTCGCCAGGACGCTGAAGCAGGCTGGGCTCAACCGCGTCAACATCAGTCTGGACTCGCTCAATCCGGCAACGTTCGCGGCCCTCAGTGGCGGCGGGGTTTTGGGAAACACACTGGAGGGGGTGGCAGCCGCACTGCGCGCCGGCTTGCGGCCGCTCAAGCTCAACACGGTGGTGCTGCGCGGGCGGAATGACCACGAGACGATCGATCTGGTGCGTTTCGCGATGAGGCGCGATTGCCAGGTACGCTTCCTGGAGCTGATGCCGATCGGTGTGGCGGCGGCCGGGTTCGAGGACCTGTTCGTATCGAGCGAGGAGGTGCGCCAGCGGCTGGCCGCGGAGTTCGCGCTGGCGGCGCTGCCGGTCGACCCGGAGGCCACGAGCCGGAACTGGCTGGGCGAGGACGGCCGCGGTGGACGCGTGGTCATCGGTTTCATCTCGCCTTACAGCGAGCCGTTCTGTGCGGGCTGCCCGCGGCTGCGGCTCACTTCGACGGGAGTGCTGATTGGGTGTCTGGCACGGCCTGACGGAATCCCTCTCGCCCCGTTGCTGAGAGGCAAGACCGCGGCGGACGTGAAGGCGCTCGACGCGGCGGTCGAACGGGCCTTCGGCATGAAGCGGCGTGACAGGGCATTTGCCCAGCCGTGCGCGATGGTGGGGATTGGTGGTTGAGATCAGCTCAGCCATGTAGCGGTCGCCGAAGGGACCAGGCGAGGGGGAGACTGGGAGACAGGGAGACGGAGACCTTGCAGACCGTGAGGATTCTTGGCGTCACCGCTGGGGTGGAGCTTTTCGCATGAAGAACGACCGGAACCCCAACTCAAGGCTTGCGCACGTTTCATCGGCGGGCCAGGCGCGAATGGTCGGCGTGACAGACAAAGCCGTGACGGCCCGGACGGCGCGGGCGGAGGCTTGGGTGAATGTGGGCGCGGCCATCGCGGAAATGCTGCGGCACTCGGGCGGCGTGGCGAAAGGGAATGTGCTGGAAACGGCCCGGCTGGCGGGCATCATGGCCGCCAAGCGCACCAGCGAATTGATCCCGATGTGCCACCCCCTGGCTCTCGACATCGTTGAAGTGGATGCCACGCTGGACGGCGACTGGGTGCGCCTGGAGGCCCGAGTCGCGTGTGAGGGCAAGACCGGTGTGGAGATGGAAGCACTGACCGCGGCAGCGGTCGCCGCGCTGACGGTCTACGATATGGTGAAGTCCGCAGGCAAGGGAGTGGAGATCGGGCCGATCCGGTTGATGGAGAAGGCGGGCGGCAAGTCCGGGCATTGGACAAGGGATGAGGAGCCGCATGGGCAGGGTTGAAGCCGTCTGCGTCAGCACTACGAAGGGGCAGAAGAAGTCCCCCCGGCCCGAGGCGCGCTTCGTCGCCAATCACGGCATCGAAGGAGACGCGCACGCGGGGCCGTCACACCGGCAACTCAGCCTGCTTGACGCTGGGGATATTGAGGCGGTGCGAACCGGCGCGCTGCCCGATCTGAAGTCCGGCGATTTCGCCGAGAACCTGATTCTGTCCGGCATCGATCTCGGGGCGCTCGGTCTCGGGAGCAGCCTGCGACTCGGCAGCGAGGTCGAGTTGAGCGTGACCCAGATCGGGAAGGATTGCCATCAGCGCTGCGCTATTTACGAACAGACCGGTGATTGCATTATGCCGCGGCTCGGCGTGTTCGCGCGGGTGCTCGGTGGCGGCACGGTAAAGGCCGGGGATGCGGTCCGAGTTCTGCAAGTTGTCCCACGGGAGGAGTTCCAGGCCGTGGTGCTTACCATCAGCGACCGCTGCTCGCGCGGAGAGACAGCGGACACGGCGGGGCCGGCGGTCGGGCGCTTGTTGGAGCGCTCCCTGCCAGCGCACGTGTACGCCGGCGAGATTATCCCGGATGAGCGGGACCAGATTGCCGCGCGCCTCAAGCATTACAGCGACGGGCACTCGATCGACCTCGTACTGGCGGTGGGAGGAACGGGTTTCGCCCCGCGCGATGTCACACCGGAAGCCGTGGCGGCGGTGATCGAGCGGCCGGCCCCGGGCCTGGACGAAGCCATGCGGCGCGCGTCGATCGAGAAGACGCCGGCGGCCATGCTTTCACGCGGCGTGTCCGGCATCCGGAAACGCACGCTGATCATCAGCCTGCCGGGCTCCGAGCGCGGCGCGGTCGAAAACCTGGAGGCAATCCTGCCGGCCTTGGGACACGGCTTGGCGAAACTTCGCGGGGACCCGTCGGATTGCGGCGCGGGGCGATAGCTACCCGCTGCCGCGGCGGCGACGTCCTCCACCTGTCCCACACGGCGCATGGGCGCCAACGTTCCCAAGGTGCCGGCGTAGTCGGGGCTTTCGAGGCGCGTTCGTTCGATTTACAATAGTAACTTGAGGCTGGGAGAAGCAGGGTCTATGGTCAGGATTGGGCTGTTCATCATCGCGCTGCTGACGGCGACATGCGCTTTCGCTGAGCCGGATCCGCCGGTTCAGGGATCATTCACCGGCGAAATTGAACGGCAAGAAGGGTTCCGGTGGGGGCCGGCCCTCCAGCAGTCGTTTCTATTCCTCAGCATCGAGCACTCGTTGCGCCTTACCCAGACCAAGACCAGAACGCAATTTCAGGGCAAGTTTCTCAAAGACTACTGGACCTGCATCAAGAACATCCATGGATGGGGCGACGGAGACGGCATTTTCACGAATTACATCGCCCACCCCATGCAGGGAGGAGTGGCGGGTTTCATCCAGATTCAGAATGATCCCGCCGGCATCCGCCAGGAATTGAGCATGGACGGCGGCTATTGGCGCAGCCGTTTGAAGGGGATGGCGTGGGCCGCGGCGTACAGCACGCAGTTCGAAATTGGGCCGATCAGCGAGGCCACCATCGGGCACGTGGGCAAGAAGGACGGCACGGCGGGCTACACCGACCTGGTCGTCACCCCGGTGGGCGGGCTTGGCATGACGGTCCTGGAAGACGCTCTAGACCGCTTCGTCATCAAGAAGTTCGAGTCTGGCAGTTCGAGTTTTGGCTGGCAGTGCTTCATGCGAATGACGCTCAATCCACAGCGCAGCCTTGCAAATCTGTTGCGGTTCAAGCGGCC
>JAGDMS010000143.1 GCA_017860575.1 Deltaproteobacteria bacterium | reverse complement strand
CGACGTCGACATCCGCGGCGAGCAACGCCTGGAAGTGTGGCAAGGGCAGTAAGGCTGAGTATAAGAGGTCCTCGTGGCGCTGCGGGTTGTCGGCGAAGTGGCGTCGATCTTCGATGACCACGTACGACTCGTTGCGGCCGCCGGTGCAGCACTCCGGGATCCGCGGAATCAGATTGGGGACGGCGCGAATCAGCCAGTCGGCGTCCCGCCGCTCGGAAAACACGGTACGCGCCGCCACCCGCAGCACCTCCGGCGGCGTGCGATCTTCGTTCCCGGGACAGAACGGGCAAGTGCGTTGCGCCGCTTCCAGCTCCTGGCGCAGGTGCGCCGCGGCGGTCGCATGGTCGACACGCGCGCCGCGCACCAGCTCGTCTCGGGTGCGGCGCGCGAAACCACTGCGCTTCTTGTGGAGATGGGTAAAATAGGTGACGGTTCCCGTAAACGGATTGCGCACCCACACCAACTCGCCGTTATCCTTGCGGTACTCGATCGGCATGTTCGTTGCGATCACTGCCAGAATGCGTCTATCCCGAAGGCTGAGCAGTGTACAGCCACGCCGACGCTTCGGGTGGCGCAGTACCCAGTGTTGCGGATCGCTGCCGCACGGGTGGCCGTCGGTCAGTCCCACACCGGCGCGATGTCGATCGTGGGCTGGCCGAGCAAGCAAGGTTTGTCGATGTTCGTATCGAAGCTACCGGTCTCCCCGGGACGCAGCGTGGGTGGATTGACGCCAATCTCTTCCTGCACACAAGACGAGCCGTCGTTGCTATCGACCGCGGCGACGGTGACCGCAACCCGCGCGGCATCGCTACCGCCGACGTTGCGCACCTCGCCCTGGATGTGCAGCGAGGACGGTCCGGTCCGCGGCGTCTTGCGCGAGGCCAGAATGACCTGCGCCGGCCCCGGCGCGCCAGGCTCCCGCCGGGTCAGCGCATCGGATCGTGGCGTGCGCATCTCGGCCGGCGCGTCGTCATTCGCTTGGCTTGCGGGCGGGCCAGGCAGGTGTCGTTCCTCGACCTTGCGACCGCCGGACGGTGGTGTGTCGGCGAAATGAATCACTCCATGTTCGTCCGTCCACTTGTACACCGTCTGTGCCAAGGCCGCAGCACACCAGAGCGCCGCTGCACCGCCCGCCATCCAGAGCCACGCTCGTTTCGCTGCCATAGCGCCCTCACGCTGATTCGCGGCTGCAGTCTAGGAAGGACGGTGGAGGCAGTCAATCGGAAAGTGTGACGCGGGCGCCGCTGCGGCGGTGTCGTGGTGACAGCGGTGAGGCTTGATTGCGGGTGGGGGTGTGGTTAGTTTGGCGGGACAGCGCCGGCTGAGGAAGGGCGATGACGGGAAAAGAAGCAGTGCTGATTGCATTTGACAGGCTATTCGACAAGGCCGCCGCCAAGTTGCGCGTCGAGTGCAGTGAGGGCGAGAAAGAAGAAGCCAAGCGCCAATTCACCGAGCGATTTTCCGCGGCGCTCGACATGGCGGGGCAGGTCAGTGTGCCGTCGATTCCCGAGGGCGTCATGCAGGCGATGGAAGAGGCCATCGATCATCTGTCGCCCGCGCAGGTGGTCGGCTACCTGGCGGCCATCCCGCTGGCGCACCAGACGCAGGAGATGTTGCGCACCGTCGCCTATCGCGCGGCCGAGCAGCGTCTGCTCGAACACCTGATCAGTCAAGCCGACGACACGTACGGCGGGAATTGACCACCGCCACGCACCGCGCGCCAACATAAAATCCACTTCTCTCTGTAAACAGAGCACTTGATCGAATAAATGCGCTGTGCTACGACTCGCTGCCGATCAGGGGGATCGCGCCCTGCACGCGGGAGAGCAGATGTTGAACGATAAAGTTGTGGTGGTGTCCGGGGTCGGTTTGGTTCTGGGCTTTGAGGTGGCGCGCCTGTGCCTGCGGGACGGGGCGCGGGTGGCGCTTGGCGCGCGGTCAGCTGAGCGGCTGCACGCGGTGGCCGACCAACTTGACCCGGGGGGGGCGGCCGGGTGCTCGCCGTGTCGACCGATATTGCTCTAGCGCTCTGAAGCGCTCTCAGGTAACCAGAATGATAACTCGGCAATTCCGCAGTCCTGGGTGTCGGCCGCAACCGGCGGGTTCCAGCCCCGCCGCTAACCAACGGGAGGGCTCGTTACCATGTACGATTTGCAGGAGATGGAGGCGATCAAGCAGCTCAAGTACAAGTACGTCAGGTGTCTCGACTTGAAGCGCTGGCAGGAACTACGCGAGTGTTTCACCGACGATGCGACGTCGGCGTACAGCGGCGGGAAGTACACCTTTGACAGCCCGGAGGCGATCATCAAATTCCTCGTCGACGCGCACGATCCGCCCGAGTTCTTCGGCTACCGTCACTGTCATCATCCGGAGATCACCTTCACCAGCCCCACCACGGCTACCGGTTTGTGGGCGCTGGAATATGAGGACTTCGACTTGAAAGACGGCCTGATTCATCGAGGCGCTGCCTACTACCAGGATGAGTACGTCAAACTGAACGGGCAGTGGAAGATCAAGTTCACCGGCTACGATCCGATCTTCATCAGCATCGAAAAGATGGCCAACCGGCCGGGCCTGCAGATCGTCGAAAACGGCTTCGCCAAGAAATAAGCGCCTACCGCAAGAGGAGAATTGCATGCTCAAGAACGAGAAGATTCTGATCACCGGCCCGGCGAGCCAGGTGGCCCTGCCGATCGCCCGCGAGTTTGCCAAGCACAACGAGGTCCACGGGCTCGCCCGCTTCAGCAATCCCGCCGACCGCGGCGTCATGGAGTCGCTGGGCGTCAAGTGCATTCCGGCTGACCTGGCCAAGGACTCCTTTGACAACGTGCCGGAGGATTTCACGTACGTACTCGATTTTGCCGTGCTGAAGAGTGGCAACTTCGATTACGACATGGCCGCCAACGCCGAAGGGCTCGGCCGCCTCATGTATCGTACGCGCAAGGCCAAGGCCTGGCTACACTGCTCCACCGGCGGCGTCTACCAACTGGACGGCCACAACCCGCGCAAGGAAACCGACGCGCTCGGCGACAACCACCACACGATTCTGCCGACCTACAGCATCACCAAGATCGCGGCCGAAGCGATGGCCCGTTTCGCGGCTCGCCAGTGGAACATTCCGACCACCATTGCCCGCCTCAGCGTGCCCTACGGGAACAATGGCGGCTGGCCATCGATGCACCTGGACGCGATGCTTGCAGGGCAGCCGGTCGCGGTGCACACGGACAAACCCAGCGCCTACAACCTGCTACACGAGGACGATTATATTGCTCAGATCCCCACGCTGTTGCACGTGGCCGCCGTGCCCGCCACCGTGACCAATTGGGGTGGTGCGTCGGTGAGTATCGAGGAATGGTGTGCCTACATCGGCCAGTTGATCGGGAAGGAGCCGAAGTTCCTGTACACCGACCAGACGCTTCCCAGCATTCCGATGGACCTCACACGTATGCACCAGTTGATCGGGTCGACCCAGGTGGACTGGCACGACGGCATCCGCCGGATGATCCAGGCGCGTCATCCGGAACTGACCTTGCGACAGTGACTCCCCCTCCAACGTCGCAGGGCGCGATGCCGGGGCAGGCGGTTGGCCTCCCCGGCACCGCGACGACCACCGAAAGTCCACCAGCCAAGGGATCGTTACCATGCTGCCGTCACATGTTCAGATTCAAAACCTCATTGGGATGTACGCCGAACGCATCGATCTGGGAGACTTCGCCGGCATCGGCGAGTTGTTTGCCCATGCGGTGATCACGGTCGAAGGCTCGCACGCGCGCACCGCGGGGGCGAAAGACATCCAGGCGATGTACGAGCAGTGGACCCGGCGGTACCCCGACGACGGCACGCCGCACACCAAACACGTCACCACCAATCTCATCATCGAGATTGACGAAGCGGCCGGGACCGCGACGTGCCGTTCGTACATTACGGTGTTCCAGCAAACTGCGAGCCTGCCGCTGCAGCCGATCCTCCAGGGCCGCTACCACGACCGTTTCGAACGTGCAGATGGGAAATGGCGGTTTGTGCATCGCCACATGTTCAATGACCGCCTGGGCGACCTCAGCCAGCACCTGTTGCAGGATATTTCCCAAGCGTAAGCCGGACGAAGCGGAAAGCAGAAAGCGCCAAGCGGAAAGCAAGAAGTGGAACGCGAGAGATACCGAATGGACGCTTGGCTTTCTGCTTGGCGCTTTCTGCTTTGAGCTTGGTGCGAGGAGAAATAAGTGGGACAAATCTGTCGAGCGGGAGTCTTCACGGGCGACGGTCGCTACGAGGTGCGGGAGTTCCCGATTCCCGATCCTGCGCCGGGTGGCGCGCTGCTGCAAGTGGAAGCCGTCGGCCTGTGCGGGAGCGACCTGGGGCAGCTCCACGGCCTCAACAATGTGCCGAACGGGATGTATCCGGTGGTGCCGGGACACGAGATTGTCGGACGGGTCGTACGCCTCGCCCCGGACGCCGCGCTCGGGGTCAGCGAGGGGGATCGCATCGGGGTCGACGAGGTGCTCTCCACGGAGCCGCTGCGCTGCTACGGCGTGACCGACATGACCGGCGAACGCCGGCTCGGTCTGTGGGGTGGCTACGGCGAGTTCATGCAGATCTTTCCGGGCACCGTGCTCCACCGCTTCACCACGGATGCCCCGGCCGCGGAGCTCACCCTCTTCGAGCCGCTGGCAAACGCCCTCAACTGGTTGGGTGCCGTGCCCATTGCGGCGGGCCAGAGCGTGGTGGTGCAGGGGCCGGGACATCAAGGCCTTGCCGTCGTCGCCGCCGCCTTGGCGGCCGGCGCCAACCCGGTAATCGTAACCGGCACGAGCAGCGATCAGCTTCGACTGGAGACGGCGCGACAGATCGGGGCGCATCACGTCGTCGATGTGCAGCAACGGGACGCGAAGACGGTGGTCGCGGAGATCACCACTGGCCGCGGGGCCGACGTTGTCTTCGACGTCACGCCAGTGCCCCGGACCGTGCCGCTGTGCTTCGACCTGGTGCGGGCGCAGGGTACCGTCGTGCTGGCGGGCCTCAAGGAGATGCGCTCCGTGGAGCTGGTGACCGATTGGATTCCGCTGAAAGGGCTGCGCGTCGTTGGCGGCATGGCATACAGCCGGGAGTCCATGACCGAGGCGGTGCGCCTGCTCAATGTGGGGGCGATCAATACCGCCGCGCTGCGCGGCGACGTGTTTGACCTCGACCACATCGACGAGGCCATGGGCTTGCTGACCCGGTCACTGCCCGGGCGCGACGCCGTTCGGGTCGGGCTGGTGCACCGGCACGGCTGAGACGAAGACGTGCGAGGGGGCTGGAGACTCGTCCGGGGTGTGATCCGCAAACGCAGGAAGGAAATTACCAGATGCGATTTTCCCTGTTTGTGACGTTCTGCAAGTTGGAAGAGTACATCCCTCTGGCGTTGGCTGCCGAGGAATGCGGCTGGGATACCGTCAACGTCGGTGACGGCCTGTTCTTCTTCGACAAGATTTCCGTCGATTATCCGTACAGCGAAAGCGGCGAGCGCTATTGGACCGGCGACACCGATTTTCCAGACCCATTCGCCATCTGTTCCGCCATGGCCATGGTGACCAAGCAGCTGAAACTGTTCATCAACGTGCTGAAACTGCCAGTGCGCAATCCGCTGTTGGTGGCGAAAGCCGCCGGCACGGCAGCCGCCCTTTCCAACGACCGGCTGATCCTTGGCGTCGGCACCAGTCCCTGGCCGGAGGATTACACCATCTGCGCCCAGCAGTGGGAACAGCGCGGGCCGCGCTGCGCCGAGATGGTCCACATTCTGCGTCAGGCCCTCACCGGGCAGATGTTCGAGCACCACGGGAGGTTCTATGACATTCCCCGGCTGCAAATCGCCCCGGTGGGGAAGAAGCCGGTGCCGATCCTGATCGGCGGTACGGTCGACGCCGTGCTCAAACGGGCGGCTCGCATCGCGGATGGTTTCGCCTCACCGAATGCCACTGCCAACGAAATCGGCGAGATGATCCGCACCGTGAATCGCTATCGCAAGGAGTTCGGTACCGACACCAAGCCCTTCGAGATGTTCGCGGTGGCGACCGACACCACTGACCTCGACGGGCACCGCCGGCTCGCCGACATGGGCGTCCACGAGGCCTGCGTCTACCCCTGGTACTTTTATGGTGGCGATTCCGCCTCGCCGCTGCAGTTCAAGATCGACGCGGTGAAGCGCTTCACGGACGACGTCGTATCCAAGATGAAGGGGTGAGCCGGGCGCTACCGTTGCGTGCGGCCCGCGGCTGACCCTGGCTAGGAAGGAGAAGAGGAGACAATGATTCGACGCATTGATCACGTGGCGATCTCGACGGCCGATGCGGAGCGGATGCTGCAGTTCTACCGCGACGTGCTGGGCTTTGAGGTGGTCTCCGATACCAGCTGGCCACGGGGCACCCAGGTGCTCGACGACCTCGTGGGACTGAAGGATTCGGCTGCGCGCAGTATCATGCTGCGCAAGGGCGATACGCGCTTCGAGCTGTTCCAATACGAGTCGCCGCCACCGCGGCCGGTGGATCCGCGGCGGCCGGTGTGCGACCACGGCATCACGCACTTTTGCCTGGAGGTGGCCGACATCTACGGTGAGTACGAGCGACTGCGCGCCGCGGGAATGACGTTCCATTGTGCACCGAAAGATTTCGGCGTGGTACGCAGCACGTACGGCCGCGATCCGGACGGCAACGTGATCGAGCTCTACGAGGAAGTGGCAGCCGCGGGCTCGCCGGCGTCCAGTTGATTGACGCTGGCGTGGTGCGGTATGCAGGAACGTCCGATGGTTGCCGTGACGGATATAGCCGTGCTGGTTAAACAGGGTCGCCGCGGTCCGGGACGCCCCCCGTACGACAGCGCCGAAACCCGTGAGATGCTGGTGAACACCGCCGAGGAGCTGTTCGCCAATCTCGGCGTGGAAGCGGTCTCCATCCGGTCGATCAACGCCGCGGCAGGCCTGGCGCCGGCGGCCGTGCACTACCACTTCTACTCCAAGGATCGTCTCCTCGACGCGGTCATTCGCCGCCGCGGCGATGCCATGTTCGAACGCATGAGCGGGTTACTGGCCAACGTGGAGGCGGATCGCAAGAAGCCAACGGTCAGAGCCCTGGTCGACGCGATCGCCATCCCGTACCGCGAGTTGCTCGAACGTGATCCCGTCGGTGGCGTACGCTGGTACCGGCTCGTCGCCCGGCTGGTGCTGTCACAAGACCCGCGGCTGAGCCGGTTCACCGCCGGCCCAGAGGGATTGGACGCCCGCTTCCTCCGCGCCTATTGCCGGGCGTTTCCCGATGTGCCGGCGCACACACTCGAGGCGGGGTGGCGCATTGCCATCACGACACTGATCCAGATGTTAGGGAACAGCGACACGCGACTGATGCGGGCGGTGGGAGAGAGTGGGGGTGACGTCACCAAAGCCTACGGAGACATGCTCGTCGAGTTTGTCGCCTCTGGCTTCGCCAGTCTGGTCGCCGCCCATCGCCGCAAGTTACACCGGAAACCGCCCGGCGTGGCGGCCAAGGTGCGCGTCGCCCCCCGGCGACGGGTGGGCCGCTAACGGGCGCGGGACCATAACGACCATGCCAGGGTACGCCGACAAACAGGTTCGGACGCGCGCCGCCAGACGAGGATCCATCGGCCGCACGTTGGAGGAGCGATTGCGCGCGGTCGAGGACCGCCTTGAGATCCTGGGACTCGAGGCCGAATATGCCGTCGCCTGGGATCTGTGCCAGGCCCAGCGGTGGGCGGCGGTGTTTACCGCGGATGGGGTGTTCGAAATGCTCCCGGCAGGCGAGCGCCCCGGCCGGCGCATAGCCGGCCGCGCCGCGTTGCGGCGGTTTTGCGCGCAGACCACCGCGCGCTGGACCGGCATGCACTTGATGCACAATCCCAAGATCACGATCGATGGCGATACCGCGCGCGGGACGGTGTTTTTCGAATACAAGCACGTCATGCGTGCGACGACGGAACACACCCTCCAAGGGACGGTAACGGGGTACTATGAGATACGCTACCGGCGTACGAGGGACGGCTGGCGCATGCAGGAGCGCATTGAGAAGGCGGTGGCCGCTGCGACGGCATCGTTCTACGATTTCGGGCGCTGAGGCCGCGTGGAGTGCTGCCGTGTCACGGGTACCGTTACCGCGGCTGTTTTGGGAAATCAGATCGCTTGTTTCATTTGCCGGCCGGTGGTAGAGGGGCGCCTGTCCGCGCGTAGTCGTCTGTGTAAGGAGGAATGCTTATGAAGTTCTCATTGACCGCGACGTTCTGCAAACTTGAAGAGTACATCCCGATGGCCCTCGCGGCCGAGGAGTGCGGCTGGAACTCCGTCAACGTGGGAGACGGTCTGTTCTTCTTCGAGAAGATCTCCGTCGATTATCCTTACAGCGACACCGGCGAACGCTACTGGGCCGGCGACACTGACTTTCCCGATCCGTTCGCCATGTGCTCGGCGATCGCCACGCGCACCAAAAATCTGAAGCTGTTCATCAACGTCTTGAAGCTCCCCGTGCGCGACCCCATGTTGGTGGCGAAGTTGGCCGGAAGCACGGCGGCCATCTCGAATGATCGCCTGGTGCTGGGCGTCGGGACGAGTCCGTGGCCGGAGGACTACACCATCTGTGGCCAGAAGTGGGAGCAGCGCGGACCGCGCTGCGCCGAGATGATCCACATCCTGCGCAAGGCGCTGACGGGCAAGATGTTCGACCATCAGGGGAAATTCTACACCATCCCACGCATGCAGATCGCACCGGTCGGCAAGAAGCCGGTGCCGATCCTCGTTGGCGGCACCGTGGACTCGGTCCTCAAGCGCGCCGCCCGGATCGCCGACGGCTTCGCGTCGCCGAACACCACTGCGGAAAAGATCGGGGAGATGATCCGCACCGTGAACCGCTACCGCAAGGAGTTCGGGACCGACACGAAGCCCTTCGAGTTCACCGCCGTGGCGATCGACACGTTCGATCTCGACGGCCACCGCAAGCTGGCGGACATGGGGGCGACGGAAGCCTGCGTGTCGCCCTGGTTCTTCTACGGCGGGAACTTCGCTTCGCCGCTCCAGGTGAAACTCGACGCGATCAAACGGTTCACCGATCAGGTGGTTGCGAAGATGCGGGGCTGAGGTGAAGGGCACGGCCTTCGTTCGAAGTCGAAGGGATGGAGGTGCGCAATGGCTGAGCCGCAGCGCATGAAAGCCTGGCGGGTCCATGCCTACGGCGAGCCCGAGCAGGCGTTGACCCTGGATGAGCTGCCGGTGCCCGAGCCGGGGCCGGGCGACTTGCGCGTGCGCACCGAGGCCATCACCCTCAATTTCAACGAACTGGATTCTGTTCAGGGGCGCTATCGGACGGTGAACCCCGACCTGCCGTTCATCCCCGGCATGGAGGTCCTTGGCCGCGTCGACGCCTGCGGCACAGGACTGGAAACTTGGTTGGGCAAGCGTGTCGTCGCCATTCCGGCGGGTGCGTACGGCGGATACGCCGAGGCGGTGATCTGCCCGCTACACGGGGGCGCCTTCGAAATGCCCGAGGACCTGCCGCTTCCCGGCGCGGCGGCGCTCTATTTCCCCTTTCACCTGAGTTGGCTGGCGTTACACGAGCGTGGTCAGCTCAAGGCCGGCGAGTGGGTGCTGATCCACGCCGCGGCGGGCGGCGCCGGTTCGGCGGCCGTCCAACTGGCAAAGCTGGCCGGAGCGCGGGTCATCACGACGGCCGGGTCGGCCGAGAAGGTGGCGTTCTGCCGCAGCCTGGGCGCGGACGTTGCCGTCAATTATCGGGAAGAGGACTTTGCTGCGGTCGCCTTGGAGGCGACCGACGGGCGCGGCGTGGATGTGGTCTTCGACAGCGTCGGCGGCGACGTCACGCGGGAGTCCATGCGGTGCATGGCGTTCAACGCGCGCTTGCTCATGGTCGGCTTTGCCTCCGGCATCGAGCAGGAGGATGAGAGCCGCGTTGAGCTCCGGCCGTTGCTGTACGGCAATGTTTCACTGATGGGCGTGTGTCACGCCTACGTGGAAGACCCACTGGCGTTCAAACGGCTGACGGGAATGAACTTCGCCGCCTATGCCGACGGTGCGCGCTTGCACAAGGAATTGCTGGCATTGCTGGCGGCAGGCAAGATTCGTGCGATCGTGGGACAAGAAGTCGGCTTCGCCGACCTGCCGCGCGCGCTCGCCCGAATCGGCCACCGCGAGGTCATCGGGCGCAGCGTGGTACGGCTGTGACGGTCGCACCGGCGCGCTGCGCCGCGACACTCGCGTGGGCGACGGGCGATCGTTGGCAAGTTGGAACAATCAGAGTAGCGTCTTCAGAGAGGAGAGATCATGGCAACTGAACACCCGGCACGACGGGCAGCGCAAGGGTCCATGCGTGCGGTTCTGGCGAAGGATAAGCAAGCCTGGCTCAATCTGTTCGCGGATGACGCGGTGGTCGAAGATCCGATCGGGGTGTCACCGCTGGATCCGGCGGGCAAGGGGCACCGCGGGAAAGCGGCGATCAGTGCGTTTTGGGACGCGAACATCGGACCGAACAAGACCGAGTTCGACATCCGGCACTCGTACGCTGCCGGCAACGAAGTCGCGAATGTCGGCCAAATCATTACGACCATGGCGGACGGTAAAAAAAACTACGTTGACATCGTCATCACCTACAAGGTCAACGACCAGGGCAAGCTGGTCGCGTTGCGCGCGTATTGGGAGTTCGAAAAGGCCTTCGGTCCATTGATGACCGCGGCCAAGTGAGCCGGCACACGTCCGCGGCGAACGCGGCGGTCCGAGCATGCAAAGGAGCACCATGAGCACCACACCACACCGCCAGAAACTGGCCGATACCATGGGTAAGGGCGCATCGCCCGCAATGCACAAAATCCTGGAACTAGCCATGTCGGAGGAGGAAGCCCGCTTCCTCTGTGCACTGCCGGCGAAGCTTGCCGGCCTGGCGCAGCAGTTCGCGCTGACGGAGCCGGCCGTCGAGGAGAAGTTGGTCAACCTGGCGCAGCGCGGCCTGCTGACGCCGTCGCCCGAAGGGATGCGCTTTCCGCCCTACTGGTTCACGCTGCACGACACGATTCTGTCCAGCAAGCGCGAGTTCATTCCGGCCGGGATGGAGCGGCTGTGGCGCGTCCTGTATGAGGGCGAGGGCGCCGTGCACGAGCTTGGCACGATGTACGGCGTGATGCCGTCGGTGATGATCCGAACGATTCCGGCCCCCAACACCGTCCCCGAGAGCCAACTCCTGCCGTACGAAAGCGTCAAGGCGATCATCGAGGCGCACAAGGATCTGATCACCATCCGCGATTGCTGCTGCCGCGTCGGCGCGCAGAAGTGCGATCACCCGACGCAGGTGTGTATGCAATTCCAGGAGCGCGCCGAGTACGACCTCTATCGCAAGACCGGCAGGAGAGTCTCGGGGGAGGAGGCACTCGATCTCGCCATCCAAGCCAGCACGTCCGGCCTCGTGCCCACGGTTCCGAACCAGTCCGATATGCAAAAGCTCGATTTCATCTGCTTCTGCTGCGGCTGCTGCTGCCTGGTGATCGAGCCGGGAACGCGTGCGGGCACGCTCGACAAGATTCTCAATCCCAGTCGCTTCGTTGCCACGGTGCAGTCCTGCGATGGGTGTGGGGATTGCGTGCCCAAGTGCGCGGTGAACGCCATTGTCATTCCAGCCGGCAGCGGGGTAGCGGTCATTGACCGCGCCAAGTGCCTGGGGTGTGGGGCCTGTGTCCCGGCGTGCCCGCTCGACCCGCCGATCACCATGGAGCTGGTGCGTCCGACGGACTTCATCCCGCAGGAGAACATTTCCGTCACCGGCTTCATGCACGCGACGGAATAGAGAGGGAGTGGGGGCCAGGGATCAGGGGGCAGCCGCACCCTGGTCACACCCCCAACGCTGCCGCGAGCGGAGGGACATCGATGAGTGACTCTGTTGCCAGCAGCTATCTCCGCGACGTGCATGAGATCGCGCAAATCCTGTACCGCTATGCGGTGGCGGTCGATACGCAAGCGCTCGAGCTGTTCGATGACTGCTTCACCGCGGATGCCCGTATCGAGCTGCAAACCGTCGGCGTCTTCGACCGGGAGGGGTACCGCCGATTGTGCCGCGAGAACCTGCCCAACCTCGATGCCACGCAGCACACGATCGGTAATCCCTCCATCGAGGTCTCTGGCAACACCGCTGTCTCGCGCTGCTACTTCGTGGCGCAGCACGTGCGCAACGCGCTCGCGCCGAACCCCTGCCTGGTGATCGGGGGATGGTACGACGACGAAGTTTCCAGGATCAATGGGAAGTGGCTGGGAGCGCTCGAGTCGGGCCCGGGCCGTGCTTGCCCCCCATGGATGCGGTCCACGACGTGAAGCGACTGTCAAATTGCTCCGGAATCGTGCTTCGACAAGCTCAGCACGAGCGGTGTTGTCATCTTCAAAAAGACGTTCCGCCCACCGTGAGCTTGTCGAAGGGTGTTTCCCTCCTGTGCTGGCAGTTCCGATTCGCCGCGCTGGCGGGACGAAGGGACCGCTGAGGATGCCGGCTAGCCTCGCCGGGAAATCCGCGATAGTTACCGGAGCCACGCGCGGCATCGGCAAGGCGATTGCGCGGGCTTGTGCCGCCGAGGGCGCCACGGTGGTCGTCGTCGGGCGCGACGAGAAGGCCGGGGCCCACACCGTCGCCGAAATTCGAAGCGCCGGCGG
>JAGDMS010000142.1 GCA_017860575.1 Deltaproteobacteria bacterium | reverse complement strand
GCGCCACCTGCACGATGTCACGTTCGAACAGCCCAAGGGTGTTGGGGTTGGTGACCATCAGGGCGGCGACCTCGTCGTCCATGGCCTGCCGCACGGCGGCGACGTCCAGCAAACCGTCGCGGCTGCGGTCGATCTGCACGGTGGTGTAGCCGCAGAGCGTGGCGCTGGCCGGATTGGTGCCGTGAGCGCTGGCCGGGATGAGCACCTTGCTGCGCGGGCGGCCGCGGTCGACGTGGTAGGCGCGGATGATTTTCATCCCCGTCAGTTCGCCCTGCGCGCCCGCGGCCGGCTGTAAGCTGACCGCGGCCATGCCGCTGATCTCGGCGAGGAACTGCTCGAGTTCCCACACCACCTCCAGTGCGCCTTGCGCAGCGGCATCCGGCGTGAACGGATGGAGCGCGGCGAAGCCCGGCAAGCGCGCCGCGACTTCGTTGGCCACGGGGTTGTACTTCATCGTGCAGGAGCCGAGGGGATAGAAGGTTGTCGCCGCCCCGAAGTTCCACTGCGACAAGCGCAGGAAATGGCGCAGCACCTCGGGCTCGCTGACTTCGGGGAAGCCGTCGATGGGATCGCGCACCACATCGGCGGGCAGCCACGCGGCCGGATCCTCGTCAACGCCCGGCAAGCTGAAGCCCCGCCGTCCCGGCCGGCTGCGTTCGAAGATCAACGGCTCATCGAGCAATAAGCCCGCTTGTTTGCCTGTGCCGCGTGACATCTCAACTCACCGCGCGCACCAGCCGGTCCACCGAATCGGCGTCGTGCATTTCGGTGACGCAGAGCAGCAAGGCGTCGGCTAATTCGGGGTACCAGCGACGCAACGGGATGCCGGCGAGCACGCCGTGCTGGCGCGCGGCGTCCCACCGGGTCTCGGCATGCGCGCCGGCGATGACAAACTCGTTGAAGAATGGCGCCGCGAACGGCATCCGCCAGGCGCCGCCGGCGGTTACCTGGACCGCGGCGCGGTGCGCGGTCGTCGTGTTGGCGATCGCCAACTCGCGCAACCCGCTCTTGCCGAGCGTGGAGAGAAAGACGGTGACCGCGAGCGCCATGAGCCCCTGGTTGGTGCAAATGTTCGACGTCGCCTTCTCGCGACGGATGTGTTGTTCGCGCGTGGCGAGGGTCAAGACATAGCCCCGGCGTCCGGCGCCGTCCTTCGCCTCGCCCACGAGGCGCCCGGGCATCAGGCGGACATGCTCGGTGCGCGTGGTGAACAGCCCCACGCCTGGGCCGCCATAGGACACCGGTATGCCGAGACTTTGTCCCTCGGCCACCGCGATGTCGGTGCCGTATGCCCCCGGTGGCTGCACGATGCCAAGGGCGACCGGTTCGGCGGTGGCCGTGACCAGCAGTGCACCGCGGTTGTGGGCGAGTGCGCCCGCGCTGGCCAAGTCTTCCAAAACACCAAAGAAATTGGGGTAGCCCAGGACCACGGCGGCGGTGCGCTCGTCGACGTGATCGGCAAGCCAGTCGCAGTCCGTGCGTCCGTCGCCGCCGAACGGTGCTTCCACCAGTTCCACGTTGCTGGCGCCGCTGGTGTAGGTGTGGACGACCTGCCGGTACTGCGGATGCAGCGCACGCGAGAGGATGATGCGGGGCCGCTGCGGGCGAATGCGCAGCGCCATCAGGACGGCCTCCGCAGTGGCTGACGCACCGTCGTACATGCTGGCGTTTGCGACCTCCATCTGTAGCAGCAGGGCCACCAGCGACTGGAATTCGAAGATCGCCTGCAGGGTGCCCTGGCTTACTTCCGGTTGATAGGGAGTATACGCGGAGTAGAACTCCGCCCGCTGCAGGATCTGATCGACCACGGCGGGGATGAAGTGCGGATACGCGCCGGCACCCGCAAAGCAGCGCTGGGGCGCGGCATCGTTGCGGCCGGCGACCGCTTCGAGCCGCGCACGCACCGCCATCTCCGACTGGCCATCGGCGATGCGCAAACCCGCCCGCGTGCGCAATTCCTCCGGCACGCCCGCAAACAGGTCGCCAACAGCGGCAACCCCTATAGCCTCGAGCATGGAGCGGATATCGGTGTCGGTGTGGGGTAGGAAACGCACAAGAACCGCTTTCCGCTGTCAGCCGATAGAAGCGCTCAGCGGGCGGCTATCAGCCAATCCTCCGGGGCTTGCTGAACGCCACGCGCTGATCGCCGAACGCTTATTCCTTTTCCTCCGCGACGTACTCCTCGTATTCGGCCGCGGTCATCAGGTCCTGTAGTTCGTCCGGATCACTCATTTCGATCTTGATCATCCAACCGTCGCCGTAGGCGTCTTCGTTCACCATCTCCGGGTTTTCGGGCAGATCGTCGTTGACTTCCAGTACCTTGCCGCTGACGGGCGCGTAGATATCCGACACGGCCTTCACGGACTCGACGACACCAAACGCATCTTCCTTGCTGACCTTGTCGCCGACGGCGGGCAATTCCACGAAGACGATGTCGCCGAGCTGGTCCTGCGCGAAGTCCGTGATGCCCACGGTAGCGACATTATCTTCGACAAGCACCCACTCGTGCTCTTTCGAGTACTTCAGGTCTTCGGGAAACTCCATCCATCCCTCCTTACGCGGCGCGCTTATAGAACGGCAGCGGTACGACCTCGGCTCCCACAAAACGGTTCCGGATTTCGATGTTGAGACGGGTGCCGATGTCCCTCCAAGTGCTCGCCACATAGCCTAACGCAATCGCCTTGCCAAGAGTGGGTGACTTCGTGCCGGAGGTGACCGTTCCGATCACTTCTGACGCGTGCGCAATGGGGTACCCCTGGCGCGCGATGCCGGGTTCGGTCATTGCCAGGCCGACGAGGTGGCGTGCCACGCCGGCCGCCTGCTGGCGCCGCAGCGCCGCGCTGCCGATGAAGGCGTCCTTGGTGAAACGCACCACCCAGCCCAACCCGGCTTCCAGCGGCGTCGTCGTTTCCGTCAGTTCGTGGCCGTAGAGCGGCAAGGCGCGTTCCAGTCGCAGCGTGTCGCGCGCCCCGAGGCCCGCCGGGGCGATTCCACAGGCGTGGCCGGCGTCCATGATCGCATTCCACACGGTGTGCGCCTGTTCGGCGGCGCAGTAGATCTCCCAGCCGTCCTCGCCCGTGTATCCGGTGTGTGCGGCGAGCGCCGGACAGCCGGCGACAGTGCCCTCGCGAAAGGCGAACGTGGGAATGTCGTGCAGGGGGAGAGCGGTGAGCCGTGTGAGGATCTCGGTCGCGCGCGGGCCTTGCAGCGCGAGTTGGGCAAACTCCGCGCTGCGGTCGACGACCTCGGCGCCCTGCCGGTGCTGCGTGATCCACGCGAGATCCTTCTCGGTGTTGGCGGCGTTGACGCACAGCAGCAGCCGCTCCGCGTGCACGCGGTGGACAATGATGTCATCGACCACGCCGCCGCTCGGCAGGCAGAGGAGCGAGTACTGCGCCTGGCCATCGCGCAGGCGGCCGACATCGTTCGTCGTCAGTAGCTGGCAGGCCGACAAGGCGTGCGGTCCACGCAGCTCGATCTCGCCCATGTGACTGACGTCGAAGAGTCCTGCGCGCTGACGCACGGCGTGGTGCTCCTCGATGATGCCGGCATACTGCACCGGCATCTCCCAGCCGCCGAAATCCACGAACCGCGCGCCTAGTGCGGCGTGGGCGGAGAACAAAGGCGTACGCTTCATGGACGTTGATAGTTGATAGTTGAGAGTCGATAGGTTTGCATCTGTGCCTCACGGGTGGCGATCAGCGCACCGCCAAGACTCCTGTTTGTCCGCAACTACGCACTATCGACTGTTGCCTATCGAGCGCGGTGCAGCTGTCGGCGCGCCGCCGTGAGCGTGTTCTGCATCAACATGGCCACGGTCATTGGTCCGACACCACCGGGTACCGGCGTGATGAATCCCGCCCGTTCCCGGGCCGCTGCGAACTCGACATCGCCGACGAGCCGTTTGTCGGGCAAGCGGTTGATCCCGACATCGATCACGACGCTGCCCGGCCGGACCCAGGCGCCGCGGATCATCTCCGCGTGCCCAATGGCAGCGACCAGAATGTCCGCCCGGCCGACTTCCTCCGCAAGGTCGCGGGTGCGCGAGTGACAGATGGTGAGGGTGGCGTGGCGCTCCAGCAACATGAAGGCAACCGGCTTGCCGACGAGGATGCTACGGCCGGTGACCACCGCGCGTGCGCCTTTGATCTCGATGCCGGTGTGGTCGATGAGGTGCATGATCCCGAGTGGCGTGCACGGACGCAGACCCTCCCGGCCCGCGAACAGCCGCGCTTGGTTGATCGGGTGCAGCCCGTCGACGTCCTTGTCCGGATCGATCGCGTCGATGACGGCGTCGGTGTCCAGATGGGCCGGCAGCGGCAGCTGTACCAGAATGCCACTGATGTGCGGCTGTTGATTCAAGGCATGTACGAGGTGCAGCAATTCCTCCTGCGTGGTATGGGCGGGAAGTTCATGCCCGTGCGAGGCGATGCCGACTTCGGCGCAGGCCTTGTGTTTGCTGCGCACATAGGTGGCCGAGGCGGCGTTGTCGCCCACCAGCACCGTCGCCAAGCCCGGTACGCTCCCGAACTCCCGCTGAAAGCCCTCAACTTCCCGCTGTACCGCTGCGCGAACCGCGCGCGCGGCTGCCGTGCCATCAATGATCTGAGCCATGAGGTGCGGCCTTAGACAATGGTCGACGGATTGTAAACCCCCGGGTGGCACGCCCAACGCTCGGGTGCGAAACACAACCGAGTCGAGGTCATCCTTGCCTGCCCGAAGCGACGTCGGGCTCCTCTCCCGCGGGCAGAAAGAACTCCTACGCTGGTGAAGTTTTGAGCTGTCAGGCCGGCTACGCATGCACGACGTCTTCGAGGGCGCGCTTGATGTTGGTCAGGTATGCCTGCACGCCCTCGGCCGCCTCGCGCTCGATGAACGAGCGGATCAGGGTCTGCAACAGCCGTGGGATGGGGGTGTCCGGTGCAATCAGCTGCCGCAACATGATGCGCGTGGCCTCCATCCCACTGGGTTGCAGCCGAATGAGCCCGCTCACCTCGGTGTTGTCGCCGCGGGCGCCGGTGCTCTCGAAGCAGATTTCGTCGACGCCGTTGCCCGCGTACGTGGCGGTGTACTGCACCCGCATGTTGAGCGGTCCGGCCGACCATTCCTGGTAGAGGAAGCGGTAAGTATAACCGCCGAGCGGCGTGCAACTCGCCAGGCCGGGGATGCAGCGCGACGACGCTGGCACATTCCAGAGATACTCGTACGTCCGGGGCAGCGGCACCCGCGCCGTGACCGTTCGCTCCACTTCAGTTGGAAACCTCGCCAACGCGCCCTCCGTGGAAGTGGTTCCCCTGGTGCTCGTAGACAGTGACGGTATACAAGTTGTCCTCACGCGGTCAAGTTCACTGTGCGGCCTCGCGCTGAAGCGCGGTTCGGCGGCCGCCCCGCCGCACGACCCGACGGCTTTCTGGCGCCGCTCTTGCCCTGCGCGGGTGTTTCCGTTTACCCTCGGAAATCATGATCATCGGGATCCCCAAGGAGATTAAGGCGGAGGAAAACCGGGTTGCGATCACGCCGGCCGGCGTGAGTGCGTTGGTATCGCACGGCCACCGTGTGCTGGTGGAGCGCGGGGCCGGGTTAGGCAGTGGTCTGACGGATGCGCAGTACCGCGCCGCAGGCGCACGGGTCCTGCCGGTACGGCAGGTCTGGCGTGACGCCCACATGATCCTCAAGGTGAAAGAGCCGCTGCCGTCGGAGTATCGCTATCTCCGGGAAGGGCTGCTGGTCTTTACGTATCTGCACCTGGCGGCGAGCATGGAACTCACCGAGGTGTTGCGCGCCAAGAAGGTGAGCGCCATCGGCTACGAAACGATCGAACTCGACGACGGCTCCCTGCCGCTGCTCGCGCCGATGAGCGAGGTGGCGGGCCGCTTGTCCATTCAAGTCGGCGCCTGGTGTCTGCAGAAGCAGAGCGGTGGCGCGGGCATTCTGCTCGGCGGCGCCTCCGGTGTGCGTCCGGCAAACGTGGTGATTCTCGGCGCCGGCACGGCCGGGGCCAACGCGTGTCAGATCGCTGCCGGTGTCGGCGCACACGTGAGCGTGATCGACCGCAATCCGGCGAAACTGCGTTACCTGCACGATATTCTGGGGGGCCACGTCACCACCGTGATGTCGAATCGCGCCAATATCGAGGAGGAAGTCGCGGCTGCCGACTTGATCATCGGTGCCGTGCTGGTGGCGGGTGCCAAGGCGCCGCATCTCGTGAGCCGGAAGATGGTGCGGGCGATGAAGCCCGGCGCCGCCATCGTCGACATCTCCATCGATCAAGGCGGGTGCGTCGAGACGTCGCGCCCAACCACCCATGACGCCCCGATTTATCTGGTGGATCGTGTGGTCCACTACTGCGTCACCAACATGCCGGCGATCGTGCCGCGCACGTCCACCTTTGCGCTGACCAACGCGACGTTGTCCTACGCCATGGCGTTGGCGGAAAAAGGTCTGCGCCGCGCCTTGCGCGAGGATTCGGGGCTCCAGCGGGGCGCCAACGTGCTGAACGGCTACGTCACCCACGCCGGCGTTGCGGAAGCGTTCGGCCTGGAACACACGCCGGTCGAGGAATTGATTTAGCCCATCGCGGTTCGCTGATCGCATGTCGTCAGATTCGGCCCACACGCGATAGGGCAAAGGCAGGTCAGCGTGTTTTGGGTGAACGCTTGCCGCCGCGGACGGTGAGGACGGGACACGCGGCACTGCGCACGACTTTCTCGGCGACGCTGCCCATGAACATGTGCGCCAGGCCGGTGCGGCCGTGAGTTGCCATGATGATCAGATCGGCACGCTCTTTTTTGGCGCTGTCGACGATGACCTTCGACGCCGCCCCGGTCTTGATCGCTGCCCGGACTCGCTGTCCCTTCTTTTCCAGACTGCTGGCGATGCGACCGAGTTGCGTCTCGGCGACCCGCCGTTGCTGTTCGAGTAGCGCCGCGATGTTCGCGTTGGCCGTGTAAATGTCCGTTGGGGCGGCATAGTAGATCGGTTCCACCACATGGAGGAGCGTGACGTCGGCGCCAAAGCTGGCGGCGAACTGCGTGGCGTAGGTAAGCGCGTCGAGGGAGTCCTTGGAGAAATCGATGGGAACGAGTATCCGCTTGATTGCCATGGGTCGCTCCTCCTGGTGGGCTGTGTCGGATAGTATGCGATCGTGGTCGGCAAGGCAAAGCGGCCCACGCGCCGCCTTCGCCGGGCGACATTGACAGCCTGTGGAGGCACGTCTAATCGATCGAAGATCGATGGCGTTCGACGAGTTCATTACGCACGCACTGCAGGCGCGGCAAGCCGCCGGACTGCAGCGGCGGCTGCGGCGCATCGATGGGGCTCAAGACACCTGGGTTTGCATCGATGGACGCCGAGTGCTCCTGCTGTGTTCGAACAACTATCTTGGCTTGGCCAACGATCCCGCCGTGTGCGAGGCCGCCCAAAAAGCGGCGGTCGACTACGGCGTCGGCGCTGGCGCGTCACGGCTCATTTCGGGCTCGATGCGCTTACACCACGCGCTCGAAGATGAACTCGCGGCATTCAAGGGGACCGAAGCCGCGCTGCTGTTCAACTCGGGGTATCACGCGAACATCGGTGCCATCACGGCGCTGGTGGGCAAAGAGGATGCCGTCTTCAGTGACGAGCTGAACCACGCCAGTGTGATTGACGGCTGCCGGTTGTCGGGGGCGCACATCCGGGTGTACCGGCACCATGACGTCGACGGTCTGGCGGAATTGCTCGCCACCACGGCGGCGCGGCGAAAGTTGGTGGTGACCGAGTCGATCTTCAGCATGGACGGCGACACGGCGCCCCTATCCGCGATGTGCGCGGTGGCGGAGAGGCACGGCGCACTGGTGATGGTGGACGAGGCGCATGCCACCGGGGTCGTTGGGCCGCAGGGCAGGGGCGTGGTGGCGGCGGAGGGATTGCAGGATCGTGTGGCGGTGCAAATGGGTACGCTCGGGAAAGCACTGGGGGCCTTTGGCGCATTTGTCGCTGCCCGCCGCGCTGTCATCGATCTGCTCATCAATACGGCGCGTAGCTTCATCTATACGACGGCCTTGCCGCCACCTGTGGTAGCCGCTGCCTCCGCCGCCTTGACGATTGCCTGCACCGACGGCGAACGGCGGGAGCGCTTGCAAGAGAATGCGGCCGCGCTTCATGCCGGCTTGCAGACGATGGGCCTGCAGGTGGCCGCCCGGCCGGCCCATATCCTTCCGGTCCTGATCGGCGAGTCCGACCGCACCATGCAGGTGTCCGAGCGCCTCCTGGCCGAATCGGTGTTCGTGCAAGGGATCCGGCCGCCAACAGTTCCGCCGGGCACGGCACGGCTCCGGGTCACGGCGATGAGCACCCATACCCCTGAGGATCTACGGTATGCGCTCACCGCCTTTCGCCGTGTGTTCACGGAGGCCGCGTGACCCATTTCGATGCCGCCACGCTGGCAGACTGGGACCATGCGCACATCTGGCATCCGTTCACCCAGATGCGCGATTGGCTGGCCGAGGACCCGCTGATCATCGCCGCAGGCGAGGGCGCCTACCTCATTGACACCGCCGGCACCCGCTTTCTGGACGGCGTGTCGTCCCTCTGGTGCAACGTCCACGGGCACCGGCATCCGGATTTGGACAGTGCCCTGCGCGAGCAGGCGGACCGGATCGCGCACTCGACACTGCTCGGGCTGGCGAACGTGCCGTCAATTCTGCTTGCGAAGCAACTGGTGGAACTGGCGCCACCCGGCCTGACACGCGTGTTCTACTCGGATGCCGGCGCGACGGCGGTGGAGATTGCGCTGAAGCTGGCGTTGCAGTACTGGCAGCTGCGCGGTGCAACCCGCCGCACGCAGTTCGTCTCGCTGACGGAAGCGTATCACGGCGACACCCTCGGCGCGGTGAGTGTCGGCTATTCGGACACCTTCCATCGGTTCTTCAAGTCGGTCTTGTTTCCGTGTCACCGCCTGCATCCACCGCACGTCTACCGCTGGCAGCACGGTCTCAGTGAGGCCGAGGCCTTGGCGCGCGCGGTTGCGGATGCCGATGCGCTGCTTCGCGACAAGGGCGAGGAGATCGCCGCTGTCCTCATCGAGCCGCTCATGCAGGGCGCCGCCGGCATGTGGGCGCAGCCGCCCGGCTACGTGCGGGCGCTACGCGAACTCACGCGACGGCACGGCGTCTTGCTGATTTGCGACGAGGTAGCCACAGGCTTCGGGCGTACCGGACGGATGTTTGCCGTCGAGCACGAGCAGGTTGAGCCGGATCTGATGTGCGTCGGCAAGGGCATCACGGGCGGGTATCTGCCCCTGGCGGCAACGTTCATGACGGAGGAGATCTTCGAGGCGTTTCTGGCGCCTTACGAAGCGTTCAACGCCTTCTTCCATGGCCATACCTACACCGGTAATGCACTGGCGTGCGCGGTGGCGCTGGCGAGTCTCCGGGTGTTCGCCCGGGATCGGGTGCTGGCGAACGTGGGCCAGCGCGCCGAGCAACTGCGCGACAGACTGGCAACTGACTGCGGCGGGTTGCGTCACGTCGGCGATATCCGGCAGTGGGGGCTGATGGTCGGCATCGAACTGGTGCGTAAGCGGGAGACGCGCGAGCCTTACCCTGCTGCGGTGCGCATCGGCGTACGGGCGATCAAGGAAGCCCGAGCCCGGGGCGTCATTCTGCGCCCGCTGAGCAATACGGTCGTGCTAATGCCGCCGCTGTGCATCACCGAGGCGCAGGTGGATTTTCTTTGCGACGTCGCCCGTGAGGCCATCAAGGCCGCAACCGAGATGGTCTGATCGCCACGGCGGCGTATGGCGAATGGTGCCGGAACCCTATGCCATATGCGAGGAGGGGCGGCGAACGCGACTCCAGCCATTACCCTGCAAGTTCTTGCTCGTACCCGACAGGTTTCTTTCAGCTTTTGCACTCCGCCCCCGGGGGGGGCAGTGTGGTGCCACGCCCCCAGTGATGGGGTGCCGGCGGCATGAAGGTTGCTTGGTTCCCGAGTCGGAGGTTCTGTAATGCAACTGACCTACGACCAGGCGTTGGGGGAAGCCGATCGTCTGGCGCTGCGGGGAACAAGCGAGGTCTCCGCCATTGTCCGGACGCTCGCGGTGTTGATCAGTGTGGCGTTTTGGAGTGTGGTCGCCTGGCGATTGTGGCCAGTGCTGTCATGAGACGCACCTCCGGCGTGCGCCCGCACTCGGCGGCGCCGGCGGGCAGGAAATACCCGCGCGAACGGCATTAGGTGTCGGGCGCCGTGATCCCTTGGATCCCCGCCGACCACCTCGACTCCGAGTTCCGAATCCGTAAGCACTTCCGCTAGCCGGCGCAGCCCCGCTTTGTGCTGCCGCATGGAACCTCCATTCGGGACGGTCCGCTCTTCGGACTCGCGGCCCAGGCGGATACTTCCGGTGGCCTGGCGCACAGGCGGAGTACGCGCAATTTGTGCCAAGACGTTTGCCCCAGCCGCGCGTATAGGCTATGCCCGGGAGCAGACAATTTCGTGAGCCGCCCATCCGAAGAATAGTGGATGAGCGCTTCGCCTTCCTTGCATGGAGCGGCTCGATCATCGTCGGCGTACCGGAAGGGACATTCATGCTCGCTACGCGCAACGGTTTCTTGGCCCAAAGCCAACGGCTGCTGTTGGTGGTCGTCTTGATGACGGGATGCTCGCTGTGTATCGCTCGCGCCGCACATGCGGTCGAGCGGACGTGGTCAGTGAGTGTGGGGGACTGGCTCACCGGGGGCAACTGGGATCGATCGGACCAGTCCGCTGTCGGCGATAACCTTACCATCACTGAGAGTACGGTGATGCTGGATGCCGATCCCACGGCGACCAGCACACCTGCCGAGACTGCGACCGAGACCCCAACCCCCACGGAGACTCCGACGCCGACCGCGACAGTGGAACCCACCGAGACCGCCACACCGGTCGATACGCCGACGCCGACGGAGACCGCCGAGCCGACGGAGACCGCAGAACCCACGGAGACTCCGACGCCGACCGAGACAGTGGAACCCACCGAGACCGCCACACCGGTCGCCACGCCGACGCCGACGGAGACCGCCGAGCCGACGGAGACCGCAGAACCCACGGAGACTCCGACGCCGACCGAGACTGTGGAACCCACCGAGACCGCCACACCGGTCGATACGGCGACGCCCACGGAGACTGCGGTGCCGACGGAAACCCCCACGCCGACCGCAACCCTGGAGCCCACTGGGACCCCGACGCCTACCGAGACCTCAACTGCTCCGCCGACGGCAACCGCTTCGGTCACGGCGACGCCCACACCGACCGCGACCGCCACGGCCGCTCCCTGCGCCGGCGATTGCGACGGGAACAGCCAGGTCACCATCGATGAGATCCTCACCATGGTGAACATGGCCCTGGGCAAAGCGGACGTCTCGAATTGCAGCGCCGGGGATCCGAGCGCGGACGAGCAGATTACAGTGGACGAGATCGTCCTGGCGGTGAGCCATGCCCTGAACGGTTGTCCGGGGCCGACGCCAAGTTACATGATCCGCGGCAGCATTCGCTCGGCCGCCTCCGGCGAACCGGTGCCCGCTGTGGTGGTCGCGCTCAAGGGCGCGACCACGTTGTCGACACAGACGGATGCCAATGGGTCCTACAGCTTCAATGTGGTCTTGGCCGGGCACTGGACGATCGAGCCGATGAAGGTTGGCGGCGTCGACGCGGGGATCGATGCCAATGACGGCGAGCAGGCGCTGCAATTTGCTGTCGGACTGGGTACTCCGAATGCGGCGCAGCAGCTTGCCTGTAATGTGAGTGGGGACGGCCTGATAGGGGAGGGGGACGCGGTGCTCATCCTGGAGTATGTGATGGGGCAGCGTACGGCCTTCCCCGCCAGCGATGCCTGCGGTTCGGATTGGGTGTTCATTCCGGCGGCCGCTGCGGCGCCCAACCAGTCCGTGACGCAACCGGAGTTGTCAGGAGGAATCTGCCAGCCCGGCGCCATCAGTTTCGATCCCCTGTCCGCCGATGCCGTCAATCAGGATTTCGAGGCGGTTGCGATCGGTGACTGCAATCTCAGCTGGCCAAACACATAGGCGCCGACGCGAATTTGTCGGGTAGCGTCGCGGCGAGACCATGCGCTTGTCGACAGCCGGCGCGGTGGTTTTGCTCGTCGTCGCGCTGGCGCGCGGAGTCTCCGCGCAACCGCGTGCCGGCGTTGTCTTCGATCCACGGAGCGAACCCGACACCGCCTTCGCCCGCGACGTCGCCGCGTCCATCGCCTCCGCCGGCTATGCAATCCAGTTCATCGAAGCGGCAACCCTCACGAATGCGCCGGCCCTCTCGCCGCAGGCCTTTGCGCTATTGATCCTGCCGCATGGCCGTACGTTGCCGGCCGATTCCATTGAACCGGTGCAGCACTGTCTCAGCTTGGGCGGCAGTCTCATGGTGTTGGGCTTGCCGCTATGGGCGAGCGTGGGCACTGCGGGCAATTCCGCGCCGTCGGCGCCAGCCAGAGTGCCGCGTCTCGAAGCGCTAGCGCCGGAGTACTTGTTTT
>JAGDMS010000345.1 GCA_017860575.1 Deltaproteobacteria bacterium | reverse complement strand
GGGAGAACCGCGACAGCTCGTCCAGCAGGAGCACGTCGAACTTGCGGGCCTTCGCGTCGGCGAGCATCGCCTGGTACTCGGGACGGTCGCGTCGGGTGCCGCTGATGCCGTGGTCCGTGTAGCGGTGCATGACCTTCCAGCCCGCGCGGTCCGCAGTGCGCTGGCAGTTGCGTGCCTGGTCGTCGTGCGAGGCCTCGCGTTGGCCGGTGGTAGAAGTCTACTACCGGGCCCGGATCGCCGCCGGCACCGTTGTCCCCACGCACGTGGGGATGGACCGATCGGCCTCTACCCGTGGTACTGGGTCAACACCGTTACCATTGACATGATTGCCCGGCATGCGCCGGCTCGCATTGAGGTATCGAGGCGGCGGAACCGCGATGACCGAGGGCGGCCACTCGCCGGGCGTACTGTTAGTGCGGTTCCATCCATCCTCCAGGGCCGCGGGTGGGCACTGGAGGACGAACTTGCAGCCGGCCGACGGCACCGCACTGATGGCAGCGCACCGTGATCGGCAGCCGTCGCTCGCCGAGGCCGGCATCAATCATTGCGGTCAGGTCGAGCAGGGCCCAGCGGTCACAGCGGGCGCAGTAGCACGCGAGCTGGTGGCCATGCTCATGTAGTCCGGCAATGCTCCCTAGATCAATCACGGCGCGACGCTATCCGGCATCGAGGCTCACGGCGTGAGCTTGCGCCTGCCTCTCCGATAGCGGGAGGGGGTCTCACGCAGGCCGCCTCGCCCCTGGCCACCGCGCGGCCGTTGCGTCCCCATAAACCGTGACAATTTGAGATTTCGGCCGGGCGTGGATCGCTGCCGGGTATTTCGGCGGATCTCAAGTCCGCTTCGTTTGCTTCCAGTAATACCTAACGGTCCTTTACAACTCCGAATTGCGCCTGTGCCCGCCACGGCTAGTGTGAATTTGCGGGGCGCAGGACGCGCCGTTCGTGCTGCGCCCAGCACTCGGGGAAGACAAGGAGGGATTCATGAGAAAGATATTCGTTGCGGCAGCACTGACGCTCGTTGCGTTCTCCAGCGCAGTCTCGGCCGAAGGAACAATCGTCCGCTGGGACCGGGTCGAAGGCGTGCTCGGTGATCAGGACACGGTCAGCGTCGGCCCAATCCTGTACAGCGGTCGCTGGCGGACCACCGGCGAAGGGCGGGTGCAACTAAACCTCAAGACGGGGTTTCTGTCGGTTAGAGTCAGCGGCGTTTCCTGCGGGCAAAACTACCCGAACTGTCCGCTCGGCAGCCCGACGGGCGCGGGAGGCATCGCGACGGTTGTCTGCAACGCGACCGAAAGCTTTGGGCCGATCACGTGGGTGAATACGCCGCCACTCGTGAATAGCATCGGCGGTGTCACCTACGAGGGATTCCTCGATTTGCCGGCTGCATGCCGGGAACATCCCGAGGAACTCGTGTTTCTGCTCCGACATCGGGAGGACCAGGCGCCGTTTTTCGGCAGCTTCATGTTGTATGGGGCAGAGCGGAGCATTCATTAGGTAGCCCCGCACCTGAGGACAGACCCCGGCCCGCGTGTCGGCGCGGGCGGGCGCAACTGCAGACTCCCGACGTGGCCGCAGCTCCGGTACTTGACCCGCAGCGGCAGGAGTAGCTGCGAGTTCCGCGAATGGTGCCGTCGGAGGTTCTGGCGTAAACAGAAACCATGGCCGGCAGATTGCCGGTTGCCCTCCGCGATAGGACCACGAAGGACACTGCTGGTCGCCGGCCGAGCGCGTTCTGGTAAACAACCGAATAAGGGGGGATAGCATGAAGTACATGGATCATTGTTGCGGCATACCAACCCATTCGAGGGGGCTGAAATTTAGAATGAAAAAACTGGGATCTTTCTGGATTCTGAGTGCAGTGGCGCTCTTGATGTTCGCTCCGCAGGGCTGGGTTCTGGCTCAAGAGGAAGAAACCTCCGCTGAAGTTTCCAAGGAAGACCTCGTGGAGGCAGAATCCTCCAGTTGTCATACCACCCTTGCCAGTGGCAGCGGGTCCACATACCTGAAGATCTGCATCAGCAACCACGGTAACCTCATGCAGTTTGAGTCCCCGTATGGGTCTGGCGATCACATCGCTCAGGAGGGCTATGCTTTGTGCAGTGGCCAATATGTCTTTGGCTATGATTCGGGAGTTTACGAGGCGGGCTGTGGTAATCCTACGATCAGCCAGCCTAACGGCCCCAACACCTTGCCTCTAACCATCACCCGGAACTGTGGCTGCGTTAATTTCAAGCAGGTGTTTGCCAGGGACACGGCGGAGAAGGATGTGACCATCACCATGACGTTCAAGAACAACTGCGGCTACACCATCTTTGACGCTTTGCTCTGCCGCTATTTTGATGGGGATATGAATGGCGATTCCCGCGACGACATCTATGACCGCACTATTGACACCGTGTATGCAAGGGATGGCGGTTATAACGGGGATGGGTTGTCGCTTACCGACCTGTCGTTTGCCGCTAGTGGTGGGTTCATAGAGAGGTATTCTGACTGGAGCCCCGATATTGGCGGAGGCGCTAAGAAGTGTGGTGGTCTGTGGCAAAACGTCTACCCCACTGCCCTTGGCGATTATGTCGGCAGGCAGACGTACTATTTTGGAGCCATGGCTTCGGGCGTAAGTAAGACAGTCAAGGTGGTCTACAGACGCTACTAGTGAGTGGAAGTTTCCGGGGGGACAGGCTTTTTTTGAAAGGTCGTCCCCCTTTCTAAGTCCCCCACGAGAGGAAAGCTATTTGGGGGTATGGGACGAGCGTAGGAGATCGGGCCTGTCAGGATTTTTGTTTGCGAGGCATATCATGACGACGAACAGGAGTCAGTATGCCAAGCAAGCGCAAGCAGCCCTTTGGGGCGAAGCCTGTCCCTGAGTTGAACATTCCGGCGGCCCTGCTGGATCGTAGGGTGAAGGGCCCGATGACCGAGGAGGAGGTCGAGGCGGTCTGCCGGTCGTTGAAGAAGGCCGTCATCCAACGCGCCATGAGGGGGCGAGATGACCCATCACCTCGGCTACTCGCCGGGCGAGACGAAGCCAGCCTACATGAGGTAAGCGGCCCGCCGTGTACTTCGATAGACGCCCCGGCCCCGCGCCGGGGTGTCTGTCAATGCGGTTCGATCCACCCGCCCGGCCCGCGTGTCGGCACGGGCGGGCGCACCTGCAACCGCCCGACTGCGCCGCAGTCCTTGCACCGCACCCCGAGCCGCAGCCGCAACGATCCCTTGCCTTGGGCGGCCGTCTCAGCGAGCGGCAGCACGCGCCGGGCGTCGCAGCGCGCGCAGTAGGCCGCGATCTGGTGGCCTTGCTCATGCAGTCCAGCGATGCTCCCGAGACCAATCACGGCGTGAAGCCATCCGGCCTCCAGGCGCACGGCGTGAGTCTGAACCTGTCTATCCGATAGCGGGAGGGGGCTCTCGCGCTGGGCGCCTCGAATGCCAAACACCGTGCGGCCGTTGCGTCTCCATAAACCGTGACAATTTGAGATTTCGGCGGGGCGTGGATCGCTGCCGGGAATGACAGCGGAGCTGCAACCCGCCTCGCGCTTCCAGTTGTACGTAAGAACCGTTCCACAACCGCGAATTGAACCGGCGCCGCCTCGGTCTACGCTAACAACACGGGGCGGACGACGCACCTTTCGTGGTGCGCCAAGCGTCCGGCAGGGAAGGAGGCGAAATCATGCAACGGATCATTTGTGCGATGGCCATGACGATGATCGCGCTTGGGATGCTGCCGACGGCCGCGGCGCAGTCCCTAACGGTGACGGTCGACTGCAGTCGCGGGCAGACGATCGCTGACGCCCTCAAGCAGGGCGATTCTCGCAAGCCGCTGGTCGTCATTGTCCGTGGCACCTGCAGCGAATTTGTGATGATCACGCGCAGCGACGTGACGCTGCGCGGCCAATCGATTGAGGATAGCGTCGTCAGCGGTCCCGGCACCTCGGCCCCAGCCATCTTGATCCAGGCAGACCGGGTCAACCTGGAGCAGATGACGGTCACCGGTGGCGCAAACGGCGTGGTGCTCTCCGGACCATTCGGAGCCTCCATGACCCATGTCGTGGTGCGGGACCCGAGCAGCGGCAGTGCCGTTTTGGTTCGGGCGGGCGGCGACCTGGGCGTGAGCGCCTGCACTTTGACGCAGGCGAACATTGGCCTGCAACTGCAAAGGGGAGGATCGGCACGCGTCTTTAGCGACACCGAAATCCGCGACAACGACAATGCAGGAGTCTTCGCCGGCGTCAATTCGACTGTCAATGTGGGCGACGGGAGCAAGGTGACTGGCAACGGCGGACACGGCATCGAGGTGCAGACTGGCTCGCAGGCCAACATCAGTAACAGCGAGATCGCGTACAACCAGACGGGTGTCCTCGTGAGCGGCCCGTCGGGAGCGTCCATCGGGGGCGGCAAGTCCATTCACCACAATCGGGAGCACGGCGTGCTCGCGCAGGCGGGTGCGGTGCTCAGCGTCTACGGCACCACGGTCGAGCACAACGGACAGATTGGCGTGTTCGGCTATCTCGGCGCGACCGTCGTAATGGGCGGCAACGAGATCACGGACAATGGCGGGACCGGTGTGTTCTGCATGAATGACTGTACGCTCCAGATCAGCGGTGATCGCATCACGCGTAATGGGGAGACCGGCGTCAGCGTGCTGCGGCGCTCGACGCTCATCGCCCTCGAGCCGCCGACCGATGCCAGCGGTAACAACTGGGTGGACCTCTGGTGCGGCGACAAGGAGTCGAGCGTTGAGCTCGGCTCCAACTTCAACGGGACCGTGGATCCGGCCTGTACCGGCTTCGACGACTAAGCAGCGCCTTGGCGCCCGCTCAGGTCTTGCAGCGGTGACCTTTCTTGACCCCGGCCCCGCGTCGGGGTGTCTGCTTGTGGGCCCTACCGTCGTCAACGCAACTCGACCTCGATCCAATCTTCTTCCAATCGAAGTAGCGTGCCCCCGCTACCGCATTAGAGAGTGACGGATGGGCGGCTCCCAGCAGGGGCCGCCCATCTGGTTGCAGCCTCGCCAGA
>JAGDMS010000597.1 GCA_017860575.1 Deltaproteobacteria bacterium | reverse complement strand
GCTTCCTGCCTCTGTCTGCCCGGCCGGCGCCGCAGCCGCCATAAGTGACGACGGTACATGCGTATCGTCGGTCTTGGCAGTGACCAAGTCAAACGATGCGCTGCCGCCCTTGACCATGAGGCCAAATCCGCCATCCACCGCCGAGGCATTGAATACATGGGTCGCCAGGGCCGAGGCCACCACCGTTGTACCGCTCATCTTGGCCACCGTGAGCGACACGATGGAGCCCTTGATAAGGATGTTCACGTCGAAGTCGGCGTCCACAGCAAGCGAGGCGAAGCTCACTTCCTTGTCCACAACCCAGCCGCCGCGCACGGTGTAGTGACCGATCCGGATCTGCTTCGCGTCGACGTCGAAGCCGGCCCACTTGAAGTCGCCGTTGTCATAACGGTCAAACACGAAGCCCGTGAGACCGGCCGTCGTCCGAACGGTGGCCGACAGGTCCAGCGCCGCCGTGCTGGCCAGGCGCTGCACACCCGACATGTCGATCATGTTGATCGCCAGGTCGCTGCCGACCGAGGGCGAACCGGTGTACCGCCCGGAGGATACCGTCCAGGCGCCCGTGGCCGTATTGCCGAACATCGGCAGTGCACTCGTGCTGAAGTCGTCGGTGCGAATGATGTTCGTCTGCGGCGGCAGCACCTGAACCGCAATGTTGTCCATCGCGCCTCGAGCATTGTTTGAGCCGAAGCCCACCAGGCCCCAGTTCAGGCCGTAGCTGATGTTGTCGATCACTCGGGCTGCGAAGGTGTAGGACAGCGTAGTGCTGCCCACCCGGATCGTGGCATTGGTACCGTTGGCGGCCAGCAGGACGTCATACCAGGTATCGGCCTTGCACTGGAACGGCGTCTGCTTGTCGTAAATCCAGCCTGTGGTCGTCCGGTGGCCGATCACCAGCTTGTTCGTGGAGATATCGATACCGGCAAACTTGAAGTCCTGGTAGCTGACGTAGTCGAAGATCACGAAACTGTTGGCGTTCCACCCTGCCGTAGGCTTGATCGTTTTTATCTTCGCCACGAGCTCGAAGTAGGTCGGCAGCGCATCGCCGATCTGGTAGACCGACACGGCGTCGCCGTGCAGCGAGTTTGCCGCCACCTGCAGCACGCCACCGCTTACAGTCCAGGTGCCGCTGTCGGGCAGCAGGTTCTCGGGCTTGTTGTTGTCGAAGGTAGCCGAACGCAGCACATCGCGCTTGCCGCCCGGGATGTTGCCCGCCTGCGGGTCCGCCGGGGCTCCGGTTTGATCGTGGAAGTACTGATCCTGCTGCCGGAGCAGACCCATCTCGCCCATGGGCTCGCCATTACGTCAAGGCATAGAGGAACTCGGATAGCTGCGGTTGCAGTGTACGGCTCACCGACGCAGTGCCGTACGGTGAAAAGGGGACCAGGAAGGTGTTGAACTCGCCTACCCAGTCGATCAGCCGGTCGCCGCCGGTGTTGCCGATGAGGACGTCGCGGCCAGCCCCGCCGTAAGCGCGGTCTTCATAGTACGGTTGCGTATCCGGCCCCTGGTTGTCGTAGGGCGAGTCGATCGCATCTTTGTTGTTCCGCTCGTCCGTCTCGGTGTTCAGGTAATCGTCGTCGTTGATGAGGTCGTTGCCGAAACCGCCGTAGGAGGTGTCACGCCCGGTTCCGCCGACGATCCAGTCATTGCCGAGGTCGCCGAACAGGCGATCCGCGCCGTCGTCAAATGTGGCGGAGTACGGCACGCCGTCAGGAGTGATGCCGCTGGCACGGAAGACACCCTCGCCGGTCGCGCCCGCATCTGGCCCGTAGTAAGCATTGAAGTTTAGGAACCACTCACCTGTAGTCACGAACCCGCCCAATTCATTCTGATCCTTGTAGGCCGTGCCAATTTCACCCGTAATGCCTGAGGTGAGGATCAGCTCGAGCTTGCGTAGCGGGTCATACTCGTCGTACAGCGCAAACTCGCCCGAACGGCGGCTGCGGTCGCGGTGCCAACCCGTCGGGTCGTCCACGTTGAAGCGTAGCATGTCGCCGCTGTTGTACGGTCTCGTCCAGTCGCTGCGGGCGACACCGGTGAGAACGTTGGTGGTGTCGCTGTACGTCTGAGTGTAGCTGACCGAGAGTGCCTCCGCCCCGGAGATGGCGTCATCGCCCGAACCGCCGTGCAACCAGTCACTGCCCAGGCCGCCAAAGATCACGTCGTTGGCGTATTGCGGCACCACGGTGCTCGGATTCAGATAGGCCCCTTGGGTCTCGCCGGCATCCAGGTTCCAGGGCGTGAGATCAACTTCCTTCTTCAGCATGCCGGACGGATTGATTACGCTGATTTGCACATTGCCTGGCGTATAAATAATCTCGTTCAATGCATCGCCGTTGATATTCTTAAGATCGGTGTCGCTGGGCTTAGCGATCAACGCCACGCCGTAGAGCGGTTCGCCAAGGCGTGCCGTGTAGTTCGGGTTCAAGGTCTTCCCGTCAGCAAGGTACTTATCCGCGCTAAGGCTGTTGCGACTCGTGAAGATCCGGCCGTCGTCACCGAGGATGCCGTCGGCCCCAGTGCCTCCGCTGATCCAGTCTGCACCCCAGCCGCCGATAGTATCGTCGTTTTCGGCGTCGCCGTAAGCTATATCGTTACCGCCGCCGAGGTAGATGATGTCGTCACCCGTCTCACCATGCACCTCGTCGTGTCCGCCGATATCCTTGACTGCATAGATGCCGAACTCATTGCGCATGCCCGCGACAGGCGTTTCGGAGAACAGCGTCGGGTTGTAGTCCGGACCTCCCGCGGTGTAGTCGAGCAACCTTACTCCGTGGACGATCAGAGTTTTGGTCGCGCCGTAGTTGTCGTAGTTGAAACCGAGGTATGCCGGGCTGCCGTTCGCAGTGACTACTGGAACCGTCGTAGTACCGAGATTCACGTCGATACTGTTGATACCGACGATGCGGATGATGTCGCCGTTGTCCCCCACGATGGTGTCAGCGTCTTTAGCATGGCGAGTGAGGTCGGTGAGGGTGCCGTCAGCATTTTGAGCGTTGTTGCGGCTGATCTCCTCCCCGGATCCACCAA
>JAGDMS010000141.1 GCA_017860575.1 Deltaproteobacteria bacterium | reverse complement strand
GCGGTCGACACGATTCCCATGCCGAGCGGCTTGGTCAGAATGAGGCGGTCGCCCACGCGCGCGGTCGAATTGCGTAGCACGCGGTCGGGGTGCACGATGCCCGTCACCGCCAGGCCGTACTTCGGCTCCCGGTCGTCGATGCTGTGACCGCCGACGACACGCACGCCGGCCTCCGCTGCCTTGTCCATACCGCCGCGCAGAATTTCGCCGAGCACCTCCATGGGGAGGCTGTCGGTTGGGAAGGCGACGACGTTGAGCGCCAACAGCGGCCGGCCACCCATGGCGTACACGTCGCTGATGGAGTTGGCGGCCGCGATCTGCCCAAAGGTGTACGGATCGTCGACCAGCGGGGTGATGTAATCGACCGTCTGCACCAGGGCGATCTCTGGCGTCAGGCGGTAGACCGCCGCATCGTCGCAGGTATCCGCACCCACCAGGAGGTCTGGGTCGTGCACCGCGGGGAGTTTGCGCAGGATCTCACCGAGATCCTTTGGCCCGATCTTGCAGGCTCAACCGGCGCCGTGACTGAACGATGTCAGGCGAATGCGCTCACGCTCGGTCATCTCTCCGTCTCTGGTTACCGCGCCTGATTCCCGGTTGCATGCTGAGCCGATCCAAGCGACCCAACGGGGAGCGGTCCCGCCGAAAAGACGCCGGGCGCAGCCCCCCTAGTGAATGGTCGGCAACACCTGCGCCGGGTGCGCGGCGACCTCGGCAACCAGGCGCGCGGCAATCGAGCGGAAGGCCTGGCTCTGCGGATGGTCCGGTTGTGTAAGCACCAGCGGCTTGCCGGCATCCGCGGCCTCGCGCACGTCCCGCACCAGCGGGATCTCGCCCAGCAACGGAATATCGAATTGCCGCGCCATTGCCTCGCCCCCGCCGTGCCCGAAGATCTCGGCCCGTTCACCGCACCCGCTGCAGATGTGGTAGCTCATGTTCTCGATCACCCCCAGCACGGGCGCTTTGACTTGCTGGAACATGGTGATACCGCGCTTCACGTCGAGCAGCGCCACGTCCTGCGGCGTGGTGACAATCACGCCGCCGCTCAACGGAACCTGTTGTACGATGGTCAGCTGCGCATCGCCGGTCCCCGGCGGCAAATCGAGAACCAGATAGTCCAATTCGCCCCAGTCCACTTCGCGCAAGAATTGCGTCAGCAACTTGTTGATCATCGGGCCGCGCCAGATGATCGGCGTGTGATCCTCGACGAACAGCCCGAGCGAGATGACCGTGAGGCCGTATTTGTGCAGCGGAATGATTCGGCGGTCTTCAGTGGACTTGGGGCGCTCCTTCAGACCGAGCATGAGCGGCACACTCGGCCCGTACACGTCGCAGTCGAGCAGGCCCACCCGCTTGCCCAGGCCGATCAGCGCCAGAGCCAGATTCACCGCCACCGTTGACTTGCCGACCCCGCCTTTGCCACTGGCCACGGCAATCACGTGGGTCACGCCGGGGACGCCCGTCGGGCCTTGCTGCATCCGCCGCTGCGGCTGTTCGGGTGCGGTGACGGTAACCTCGACCGCCGCCACTCCGGGCATCTGCCGGACCGTTGCCGTCACTGCGTCGTGGATTTGCTGCAGGACATCCTCACGCGCCGTCGTCGGGGCCAGAATGATGTTGACCCCCATCGAGCCCACTTCGATGTCCTTGACCATGCCGAACGAGACGATGTCACGGTTGAAACCGGGATACTTGACCTTCTTGAGTTCTTCGAGAACTGCTTGCGGTGTGACCATCTGCGTGTGCCCTACGCCGTGAACCCTAGCTGGAAAGCCGCAGCGAAGCGAGCGCGGCGTGCGACCGCTTCAGATCTTGAGGAAGATCCGCCGGCGGTACAACACCGTCATGATCCCCAACCAAAAGAGCACGGATGCAACGGCATACGCCAGCGAGGCGTTGATTGGGCTCAGGAACGGTAGCAACAGCCCTTCCACCAGATAGTGGTGAACGCTGACCATCGATCCATCCGGGCGCGCGACCTTCCAGAGAATCAGCAGCTTCTCCATCAGCGTCGACAACAAGTACGCCAGGATGGCATTGGTACCATAGATCACGAACGGCATCGTCCACCGGCGATACTGCCAAATGTCCACCACCCAGTAGCACACGGCGTAGCAATTGAGCGCCACGCCCGCCGTGAAGACGACGTAGGAGCTGCTCCACAGATTCTTGTTGATCGGGAACCAGTGGCCCATGACCAGACCAAGGGCGGTGCACAACGTGCCCGCCGCCACAAGGCCGGCCACACGCACGAGCGGGGTGCGCGCAGCACGCAGCCAACGGCCGGTGAGCACGCCGGCAAGAGTGGTCGCGGTGGCGGAGAGCGTGCTCAGGATCCCTTCCGGATCCCAACGTGGACGCAGCAGGTGGCCGTGCAAGAGCGCGTGGTCAAGGTAGGCAGCCAGGTTCCGGCCGGGCTTCAGCAGTCCGCTGCGGTGCCCGGGCCACGGCACGACCTTCATCGCTACCCAGTATCCGATGATCAGCAGCAGTGTCGTCGCCACCTGGCCGCGGAGATCCATGGTCAGGACCGCGATGGACGCCAGCAAGTAGCACAGGGCGATGCGCTGCAGCACCCCGGGGATGCGGATCTCGGACCAATCGAAACCCGGGAATCCATTGACCACGATGCCGAGGGCAAACAGGATCAGCGTGCGGCGGAACACCTTGCGGAACAACCTTCGGCGCGACTCGCCCTGACGGTCATGGGCCGCAAACGACAGGGTGACGGCCACGCCGACAATGAATAGAAAGAAGGGGAAGATCAGGTCGGCGGGCGTGCACCCGTCCCATTCCGCATGTTGGAGCGGCGCATAGGTTGGCCGCCACAGCCCCGGGTTGTTCACCAGGATCATGCCGGCGATGGCGACGCCGCGGAACACGTCGAGCGAGTGTAAGCGCTCAGCGCCGAGACGCGTGGCGCCGAGACGCGCGGCGTCGAGACCCTCAGCGCCGATTTTGGGGGTCGGTGCCCACACCTTCAGTCCAATTGGTCGACCGCAGTGTGCCTGATTGCCGCATTCCTCCCCGCTTGCCCCGCGGGCCGCTGAAAGGGTTCGTTGCCGACTGCTACACGCAACCACCGGGCTTGGCAAGCGCGGGATCCCGATCGCGTGCGCAATCGCCCGTCCCGCCGAGCTCCGAGCGGCGGCAGGATCCGCGAGGGGATTCCAGTTGCCCGCCGGCGCGTTCCCGAGTAGAAGTGACGTCCGCTCTGCGCGGTACTTTCGGAGCGATGGAGGAGCTATGAGCACGATCGCAATCACCGGTTCGGCCTCAGGCATGGGCGCGGCAACACGCACGCGACTGGAGAAGGCCGGCCACAGCGTCATCGGCATCGACATCCGCGATGCCGACATCATTGCGGACCTGGGAACGGTGCCGGGCCGCCGCGCGGCCATCGATGCGGTCCGCAAGCGCACTGCCAATCGGCTCGACGGCTTAGTGGTCTGTGCGGGCGTTGGGCCCCAGGTTGAGCCGTGGTCGACCATCGTGTCGATCAACTACTTTGGTGCGCAGGTGCTGCTCGAGGGCCTGCGCGACGCGCTCGCCGCCGGCACGCAACCCGCCGCGGTCGCCGTCGCCTCCAACTCGGCATCGCTGCCCGGCGTCGACACGCCGATCGTGGAGGCGTGTCTCGCGGGCGACGAGGAGGAGGCGCGACGGCTGGCACTGACCTTCTCCGGCCACCACGCCTACGCCGGATCCAAACTGGCGCTAACGCGCTGGGTGCGCCGCAATGCACCCGGTCCCGCGTGGGCCGGCGCCGGCATTCGACTCAACGCCGTCGCCCCGGGAGTGGTGATGACGCCGCTCCTGCAGGGAGGGCTGGATCATCCCGTATTCGGCGATGCGATCCGCAACTTCAAGGTCCCGCTGGGGAACTACGGCGACCCCGACCAGATCGCGGCGATGATCGCCTTCCTGCTCGGTCCCGACGGCTCGTTCTGCTGCGGCAGCATGATCTTCGTCGACGGGGGCACCGACGCGATGCTGCGACCGGACAATTTCTAACGAGACAACGCCTTCGCCACCGAGCAAGGAACCCCTCCATCACCGCTGCCAAGAGGTGGGGTAGGCTCGTTGTCGACTGTCAACTTTTGAGTGTCGACTCGCCGGCACGGGGGTTCAGCACTGCCAATAAGACCCCATGCCCGCGATTGACATTCTCATCAGTACAGCTAATTATGCGGCCGTGCACATCGAGACGCTCAAGGTATTTTGCGACGTAGTGGAGACGGGGAGCTTTTCCGCCGCCGCCTCCCAGAACTTCATCACGCAGTCCGCTGTCAGCCAGCAGCTCCGCACCTTGGAGTCCAAGTACCGCTGTAAGCTGCTCGAACGTGGCCGGGCAGGAGCCAAGGCAACGCCGGCGGGCGAGATTTTGTATCGCGCCAGCCGTGAGATCCTGGAGAAATACCGGGAAATCGAGACGCAGCTCCAGGAAAGCGGTAAGGTCGTCAGCGGATCCCTACGCGTCGCCATCGTCTACAGCGTCGGGTTGCACGAGTTACCGCCGTTCCTGAAGGAGTATTTGCGGGAGTTTCCGCAGGTGAACGTGCACGTCGAATATTCGCGGCCCAACAAGATCTACGAAGACGTCATCGCCGGCCGCATCGACCTCGGTATCGTAGCGTACCCGGCCAAACATCCGCAGATCACGGTGGTGCCTTTTCGCGAGGATCGACTCGTCGTCGTCTGCCCCCCCAGCCATCCGTTCTCGGCACTGAAGAAGATATCCATCAACCGGCTCGACGGGGAGACCTTCGTCGGATACGAGCGGGACATCTCAACCCGCAAGGCCATCGAACAGCTGTTCAAGGAGCACAGCGTCAGCGTCCACTATGTGGGGGAATACGACAACATCGAAACGATCAAGCGCGCGGTGGAAATTGGGCAGGGGATTTCGATCGTCCCGCTCGCCTCGGTCCAGTACGAACTCGAGCTTGGCCATCTGAAGGTCGTGCATCTCTCCGACGAGACAATAATGCGACCGCTGGGCATCATCTACAAGAAGACCCGGCACCTGTCGCCGGCGGCGGTCAGGTTCATCGACGTGCTGCGGCGCGAGGACTTGCTGGAGTTGCGGGAACAATAGGCGATTCGGCGGGGTCTTCTTGCCCCATTCGTTCAGCGCTCCGGTGGGGAACATCCGGGCACACGAGAAAATCATGCCGTCGGGAGCGCCGAGGGGGCCGCTCCTGGCTTACGTTGTCGTGCGTTCGGGCGCAGGGCGTGGCGACCGTTGAGGCCGATGGTGAGCGGAGGAATGGCATACGGGATACAGCGGCGGGTCATCATCGCGGTCGCCATTGTGCTTCTCGGCAGCATCCTGTGGTGGCGCTGGAAGGCGGCACGGGACCAGGCCGGGGGCGCGATTCGGGGCTCGGGCATCATCGAGGTCACGGAAGTCGACGTGGCGTTCGAGGTGCCAGGCACGATCAAGGAGCGCTCCGCCGAAGAAGGCGCTCTGCTCGACAAGGGGGAGCCGATCGCTCGTCTCGACGACCGCGAGTATCGCCTACAGGTCGAACGCGCGGCGGCGGCAAAGACGGCGGCGGAGGCCCACTATCGCCTCTTGCTGAAAGGACCACGGGGACAGGAAATCGACCAGGCGCTCGCGGCGGTCGACGCAGCGGACAGCGACCTGGTGACGCAGCAACGTGAATTCGACCGCATACAGAAGCTGTTTGAGACCCACATCATTTCCCAAGCCGAGTTCGACCGGGTCAAGACAACGCTGACGGCCGTGCAGGCGGTGCGCGACAAGGCCCATGCCCAACTCTCCATGCTCCAGGAGGGGTATCGCACGGAGGAAGTCGAGGAAGGACGGGCCCGGCTGAGGGAGGCGGAAAAGTCCCTCGAGCTCGCCGAGCTGAATCTGTCGCGCTGCCATCTGTTCGCCCCGATTGCGGGCCGCGTGCTGTCGAAGAACCGCGAGGTAGGGGAGACGGTACCCACCGGCGCACCGATCATTACCCTGGGGGATCTCAACCGGCCCTGGCTGAACTTGTATATTGGCGAGAGCGACCTCGGAAAGGTCGCTCTCGGGATGAAAGCCTCCGTGACCGTCGATTCCTTTCCCTCCCAACCCTTTCCCGGACGGGTGACCTTCGTCGCCGAAAAGGCGGAATTCACGCCGAAGAACATTCAGACACAAGACGAACGGGTCAAACTGGTCTACCGGATCAAGATCGAGCTCGAGAACCGCAATCAAGCGCTCAAGGCGGGCATGCCGGCCGACGCGGTGCTACCGCTCGATCACGGGACGTGACGTGCGGTCATCGCCTCGGGTCCCCCCGCAACCAGCGGTGCCCGGCAGCGACCGCCAGTGAACCGATGCCGCGATGACACAGCGAGGCGATCGCTCCGATGTCCAGCGCTATTGAAGCCATCGACGTCGCCAGAGACTACGGCGGCGCTTCCGCGTTGCGTGGCGTGAGCGTGTCAATCGAGCCGGGTGAACTGTTCGGCCTGGTCGGGCCGGATGGCGCCGGCAAGACCACCTTCCTCCGCATCCTGGCGGGGCTGTTGGGCATGTCCGCGGGCAGCGTGCGCATCGACGGGATTGACGTGCGCTCGCATCCCGCGCAGGTCAAGGCGCGCATCGGGTACATGTCGCAACGGTTCAGTTTGTCCGAAACGCTCACCGTCGCTGAAAACCTCCTCTACGTCAGTGAGATCTGGCACGTCCCGGAGGGAGAGCGGGGCAAACGCATCAGCCGACTGCTGGAGTTCAGTCGGCTAGGCCCCTTTCAGGATCGGCTGACACGCAACCTCTCCGGTGGCATGAAGCAGAAGCTCAGTCTGTGCGCCTGCCTGATTCACCAGCCGCAGATCCTGTTGCTCGACGAACCCACCATCGGCGTCGACCCGGTCTCGCGCCGCGACTTCTGGCTCATCCTCTACGATCTGATGCAGGAGGGATCGACGATTCTGTTATCCACCCCCTACATGGACGAAGCGGAACGCTGCGGGCGGGTCGGCTTCCTTCTCGATGGCCAGCTCATCGCGTGTGGCAGTCCGACAAGCCTCAAGGCGGAACTCCACACGGCGATCCTCGACGTCCGCTGTGCCGACCCACGCCGGGCGCGGCGCGCTTTGCAGCACGTCCCCACGCTTAGCGACGCGGTGAGCTTCGGTGAGCACATGCACATCACCATTCCACGGTCGGGCTTCGATCCCGACGCCGGCCTGCAGGCCCTGCGTGGGGCGGGCATCGACGTCCGCGACTGGCAGATTCGTGAGCCGTCGCTCGAGGACGTGTTCCTGTCGTACATCCACCGCCGTCGCGCCACCGCAGCCGACACTGGCGGCAGCCCGTCATGACAGATTTGGCCGTCGACGTCAGAGGGTTGACGCGCGTGTTCGACGGCTTCGTGGCTGTCGATCACATCGACCTCCAAGTCGGGACCGGCATGGTGTTCGGTTTCCTCGGTCCGAACGGGGCCGGGAAGTCGACGACGATCCGCATGCTCTGCGGGATCCTCCGACCGAGCGCCGGGGCGGGTACCGTGGGCGGCTTCGACATCATGCGCCAGACCGATCAACTCAAGAGCCGGATCGGCTACATGTCGCAACGCTTCTCGCTGTACGAAGACCTGACAGTGCACGAGAACCTGCAGTTCTTTGCCGGCATCTACAATGTCCGCGGCGCGCAGCGGGCGGCGCGCATTGCGTGGGCCGTTGAAATGGCGGGGCTACGCGGTCGGGAGCAGGTGCGCACCGCTGAGCTCGCTGGCGGATGGCGTCAGCGGCTGGCACTCGGCTGTGCCGTCTTGCACGAGCCACCAATCCTGTTCCTCGACGAACCCACCTCGGGCGTCGATCCGGCATCGCGGCGCAATTTCTGGGAGATGATCGGTGAATTGGTCTCGCGTGGCATCACCGTGTTCGTGACCACGCACTACATGGATGAGGCCGAGCATTGCGATCAGCTCGCCTTGATTTACGGCGGCCGGGTCGTCGCCACCGGCAGTCCGGCAACCCTCAAAGAGCGGCACATGTCCCGCGCCCTCCTGGAACTGGAGTGCAGTGACCTGATGGGCGCGTACGCGGCACTGAAGCCGGAACCGGCGTTGGTGAGCGTGGCGTTGTTCGGCAATGCCCTCCACCTCGTGACCGCGGATGACGCCCGTGCACGCGAGGTGGTTGGGCGCCGGCTGCGCGCCGCCGGCATTACCGTGCAGCGGCTCGAACGCATCGAACCGTCGCTGGAGGACACCTTTGTCAGCATCGTGGAGGGCAGCGACGCCGGCCGCCCAGCCGAATGAGTCACTCACCAGCTAACACCATGCCGCCGCAAGAGACACGACGACCGTTCTCGCTCCGGACGATCCGCGCCATCATGCGCCGGGAATTCACCGACGTGCGGCGCGACCGGCGCAGCCTGCTGCTGACGCTGCTCTACCCGATCTGCATGCTGATCATGTACGGCTACGGTATCCGTTACGACGTGAACAACGTCCCGCTGACGATTCTCGACTACGACCACTCGCCTGAGAGCCGTGATCTCAGTGAGCAAATGCTGCGGTCCGGCTATTTCGAGCTGGTACGCTCGGCGCAGAACGAACGCGAGCTGGACCAGGACTTGATGACCGACGCCAGTTGCGCGGCGGTGGTGATTCCGCGCGGATTCGCCGCCCACATTCGTGCCGGCGAGCCGGTCACCGTTCAAGCGGTCATCGACGGCTCCGACTCCAACACCGCCACCATCGCGCAGGGATACTTGCTGGCCATGATGGCCCGCTACTCGGGCACCCTCAGTGCGCACCTGCCCCCAAACGGTGCGCCGGCGGCGAGCGCGGCGCCGCCCATCGAGCTCAAGAGCCGCATCTGGTACAACCCGGAGCTCAAAAGCGTCAACTTCATCGTGCCCGGCATGATTGCCGTCATCATGATGATTGTCGGTGCCATCATGACGGCACTAAGCATCGTCAAAGAAAAGGAACGCGGCACGATGGAACAGATCCTGGTGTCGCCCATCCTCCCGTTGGAGCTGATGGTCGGGAAGATCATTCCCTACATGCTGATCGCGTTTGTCGACCTGGTGATCATCGTCGCCGCCGGCTACGCCCTTTTTCAGGTCCCGATCAAGGGAAGCCTGCTGCAGTTCACGATTCTCTCCCTGCTCTATCTGACCAGCTCCCTCGGCCTCGGCGTGTTCGTCTCGACGCTGGCGAACACGATGCAAAGCGCGATGCTCGCCGCCATTTTCATTTCGTTGCTGCCGTCGATCCTGCTCTCCGGCTTCATCTTCCCGCTCGAGAACATGCCCATCTTCATCCGCTTCGTCTCGTACTGTTTTCCGGGGCGCTATTTCGTGACGGCGATTCGCAGCATCTACCTCAAGGGGGTCGGCCTGTCCCTCCTCTGGCCCGAAGCCCTCATGTTACTCGCCTTCAGCGTGGCCATCGTCTGGCTCAGCGCCAACCGCTTCCGCGAACAGCTGGGATGACGGCCTCGCTTTCGCACATCCTCCACATGACGTGGAAGGAGCTCATCCAGATCAGCCGTGACCGGCGGATGGTCGGTCTGATCTTGGTCATGCCGTTGGTCCAACTGGCCGTCTTTGGCTACGTCGTGTCGACCGACATTACCGACATCGACACGGCGGTCTGCGACTACGATCATTCCGCCGAAAGTCACGCCTACGTCGAGCATCTCGTCAGCAGCGGCTACTTCCGCATCGCCGCGCCGTGCCGCAGCGTGGGCGAACTCAACGAGTTGCTCGATCGCGGGCGCATTCGCGTCGGCCTGACGATCCCGCCGGATTTTTCGTCGCGCCTCAAGCGACGGCAACCCGCCGAGGTGATGGCCGCCATCGACGGCAGCAATTCGAATACCGCCACCATCGCGGCGGCCTATCTGGAGCAGATCACGCTGACCCAGGCCGTCGAGGTGCAGTTCACGGACCATGGCCGACCGCTCGCGCAGAGCCGCCACCCGGTGGTCCGCCTCGAGCCGCGGGTGTGGTTCAACCCCGAATTGCGCAGCATCCGCTTCATGGTCCCCGGCATCATGTGCGTCTTGTTGATGGAGTCGATGGTCGTGTTGACGGCCGCGGCCATCGTGCGCGAGAAGGAGCAGGGCACGATGGAGCAACTGATCGTGACCCCGATCCGCTCCTACGAACTCATCATCGGGAAGGCGATTCCCTTCGTTGCCATCGGCTACGTCAACATCACCATGGTGATGCTGGTCGGGACCTTCTGGTTCGGGGTGCGGATCGAGGGCAGCTTGCCGTTGCTGTTCGGTCTCACCGGCCTCTTTATCCTCACCTGCCTTGGGATGGGCCTGCTGGCCTCCACCATCTCTAACACGCAGCAACAAGCGATGATGACCGGCCAGTTCATCTTCCTCCCCAACTTGTTCTTTTCGGGGTTCATGTTCCCGATCGCCAGCATGCCGCCGTTCGTACAGCAGATCACCTACCTCATCCCGCTACGCTATTACATTACGATTGTACGGGGCATTTTCCTCAAAGGCGTCGGCTGGGACACCTTGCATGACGAGGCCCTCATTCTACTGGCGTACGGGATCGTCATCCTGGCCGTTGCCAGCCTGACCTTTCGCAAGCAGATAAAGTAAGGCCCCCGCAAAAGATTTTTGGGGCGGCTTGACATGGATGCGACCGGCATTACCTTCGCGCCATGTACGCACCCGGCACCAGCGGTGCTGCAGGAAAACAAAGAATTCGAAAGGAGAGCGGTCATGGCATTTTTCCTCGACCCAGTGAGTGGCCTGTTGGCGCTACAGCGTGAACTGGAGCGCGCGTTTCAGAATCCACTCGATGTGGACCTCGGCGTCTCTGGCCGCGGCGTGTTCCCCGCGATCAACATTTTCAGCGATCGCGACGGCTACGTGGTGCGGCTTGAGGTTCCAGGCACATCCCCCGATCAGATCGAGATCGAATCCCAGGGACGGACGCTGACAATCAAAGGACGGCGCGATCAGCGCGGCCCGGAGGGCGCCAGCTTTCACCGGCGCGAGAGAAACTGGGGCCAATTTTCACGATCACTGCAGCTGCCGGAGTCCCTCGATCTGGCGCGGGCGGAAGCCACGTACCAGCAGGGCATTCTGACGGTACGCGTGCCGAAGCGGGAAGAAGCAAAACCCCGTCAGATCGCCGTCAAAGCGGTGTGAACGGCGGACCGAAAGGAGGTACTGCACCATGACAGAGCACGAACTCGCGGTGAAGCACAAACAGGAAGTCGAGGGCCAGGAACACACCCGTCCCGGCCACACCTACGTGCCGGATGTGGACATTTGCGAGACACCGGACGGTCTCTGGCTGTGGGCGGATATGCCCGGCGTCGACGAACAGTCGGTCGAGATCCACCTCGCCAATGGCGTCCTCTCGATCGAAGGGCGTGTCTCGCTGAAGGAGTACGCGGAGCTGGCGCCCGTGTACACGGAGTACAACATCGGCAACTTCCTGCGTCGATTCACGGTGTCCACGGACATCGATGCCGAGCACATCAAAGCGCGCATGAAAGACGGCGTGCTCGAACTGGAACTGCCCAAGAGCGCCCAGGCGAAGCCACGGCGCATTTCCATCTCCACGCATTGATCCTCGGCGCGATGGAGCGGCGGGAACCAGCGGACGCCGTTCCATCGCGCCAACCGCTCTGATTCCGCTCCCTCCTGGCGGCGCAAACACCAGCCGCCGTCTTCCCAGCGACAAAGGTGGGGAGACGGCCGCAGAATTACGCTGAGCCGCTCGGACATGCCCGCCGTGGCAAAACGCCTGCGCTCACTCCGCCAGGTTCCACGGGTGTGGCGCACCCGCGTATTTCCGCTATAGATAAGAGTTTCGGACCAACTCGATATGCCGAACTCCTGGATCACCATCGCCGGGGCGCGCCACAATAATCTTAAGAATATCGATGTGCGCATCCCCCTGAATGCGCTCACCGTCGTCACCGGACCGTCCGGCTCCGGCAAATCCAGCCTGGCCTTTGACGTCCTGTATGCCGAAGGCCAACGGCGCTACGTCGAGAGCTTCTCCGCCTACACGCGCCAGTTCTTGGACCGCATGGACAAGCCTCAGGTCGAGCACATTGACGGCATCCTGCCGGCCATTGCGATCAGCCAGGGCAACACCGTGAAGACGTCACGGTCGACCGTGGCCACGATGACCGAGCTGCACGACCACTTCAAGCTGTTGTTCGCGAAGATCGGGGTTCTGCATTGCCGCGAGTGCGGCCAGGTCGTGGCCACCGAGTCTGCTGAGTCCGTGTGCGAGCAGCTCTTGCGGCAGCCGGATGGCACCCGCGTGTTGGTGACCTTCGAGGTGCCGTTGCCCGAGAATCTGCCCTGGACGGAGGCCCGCACGGGCTTCCTGCAGTCGGGATTCCGCCGGCTGTTGATCGATGGCGAGGTCCGACCGATCGAAACCGTCGCTGCGGCGCCAGCGGCGCCGCTCAACGTTTTGGCCGACCGCATCACCCTGCGCTGCGGCGCCAGCGTCGCCGCTCATCGTTGTGGCCGACCGCATCACCGTGCGTGCCGACCACAAAGCCCGCATCGTCGACTCCCTGGAACAGGCGTTCCGGTTCGGCAAAGACCGACTGGGTTTGGTGTTTCCCGACCAGGACCACCGCTCCGAACCGCACGTCGCCCGACTGGAATGTCCGCGCTGCGCGATTGCGTATCGTGCGCCGGCGTCCAACCTGTTCTCCTTTAACAGTCCGCTCGGGGCCTGCGAAACGTGCCGGGGCTTCGGGCGCATCATCGACCTCGACCTTGACCTTGTGATCCCAGATCCGCGCAAGACACTGGCGGACGGAGCCATCAAGCCGTGGAGCACGCCGGCGACCGAGTGGGAGCGCGGCGAACTGTTGCAGTTCTGTCGCAAGAAGAAGATCCCCACCGACGTCGCGTTCGCGCAACTCAGCGAGCGGCAGCGCCAACTCATCATCGATGGCGAGGGCAAATTCCACGGCATACGCGGTTGGTTCCGCTGGTTGGAGGGTCGCACCTATCGCATGCACGTGCGCGTGTTCCTGGCGCGCTACCGCAGCTACCGGCTGTGTCCCGCGTGCGAGGGGGGGCGGCTCAAACCCGAAGCCTTGTTGTACAGAATCAACGACCACAGCATTGTCGATGTGCAGCGCATGAGCGTGGCGGACGCGACGTCGTTTTTCGCGGCGCTGCGGTTGTCACCATCCGACGAGCAGGTCGCGCAGCTGATTCTCACCGAGATCCGCAACCGCTTGCGATACCTGCTCGATGTGGGTCTCGACTATCTCACGCTCGACCGGCAGTCGCGCACGCTCTCGGGGGGAGAGTTGGCACGCGTCGACCTGACGACAGCGGTGGGTTCGTCGCTGGTCAACACATTGTACGTTCTCGATGAGCCGTCGGTCGGCCTGCACCCGCGTGATAGCCTGCGACTGGTGCGTATCCTGCAGCACCTGCGCGCCAAGGAGAATACCGTGGTCGTCGTCGAGCACGATCCGGAGATCATCCGCGAGGCCGATCACATTATCGATCTGGGCCCCGAAGCAGGCGAACGGGGCGGCCAGGTAATGTTTGCAGGGACCTACGCGGACCTGGTGGAGCGGTCCCCCTCGCTGACCGGTCAGTACCTTGCCGGTCGGCGTACCATTCCCGTGCCGAGCCGGCGGCGCCGGATCATTCCCGGCTTGAGCCTGGTGATCCACAAGGCCTCCGCCAACAATCTCAAACAGGTCACCGTACGCTTGCCGCTGTCCCGCTTTATCTGCGTCACCGGCGTGTCCGGCTCGGGCAAGTCGACCTTGATCGAGGACGTCCTCTACCGGGGCCTCAAAAAGCACCTCGGGCAGTCCGTCGGGATGCCGGGTGCGTGCGAGTGGATTGAAGGGGCCGAGCGCATCGCGGAGGTGATTCTCGTCGACCAATCGCCGCTCGGCACCACCCCACGCGCCAATCCCGTCTCGTATCTGAAGGCGTTCGATCTCATTCGCGGGATTTTCGCGCAGACGCCGCTGGCGCGCATGCGCGGGTATTCGAACGCGACGTTCTCGTTCAACGTCCCGGGCGGTCGCTGCGAAGCCTGCAAGGGGGAGGGATTTGAGAAGGTCGAAATGCAGTTCCTCTCCGACGTCTATGTGAAGTGCGCCGAGTGCAACGGCTCGCGCTTCCGCGCGGAGGTACTCGAGGTCACCTACAAGCAGCGGACGATCCATCAGGTTCTCGGGCTCACCGTCCGCGAGGCGTTGGCCTTCTTCGACGGCCATGCGGACATCATTCGTCGGCTGCAGCCGTTGGCCGATGTGGGCCTCGACTACCTCCATTTGGGTCAGCCGCTGAACACGTTGTCGGGAGGCGAGTCGCAGCGCCTCAAGCTGGCGGCGGCAATGGGGCGAGAGACCAAGTCCCACACGTTGTTCCTGTTTGACGAACCCACCATTGGCCTACACTTCGCGGACGTGGCCAAGCTGCTCGATGCGCTGCAACGGCTCGTGGACGGCGGGCACTCGCTCATTGTCATCGAACACAACATGGAGGTGGCGAAGGCGGCAGACTACGTGATCGACCTCGGCCCGGAGGGCGGTGCGGGGGGGGGAGAGGTGCTCGCCGCCGGCACCCCGGAAACGGTCGCGGCCTGCGACCGCTCGCACACCGCGCGGTATCTTCGTGCCGCCCTCGCGCTCGATCACCCCGTCGCCGTCAACGAGGCGGTCGGGCGCTTCGCACCGGCAGGCATGCCGGCGACGCCCCCCCAGGAGGCGGACCAACCGACACCGACCGGCGTCATGCGCATTGTCGGTGCCAAGGAGCATAACCTGCGTAACGTGAGCCTCGATATTCCACGCGACCGGTTCATCGTGGTGACCGGCCTCAGTGGCTCCGGCAAGTCGACGTTGGCATTCGACATCCTGTACACCGAAGGCCAGCGCCGCTACCTCGACAGTTTATCGGCCTACGCCCGCCAGTTCGTGAAGGTGATGGCTCGCCCCAATGTGGACTTCCTCGCCGGCCTGCCGCCGACCGTGGCGATCGAGCAACGCCTGAGCCGCGGCAGCAAGAAATCCACTGTCGCGACGGTCACCGAAATCTACCACTATCTGCGATTGCTCTACGCCAAGATTGGCCTGCAACACTGCACCGGCTGTGATCAGCCCCTCACCTCCTTGACGCGCGAGCAGATCGTGGATCGCGTTCGCCGTGATTTCCATGGCGAGCAAGTAACGATGTTGGCACCGGCAGTCCGCGGCCGTAAAGGGCTCTACACCGAGTTGTTCCGCACCGCGCGCAAGCTCGGTTTCAGTCAGGCACGCGTCGACGGCGCGCTACGGCCACTACAGCCGGCGCCGAGCTTGGCGCGCTACCGTGAACACGACATCGACATCGTGGTTGCCACATTGGAACTGACGCGCACCGAGGCGTCCAGGGTGCCCGAGGCGGTGGCGGCGGCGCTGCGCTTCGGCGGTGGCGCGGTCATCGTATCCAGCCGGCACGGCGAGCACCTCTTCAGCGAGCACCTGTATTGTGCCCGCTGCGGCATCGGCTACGAGGAACTCGACCCGCGACTGTTTTCCTTCAACAGCCAGCGGGGCGCCTGCGGCGACTGCGACGGCATCGGCAGCGTCCGCAGTTTCGATCCGGCGCTCCTGGTCGGTGATCCGCAGCAGCCGGTCGGGTCGGCGATTCTCGAGACCCTGAAGCCGCTGGGCGCGAGCGTTGCGCGCGCGGTCAAACATCTGCTCGATCACCTCGGGAACGCTGCCAACACACCGCTGGCTCGCCTGACGCCGCGCCAGCGGGAGCGGCTCTTCCACGGTAACGGCAGCGGGGATCGCGGTGTGCTGGACGTGTTGCAGCAGCACCTCGACGCGGCGGAGACGGACACCGCGGGATTCGATCCGTTCCTGGCTGAGCGTCCCTGCCCCACCTGCCACGGGCGGCGGTTGAATCCGCGCGCCCAGGCCGTAAAGGTCGATGGCCTGGCGATCTGGGAGGTGACGCAGCAGTCCGTCGCCAACTGTCTGAACGACATGGCGCGGCGGCGGTTCCGTGGGCGGGAGGAACAGATCGCCGCCAATATTCGCAAGGAAATTCTACCACGGCTGCAGTTTCTGCAGCAGGTGGGACTTGCGTATCTCGCGCTCGATCGGCGCGCCGACACCCTGTCGGGCGGCGAGGCGCAGCGCATCCGCCTCGCTGCCCAGCTTGGCTCCAACCTGCGGGGCGTCTGCTACATCCTCGACGAGCCCACCATCGGCTTACACCCGCGGGACAACAGCATGCTGCTCGGCACGCTGGCGCAACTGAAGGACAACGGTAACAGCGTCGTCGTGGTGGAGCACGATGAAGCCACGATCGCGGCGGCGGATCTGGTCATCGACCTCGGCCCGGGCGGTGGGGTGCATGGCGGCGAACTGGTCGCCATGGGACCGCCGCAGAGTTTGCGCCAGCATCCGGCCTCGGTGACCGGGCGCTTTCTCGGGCAGCCGCGCCGGCGGTTGGGACCGGTCCGCGACCTCAGCGCACTGCCGACGATCGGGGTGCGCGGAGTGACGGAACACAACCTGAAGAACATCGACGTCGAGATCCCGATCGGTGCCTGGACCTGCGTCACAGGTGTGTCCGGTTCGGGTAAGTCAACGCTCGTCCGCGACGTCCTGTACGCGGGTCTGCGGCGCACACTCGGGGTCGGCGGCGCCGTCGGCAAGCACCGCGGCATCACCGGCGCGACGCACCTCGAGCGGGTGGTCGAGGTTGACCAGACACCGATCGGACGTACCCCGCGATCCATTCCCGCCTCGTACGTCGGGTTTTTCGACGAGATCCGAAAACTCTACGCCATGACGCCACAGGCGCGCATGCGCGGCTATAACGCGGGACGCTTTTCTTTCAATGTGAAGGGTGGCCGCTGCGAAGCCTGTTCCGGCCAGGGCAGAGTCAAAATGGAAATGAGCTTCTTGCCCGACGTCTATGTCACCTGCGAGGCGTGCGACGGCCAGCGATTCACCGACGAAACGCTCGCCGCCCGTTACAACGGCAAGACCATTGCGCAGGTATTGAACATGACGGTCGAAGAAGCGGTCGATCTCTTCGCGGCGGTTCCCGCCATTGCCGAACCGCTCCGCCTTTTGCACGACATTGGGCTCGACTATCTGACGCTGGGCCAGGGCAGCAACACACTCTCCGGCGGTGAAGCGCAGCGCATCAAGCTCGCCTACGAACTCGGCAAACCGGCCCGCGGCCGCACGCTCTACGTACTTGACGAACCGACGACCGGCCTGCACTTCGCCGA
>JAGDMS010000021.1 GCA_017860575.1 Deltaproteobacteria bacterium | reverse complement strand
TGCGCGGTGACGGTGATCTCCTCGATCTCCGTCTCCAGTTTGGCGCCTGCCGGTTTCGGCCCTTTGGCCGCCTGCGCCCAGCCGGTTGCCGGGACGCTCAGGACAAGCACAAGTGCAACTTCAACACCGCGCCGCAGTGACTGTCTGACGAGATGCATCGGCCACCTCCCCTGCTGCGGTGCGGCTGCCCGCACCGACTGGCTCAGAACTCGTGTACTTACCGTCCCGAAAAGAATGCGCGTCAGTCCATCAAGGATGGCCGGTCAATATGACAATTGATAGATATCTGTCAACCATTTTGTCCTTGTTTCTTTCCGTGATTGCCCTTGCAATGGGATGGTGCAGGCCGTCGCGTCATCACGGTGTCGGTGGCCCCAGGGGCGATCCACAGCTCGCCCGGGGTGAACGCGCTCAGGCTGGCGGCGCGTCGTACGCCACGCGTTGTTGCCCGAGGGCGCGTGCTTGCGCGAAGGTCGGCGTGTGCGCCAGCAGGCCACCATCCACCGGGAGGACGTGGGCGTTGATGAAGCGCGCGTTATCGGAGGCGAGGAAGACGACGGCTTTGGCAATGTCGTCCGGCGTGCCCTGATACGGCGTCAGCACGTTCTCCGCGTCAATCTGCAAGTGCTCCGCGGGAAAAACCGGCGCCAGGCGTCCGTGCATGATCAGGCCCGGCGCGATGGCGTTGCAGCGGATGCCCTGCTGGCCGTACAGCGTCGCCACGGAGCGGGTCAGCGAAATGGTTGCCGCCTTGGCGGCGCTGTACGCCGGCAAGCCGAGCTGGCCGGTGAGCGCGGACCCGGACGCGATGTTTACGATCGCGCCGCCGCCGCGCTTGAGCATTTCGGGAATGGCGTGCTTGCAGCCGAGCATGGGCCCGCGGGTGTTGACGAGCATGACGTAGTCCCACACCTCGACATCCATAGAGAGGATGTCCTGGTCCTTGGGGGATCCCGCCGCCGCGTTGTTCACCAGGATGTCGAGGCCGCCGAACTTCTCGACCGTCGCCGCGATCATGGCGCGCACGTCGGCCTCCTGGCTGATATCCGTGCGCACAAAGAGCGACTGGCCACCGGCGTGTGTGACTTGCGCGACCGTCTCCTGCCCCAGGGACTCGTTGATCTCCGCCACCGTCACGCATGCCCCTTCCCGTGCCAGCACCAGCGCCGTGATCCGGCCGATGCCACCCCCAGCGCCAGTGATAATCGCCACCTTGCCTTCAAGTTGTCCGCTCGACATACGACACCTCCCTTCCCTACTGTTGGTGCTATAGGCGCTCAACCCAACGTTGCGACCAGCTTCGCGACCACGGCCTCGACTCCGATCGACTCCATGCACAGCCGACCGATGGGACAGCGACGCACGTAGCAGGGACTGCACGGGGCCCTGCCGGCAATCACCCCTTCCTCGTTACGCCATGGGGCCGATCGCGCCGGGCTGGTCGCACCCCACAGAGAGACGACCCGCGTGCCGGCCGCCGCGGCGATATGCATGGGGCCGGTGTCCGGCCCGAAGGCCGCCCGCGACCGGCGGAAGATCCCGATCAAATCGCGCAGGGTGATCTTGCCGGTGAGATCACGAACGGGCGCGTGCGCCCGCTCGGTCACCGCAACCGCAAATGCCGCGTCCGGCTTGCCGCCGACGAGCACGACACCGACACCGCGCGCCGCCAGGGCGTCGGCGACGGCCGCCGTCCGATCGATAAACCACCGCTTGCTCTCCCAACTGGCCCCGACGAAGCCGACGACAAACGGGGTCGGCAGACCGCCGAGCAAATCGTCGACGCGGCGCTCCTCCGCCTCGGTCAACCGCAGGCCGAACGCGATCGGAACGTCGTCCAGCCCAAGCCACTCCGCAAAGCCGAGGAACTGCCGCAGCTTCGGGCTGAAGCGCGGCAAGGGAGGGAGCGTATGGGTGTTGAAGAGCCAGTTGCCCTCGCGGCCGTTGCGGCGATGGAAGCCCACCCGCACGCCGGCACCGGAAACCCAGCTGACGATCCCGCTCTTCAGGTGCCGCTGCAGGTCCAGTGTCAGGTCGGGGCGCTCGGCACGCACGCGTCGCAAGAAATCGACGAACGCCGCTGCGCCGCGCGGACGATCGAAGAGCAGCACGGCATCGAGGGCCGGGTGGTGCTGCAAAAGCGGCGCCGCCGCCGGCTCAACGGCCCAGACGATACGCGCCCGCGGATATCCGTGTCGCAGGCGCGTCAGCAACGGCAACGCCAACGTCACGTCACCGATCGCACCGAGCAGGACGATCAGGATGCGCTGCGCCGGTCGCGTCGTCATGGCGCGGCTCCCGCATAGCCGGCATGCAGGTCGGTGAGATGCGCCGCCGTCACCCACTGCCCGCGCGGGTCCAACTTGCGTGCCGAGCGTTCCAGCCGCAGTAGATCCGCCTCCGGTGGGCGCCCTCCCGACAGGCAGGGCCGATCGAAGTCCACCAGCCAGACCATAGGCGCGCCGGTCCCGGAGGCGAGCAGCACGTTGCGCAGGTTGAGGTCCGGATGTCTGGCGCCAGCGTCGTGCAGCTGCCGAATCGCTCGGCCAACCGCACGCCACACGGATCGCCGATCCCATGAGCTAGCCGTGTCTGTCGCCCAATCCCAGAGGCTCCTCGCACCCGGAACGTAGCGTGTGGCGATCCATCCTTTGTAACACCCCGGCAACAACCAGTGCACACAGGCGCCCATGGGTTCGACCACCGGAACCCCGCGCCGTCGCAGCGTGTCGAGGGCGCCGATCTCTCGAAACGGACGCGGGCGGCATCCAAAGTACGTGTCGCGCAGCACCCAGGCCGGCAACCCGCCGCGGCGGTAGGAACGCACGACCACCTCATGGGCATTCACCCGGACATGAACGGTGCCGCCGCGCCCGCCGGCGAGTGGGCGCGCCGCGACTGCGCCCGGATCCCGCACACCCGCAAGGAGCAGTGGCACGAGCCAGTCGCGCGCCGCGGATCGCACCAGCATCACGATCCCAGGTGCGCGCACCTGCTCAAAGCCGTCCGGGATCCGCACGCGTAGTCACCCGTCACTGCCCGGCCCGCAATTGGCCCCGCGCCTCGCTCCCGGCACACTGCGAGAGGAGTTCCCCCACCGCACGGTGCACGTCGGCCACCGTGATGTCACGCATGCACGCATGCGTCCCCAGCGGACAGCGCGCGCCGCCGTGCCGGCCGCATGGGCGGCACGGCAGCGCCCGTTCGACCACGCGGGCACGGGCGGTGTAGGGACCGAACCCCTGCCGGGGAACGGTCGGGCCGAAGATGGCCACCACCGGGGTGTCACGGGCCACCGCAATGTGCACCGGGGCGCTGTCGTTCGCCACCAGCACGACGCACTGGTCGATCGCCGCCACCAACATCCCCAGGTCGGTGCGCCCGACCAAATTCACACCCGCGCCGCCCGCGGCGCGCTGCACCTGCTCGGCATAGGCGGCATCGCCTGGCGCACCCAACAGCACCGCCGTCGCACCGAGATCGCGCTGCAACGCGTCGAGTAGAGCGGCGTAGCCGTCAACCGTCCACCGTTTCGTTGCCCACGCGGATCCGGGCGCCAGGCCGACCAGTGGCGTCGCCGGATCGATTCCCCGCTGTCGCAACGCCGCGTGGACGCGGCGTACGGCGTCAGGTGGGCATGCGAGGTAGGGTCGGGCGGGACGTTGATCCGGGTCCACCCCCAGGCCGGCGAGAATCGACAAATTGCGTTCCACATCGTGCCGAGCGGGGTTGCGATCGACGCGGCGGTGATACAGAAACCACCCGGCGCTTTGGCGAAAGCCGATGCGCTGGCCAATGCCGGCGGCCGCGAGCACCCAGGCCGTCCGGAACGACTTGTGCAACGCCAGCGCCACATCGAAGCGACCGGCGCGCAATTTGCGCACCACCCGCCAACTCCCAAAGCCCCCGTCCCTCCCCCGCTTGTCATCCGTGAGCACCGCGTCCACGTGGGGATGCCCCTCGAGTATTCCCGCAACCTCCGGCCGCACCAGCACGGTAATATGCGCCGCTGGGTCGTGGCGACGCAGGGCGGCGAAGACGGGCGTACTCAGCACGACGTCACCCAGGAAGCTCGTTTGCGCGATCAGATATCGCATGCGGACGAAGGCAGGAGTGCGATGTCGGGAAGCGGCCGGCCGAGCGGGCGCTCATGCTTCGACGAGCTCAGCATGAGCGGGATGGTACCCGCGGCGCAAGGATTTCCGCTCACCCTGAGCTTGTCGAAGGGCGAGCGGAAATCCTTCTCACACAGGCCGTTAGACCGGGATCGCCTCATCGATCAGCATGACCGGGATGTCGTCCTTAATGGGGTAGAGGAGCCGGCAGGCGCCACACACGAGGCCATCCGCCGTCTCGGTCAGCCGCACATCTCCCTTGCACTTCGGACAAGCAAGGATCTCCAGTAATTCCTGACTCAGTGCCATCCGTCCTCCTTGGATCACGCGGCTGCCCGGGGCAGTCGCACCCGTTCCAGGATCATCGCGATCAACGTCTCCGCGCCCTCCACTTGCGGCGCGATCCGCAGGGCCACCAGCTTCCCGCGCGGAAAGGGGAAATGCTCGAGCTTGACGAGATCCTTCTCGGTGGTGACCACCATCTCGATGTCGCGGGTACCGCGCATGATCTGCTGCCAATCGGCTCGCGTATAGGCATGGTGATCGGGAAATTCGAAGATCTCTCCGAGTTGTGTCTCCCACTGGCGCAGGGCGGTATAGAACGGCATGGGATTGGCCACGCCGGCGACCGCGGCGATACGGTGTCCGGACAACAATCCGATCGGACGCTCCCGCCACCGCCCGCCATCCGATTCGATCAACGCCGTCGGCGCGAACCGGACGACGAAGCACGGCTTCGTGCCACCCGGGGCAACAACGGGCGCGTTCTCGTCCTTCACGACCACGGCGACGGCATCGGCGCGCCGGAGGGCCGCGAACGGCTCCCGCATGGGGCCCGCCGGCAACAGCGAACGCTGGCCGCCGCTGACCAGCACCAGATCGAAGTCCCGCGCCAGGGCCAAATGTTGAAAGCCGTCGTCCAACACCACCACCTCGCATCCCAATTGCTCGGCGGCGGCCACCCCATCGGCCCGGCGGCGCGCCGTCACTACGACACCGTCGAAGCATTTGGCCAACATGACCGCTTCGTCACCGGCAGTCTCCACATCCGCTTCCGGGCCGGCACCTTTCGAGACCACAGTCACACCGTTCGCCCGGCCGCTATAGCCGCGCAGCAAAATGCCCACCCGCAAGCCCGCGGCCGCGAGCTGCCGTGCAAGCCAAAGCGTGACCGGCGTCTTTCCCGTCCCCCCAACCGACAGGTTACCGACGCTCACTACGGCGATACGGGCGCGGTGCACGCGCAGCACACCGATACGATAGGCAAGCCGGCGGAGCGTGACCACCGTCGCGAACAGGCCGCTTGCGGGCTGCAGCGCGAACCACGCCGCCCAGCCGCGCACACCGCGCCGGTTCCAGACCACGTCGCGGACTCTTTGCAACAAAGGCGACATCTCACCGCATTCTACGCCATCGTCGGCGGCAACAAAATGTTCACGCGCCCGGCTCGATGCAGCGGCGTAGCACGTCGAATGTGCGTTCCGCCACGGCGGCGCGCGCTGCGATCGCCGCGCGCCCGCGGGCCCCCATCGCGTCGGCCACCGCCGGCTCCTGAAGCAGCCGGCGCCACACGCTGCGCAATTCATCGGCGCTGCACACGCGGTCCGCAGCGCCAGCCTCGAGCAGGGCATCAGCGGCAGCCGCGACATTCTCCGTGCGCGGGCCGAAGGCCACGGGGCGGCCGAAGAGCGCCGGCTCCAGCACGTTGTGGCCGCCCATCGGCACCAGCGTGCCGCCGACGAAGACGGCCCGGGCCGCGGGCAGGAGACTCGGCAGTTCACCGAGCGTGTCAAGCACCAACACCTGCGTTGCTTGCGCCACGCGGCCATCCAGTGTGCTGCGGCGCTGGACCCGCACTCCGGCCTGCGCCACAAAGGCGCTTACTTCATCAAACCGCTCCGGGCGCCGCGGCGCCAGTAGGAGCAGGAGATCGGCGTGCTCGCGCCAGAGCGGAACGCAGGCCTCCAGGACCAGCTGCTCCTCCCCGGCATGGGTGCTGGCGGCGACGAGCAGCACCCGGCCGTCCCCGAGCACCTGCGTCGCTCCGGCCGGCGCCGCGTCGGGGTGGGCCCGTGGGAGGCGCGCGAATTTGAGGCTGCCAATGACCTCGACCCGGTTGGCGGGTGCACCGAGGGCAATGATGCGCTGGGCATCCGTGTCGGTCTGCATCGCGAAGGCCCGCACCTGCACCAGGGCCGCGCGCATCAGCCAACGCACCCACGCATAGCGTGCCGCCGCACGCGCCGAGACACGCCCGCTGACCAGTACGCACGGCACGTCGTGTCGCACCGCCGCCCGGATCAGGGCCGGCCAGATTTCCGTCTCCACCAACACCAGAGCGCACGGCGCGACGGCCCGCATGACGCGATCCACCACCGCCTCGACATCCAGCGGCAGCAGCATCACGGCGCTGGCCGCCAGTCGTTGGCGCGCGGTGTCCCGCCCGCTGAGCGACGTCGTTGACACCAGCACCGGCCGTTCCGGCCACTCCTGTCGGATTCGGTCGACCAGCACCGACGCCGCCAGCACTTCGCCAACGGATGCCGCGTGCACCCACACCGGATGCCGCAAGGTCAACACCGGCGGTGGGATGCGCCCGCAGCGCTCGGCAAGAGGGGACCCGCTGCGCAACAGAGGCAAGAGCAGCTCCGCTGCCAGCCGCAACGGGACACCGGCAGCGTCATAGGCAAGGTAGGCGGCCGCCGCGCCACCGTTTCGGCTCGCGCTCACCCCGCCACCTCGGCATCGGCCCTGTCCGTGATGCGATTCAGGCGGTCTTCCAACTCGCGGCAAATGGCTTCGACCGCCGCCTCATCGGCATCGCGCGGAACCGTGATCGGCTCGCCGGCAACGTAGACGACCCGAGTGAACGGCAGCGGGATGATCAGACGATCCCAGCTCCGCAGCTGCCGTTTCCGGCGGGCGGCGTAGGTAACGGGAACGATCGGCGCACCGGTCGCGCGCGCAAGATGCACGATCCCCGGCTTCACCACGTGGCGCGGGCCCCGCGGCCCGTCGGGCACGATGGCAAGATCGCAGCCCTCACGGTAGGCCGTCACGAGCTGCAGGAACCCCGCCGCCCCACCGCGCGTCGCCGAACCGCGCACCGAGCGTATCCCCCACCGCGCCAACGCGCGTGTGGCGATCTCGCCATCGCGATGCTGGCTGTTCAGGATGCACAATTTGCGTCCTCGGTAGGCGGCAGGCAACATCACGACCCGGTCGTGCCAGAAGGCCAGGATCATCTGCTCGCCGCGCTGCCACCGTCGGAAGATGTCGTCGCCGTTGCGGAAGCGGATGCGTACGGACATACTCAGCAGCCACAACGCACCACTGATCAGCGACGGCGCCACCGTCATCAGCAGGAACACCCAACCGTCGTGCAGCGGGCCGCGCCGCCGCTCCGCCCGCTGCGGTTTCGCGCGCTGGCGCTCCGCCAACGGTGCTTGATCCTCGGCTGACATACTCGTCACGCGCCAGCACCGCACGCCAACGCCACCGTCGGTTCCCCCTCGTCGGTCTCGCGGAACTGCAGGTCGTAGAGCTTGCGATACTCGGCGTTCAACGCCAGCAACTGCTCATGCGTCCCCTGTTCGACAATCTGGCCGCGGACGAGCACCACGATGCGGTCGGCGCGACGGATGGTGGACAGGCGGTGCGCGATGACCAGGGTGGTGCGGTTCTGCATCAGGACCTCGAGGGCGCTCTGCACCAGGCGTTCCGACTCGTTGTCGAGCGCCGACGTGGCCTCGTCGAGCACCAGGATGGGGGCGTCTTTCAGCAAGGCGCGGGCGATCGACAGCCGCTGCCGCTGGCCTCCGGACAACTTGATCCCCAGTTCGCCGATGACCGTGTCGTATCCCTGCGGCAACTCCATGATGAACTCGTGCGCGTGGGCCACCCGGGCCGCGGCGACGATGGCGTCCATGTCCCGGCCAATGTCGCCGTACGCGATATTGTTGCGCACGGTATCGTTGAACAGAAACGTGTGCTGGGTGACGATCGCAATCTGTGCCCGCAGGCTGGCAAGGGTGTACTCACGGACGTCGATGCCGTCGATGCTGATCCGCCCGGCGGAGACGTCGTAAAAGCGCGGAATGAGATCGGCGAGCGTGCTCTTCCCGCCACCACTCATGCCCACCAGCGCAACGGCTTCCCCGCGGCGGATCGCGAGATCGATATCGCGCAGCACGGGTTCCTCGTCGTAGCGGAAGCTGACCCGTTCGAAGCGGATGCCCTCGCGGATGCGGTCGAGGCGGCGCCGGCCGTGATCGAGGACGTCGGTGCCGGTGTCGAGCAATTCCATCACCCGCTCCGCGGCGCCCATCGCCTGCTGAATGGCATTGTTGGTCTTCGCCAGACCCTTGAACGGTTCGTACAGCAGGAATAGCGCCGTGAGAAAGGCAAGAAACGCGCCCTGGGTGCGCCCGCCGACGATGACGCTGTAGCCTCCGTACCACACGACGCCGGCGATGCCGAACGCCGCCAGAATTTCCATCATGGGATTGGTGAAGGCCCGGATGCGCGTCGCGTGCATGTAGAGACGGAAGAGGCGGCTGTTCTCCTCGGCGAAGCGCTGCTGTTCATAGACTTCCATGCCGAAGGCCTTGACCACACGATTACCCTGGATGGTCTCCTGCAGCAGCATGGTCATGTTCCCCATCGACACCTGACCCTTTTTGGAGAAAGCCCGGAGCCGTTTGGACAGGCGAATGATCGGTAGCACCGAAGCGGGGAAAATCACAAAGGCAATCAGCGACAGGATCCAGTCCTGATAGAACGCAACGCCCACCAGGATCAGCAGCGACGAGGCGTCTTTGAGGACCGACGCCGCCGCATCGGTCAGCGCCGCACGCACCAGCGACACGTCGTTGGTGATGCGCGAGACGATGGTCCCCGTCGGCGTCCGATTGAAGAACGACAACGACAGATGCTGAATGTGATCGTTGAGGGCATTGCGGATATCGGCCACAATGTGCTGACCGACGTAGTCCGTCAAATACGTGCTGCCGAAGCCGACGACGCCGCGCAGCACAAAGGTGCCGATGATGACGGCTGGGAGAATCTTGAGTGCCAGCAGGTTCTTGTTGGTAAACACGTCATCGAAGACGTGCCGGATCAAGAACGGCATGGCGCCGTTGGTGGCACTGAACACGAGCATGCACAGCACCGCCAGGGCGAAGTGCGGCCACCAGTACGGACGTGCATAGGTGAGCAGGCGGCGGTAGAGGTGGCGGGTCCTCATGCCATCAACCCCAGCGCCAGCGCGGCGGCGCGGGCGGGCGCGCCGGGCTCGCCCAACCGGCCCCGTAGTTCACGCAAGGCGTCTTGGAGTTCGGCGCGCCGGGCGTACGCATCCTGCACCGCCGCCACCAGGTTGGCGCTGGTCACCTCGCGCTGCACGAGTTCGCGGAACACGCGGCGGCCCAGAATGATGTTGGGCATACCGATATGATCGACACGCACCAGCAAGCGCGCCAGCGCAAAGGTCAGCGGCGTCACCCGGTACATGATGACCATGGGCCGTTCCAGCAACGCGGTCTCCACCGTCGCCGTCCCCGAGGCCACCAGCACCGTGTCGGCCGCGTGGACGATGTTGTAGGTGTCGTTCTCCACCACCGGCACCGTCGGCGCCCGGCCCCCCAGGGCCGCCGTCACATCGTCGCGCGAAAGCGTGTGCGCCAATGCCAACACCACCTGCCAGCCGCCGCGCTCCAGTTCCGCGGCGGCCGCCATGGCCGGCGGTAACAAATGGCGCAGCTCCTTCTTGCGGCTGCCGGGCAGGAGCGCCAGCAGCGGACGCGCGGGATCGAGCTGATAGCGCGCCAGCGTCTCCTCCCTGGTGCGGCTGGGGTGTACCACATCGAGCAACGGATGACCGACGAACTCGGCCACAGGTTTGTCGGCATTGTAGAGCGCCGCTTCAAAGGGGAAGACCAAGCCGATGCGATCCACGCGCCGGACGATCTTGCGCACCCGCCCCCGCCGCCATGCCCACACCTGGGGCCCGATGTAATAGAATACGGGAATTCCCAACGCCTTGGCGCGCTTGGCGAAAAAGAGATTGAATTCCGGAAAATCGATGAGCACCACCAGACGCGGCCGCGCTTCCACTAGAAAGCGTGTCAGCCGCCGATAGGTCGACAGCAAGCGGCCGAGCGTGCCGAACGTCTCGACGAATCCCATCGTCGCGACGGCGGCGGTGTCGACCAGGATGTGCATCCCGGCTTGGCGCAAATGCTCCCCGCCGACACCCCAGACCTCGATCTCCGGATCGCGCTGCCGCAGCGCGCTCACCAACGCGGCACCGTGCAGATCGCCGGATGCCTCCCCCGCGACGAGCAAGACCGTGCGGCGCCCGCCGCTCATCCCGTCTCCAGCCTGCCGCGGATCATCTCGGCAACCTCCAACGCGCGCAGGGCCGTGCGACCGTCGACGAGCGGGCACTGCCGCGTGCGCACCGCAGTGACGAAGTGTTCGATTTCGTCGAAGAGCGCGTCACCCTCTCCCAGCGCGTGTTCTTCCACCTCGATGCTGGGGCTGCCGTCCGCCAAGACGCGGCGAATGACGCGCACGTGCTTCTCCCCATAGTCCACCGACACGTAGGTGTCGCTCTGGAAGAGACGGATCTTGCGCTCGCGCTTGAGTGCCACGCGACTGGCGGTGATATTGGCAATGCAGCCGTTCGTGAAGCGCAGGCGCGCATTGGCAATGTCCACCGTTTCGGACAGCACCGGCACGCCGACAGCCTCCGCGGACTGCACGTCGGCCTGGACCAGGCTCAGGATCACATCAAGGTCATGGATCATCAAGTCGAGGATCACGTCGACGTCGGTACCGCGATCGACGAAGGGCGCGAGGCGATGGCATTCGATGAACCGCGGTTGCGTGACCACCCCGGCGAGCGCGCGTATCGCCGGATTGAAGCGTTCGAGATGGCCCACCTGGAGGATGCGCGCGTGGCGGTCGGCGGCCTCGACCAGTCCTCGGCCCTCCGCCACGCTGGTCGCCAACGGCTTTTCGACCAGGACGTCGATGCCGTGCGCCAGGCAGTCGTACGCCAAGGGGAAATGGAGCGGCGACGGCACCGCCAGGCTGACGCAGTCGACGCGACCGAACAACTGCCGGTAATCGGTCAGCATCCCCGTCCGGTGCTGGGTCGCGATGGTCTCGGCGCGAGCGGCGTCGGCATCGACGACCGCCACCAACTCGACGTCCCGCATACTGGCGTACTTTTCCGCGTGGAAGGCCCCCAGGTGCCCCACGCCGATCACGGCGGCCCGCAGCACGGCTGTCATGCCATCTCCGCCGGTGCACCACCGACCTCGACGCCCACGATGCACAGGCCGGTCGCCTGGGCCTGGCGCAGCACCTCCTCCTTCTCGAGCACCAAGGTCTTCCCCGCCTCGACCGCCAACACGGCAATCCCGGCCGTGGCACAGACCCGGACCGTCTCGGGGCCGATCGCCGGCACATCGAAGCGCAGATCCTGCTGTGGCTTGCTGACCTTGACCACCACGGCACCGGGAGAACCGCCCCGCTGGATGGTGGCATCCGTCCCTTCGATGGCTTCGACAGCCAGTACGATGCCGGTTTTGACCACCACACTCTGGCCGATATCCCAACGACCGATCGCGTGGGCGACCTCGATGCCGTGTCGGATATCGCGCCACTGCGCCTCCGTCGGCACCTGCGGAGTCAAGGCGCCGGCGGGGGCCAGCAACGACTCGAGAAACAGCGTCGACGAGACGATGCGGATGCCTTCACTCTCCAACTCCTCGGCCAGGCCACGCAGCAAAGCGTCATCGCCCAGATGGACGAGTCGGGCGATGAACGCGAGACCGCGCGCATCGGGAGCAAAGTGCTCCAGCAGGGCGGCCTTGCGGATCCCCCCCGCCATGACCGCCTGTGTGACGCCGGCGTCCCGGAAAGTGCGAATCATGGGCTCCAACTCGCCGACCTTCACCCAGGTGACGCCGGCCACCACCGCGTCCAATGCCGGCTCCGTCTCTCCTTGGTGGGCGACGGCGATCACTTCATAACCCGCCGCCTGCGCGCTCCGGGCAAAGAGGATCGGGAACCGTCCGTTCCCGGCAATCAAACCAACACGGGGCATACGCGCAACATACAGAGGCAGTTCATAGTCAATAGTCCAGAGTCACTAGCTGCAGGTCGACAGGCTCGTCATCAGCCATTCCCATTGGATCCTATAGACTATCAACTTTCGACTCTCGACGCTCCTCACCGGCACAGGCCCCGCTCCGACGACTGGATGAAGGCGAGGAAGTGTTCGACCTCCGGTGACGCCGGGATCTCGCGGCGAGCCCGCTCGAGCGCATCGGCGAGCCTGAGACCCGATTTGAAGACCAGGCGATAGGCGCGTTTGATGTTCGTGACCACGTCAGCGGCGAGGCCACGCCGTTTGAGGCCGACCAAATTGAGCCCGTGTAGCCGCGCCCGGTCACCCGTGGCATTGCAGAACGGCGGCACATCCTGCGACACCATGGCGCCCGCACCGAGGATGGCCGATTCGCCGACGCGTACGAACTGATGCACGCCCACCAGGGCGCCGACGATGACGTGGTCTTCGACCAGCACGTGGCCGGCCAACTGGGCGCCGTTGGCAACGACGATCCGGGTGCCCAGGCGACAGTCGTGCGCAATATGGCTGTAGTTCATGAGCAGGTTCCGGTCGCCCACGCGGGTAACCATGCCGCCGCCGCTGGTGCCGGTATGCAGCGTAGCGAATTCGCGAATCTGGTTACCGTCACCGATGATCAGCTCGCTGTCCTCGCCACGATACTTGAGGTCCTGGGGCGCGGCACCGATCGAGACATGGTGGAAAATGTGGTTGTCGCACCCGATTGTGGTCCGGCCGTCGAGGACGGCGTGCGCACCCACACGGGTGCCGCGACCGATGCGCACGGTCGGACCGATGATCGCATAGGCATCGACCTGCACCTCGTGATCGAGTTCGGCGCCCGCCGCAATGATGGCCGTCGGGTGAATCCGCACCCCGCTCACGGGTGGCGTGTCCTTTCGACCTCCATCGCCGAGAGTTCCGCTTCCGCAACCATCTGGCCCTCCACGCGGGCCACGCCGTGCATCCGCCACAGCGGCCGGTGCCGCTTGAGGAGCGAGACCTCCAGATGCAACTGGTCACCCGGCACCACCGGCCGCCGGAACCGTGCCTTGTCGAGGCCGGCCAGCACCACGACGTTACCGGGCTGGACCCCGTCACGCGAACGGTGCGCCAGCAGCGCGCCCGCCTGTGCCAGTGCTTCGCAGATGAGAACGCCCGGCATCACCGGCATGCCGGGAAAGTGGCCGCGGAAAAAGGGCTCATCGATGGACACGTTCTTCAACGTGACGATGCGCCGCCCGTCCTCAAACTCGAGCACCCGATCAACGAACTGAAACGGGAACTCGTGGGGAAGCAGCGACCAGATCTCGTTGTAATCGAACAGTTGGGAACGCCCGCTCATGTGCGCCTTGCGGAGGGCCGGAGCGTGTCTGTCCCCTCGGGTCGACACGGCGGCACACCAACTTCCCTATTTCTTCTTTGCCGGGTGCGCCGTGTTGTAGCGCTGGATGATCTCATCAGTGACATCGGCGCTCTTGGCGCCGTAAACCACCGCATTACTGCTGGTCTCGAGGATGACCGTGTATCCTTCGCGCTCCCCATACTCCCGAATGATCTCCTGGAGTTCACGCACGATGGCACCGGTCATTTCGTTGTCCTTCTTCTGCAGGTCGGCTTGTGTGTCCTTGTAATTCCGCTCGAAGTCGCGCATCTTCTTGCGGTACTCTTCTTCCAGATTGTTACGCTCCTCATCCTTCATGACCAGTGACTTCTTTTCGAGCCGGTCCTTGAGGTTATCGATCTCGTCCTTCTGCTTCTTCAGCTTGTCCTGCAACCTATCGACCTGAACCTTGAAGTCTTCCTTCGCCTTTTTGCCGGAATCGGACTCGTTGAGAGCGCGCTGCAGGTCGATGTAGCCGATCTTCGTCTCCGCCACGGCCACATTCGCGATCAACATGCCCGCCACGAGCCACCACACTGCCTTCATGAACACCAGCCTCCTTCTTATGCTTCTCGATGACCGTTTTTGAATGTGAACGCCGCTTGCTCCCGAATTACTGCCACATTCAGGCACCAAGAGGAGCATGTGTCTCGTCAGTATGCAACCGGCGGCGGAACCCGGACCGGCCCAATCAGGGCGGTCCCCCGAATGAGAACATCACGGTCTCCGTGTCATCCCCCTCGTGGGAATTGATCGGGATCCCGAATTCAATCCGCAGCGGTCCCATGGGTGACTGCCAGCGAACGCCGGCGCCGAAGGACATCCGCATGTCGCCCAGATCCATACCGTGGCTGGACGAGAAGGCGTTCCCGGTGTCGAAGAACACCACTCCCTTGAGACCGAGCTGTTCGACCACGGGGAAGATGATTTCGTTGTTGAACACCAGCTGCTGGCTGCCACCGACCGGATCCGAGTGCTCCAGCTGGGCATAGGAATTCCAGATGTTGTTCCGCGGCCCCAGGGACAGGATCTTGAATCCCCTGACCGAGTTGATGCCGCCGGGGAAATAGCGTTCGAACAGGGGTAGCTCGTTGTCGCCACCAAAGCCATATCCGTAACCGATCGTGCTCCCGAGCATGTAGGTAAAGGTACCGAAGGTCGGGCTCCGATAGAACGGATAGTAAAAACGGAGGCGCAGGTCCGCTTTGATGAATTCACTATCCCCTCCCAGGCCGGCGAATTCCACGGAAAGATCCTGCAGCGAGCCGTCGGTCGGATCAAAGGGATGATTACGGGTGTCACGGTACAGCCGCGGGGTGATGGCACTGGTGAGACTGCTGCCCTGTTCCGTGCGGATCTGTGCGGATGCACTTGGGCTCACATCTTTGATTTCGGCATCTTCGATACGATAGTCCATACCGAAGCGCGTGTCCTGCAAGGACACCCCCCAGAGCTTGTTCCAGCCGAGCGCGGTGAACGGGTAGAGCACGCGGATGCTGCCGCCGGTACCGCCACGGGTGAAATTATCGAATTCCAACTGCCAGTTGAAGATGCTGACCCCGGTGGTGAATTCGGTATCCAGGAAGTACGGTTCGGTGAAATCGAGGCTGATGTTGCGGCGGATCGAGCCGTAATCGGTGTTCAGCGTCAATCGCTGCCCACGCCCGAACAGGTTGATCTCCTGGAGGCGCACGTTGAAGAGAAAGCTCTCACCCGAGGCCACACCGGCGCCCGCGGAGAACGAACCGGTCGACGCCTCTTTGACGTCGACCAGCAAGTCGAGCCGGTCTTCGCTTTCGGCCTTGCGTGTGGTGATGTTGACGTCCTCGAAGTAGCCCAGGCGCCGAAGCCGTTCTTGACTGCGCCGCAGCTTTGAACCGGAAAACCGCTGCTGCTCTCCCAGTTCGAGTTCACGCCGCACCACCTTGTCCCGCGTCTTGGTGTTACCGGTGATGTCAATTTTGTCGATATAGACCTCCGGCCCTTTACTGACCCGGTAGGTGACGTTGACGATCTCGGCGTCGTGATCGACTTCGGTTTCGGGATTGACGTTGACGAACGCGTACCCCTCGTCGCCGTAGATGTCGGTGACGGCGTTGATGTCCTCGCGCAGTTTGCTGGTCCGGAAGATTTCCCCCGTCTTCAAGCCGAGCTTCTTGCGCGCCTTCTCCATATCGGCATCCGCCAACATGTCGCCGCCGATGTTGACCTTGCCGACCTTGTACTGGGTCCCCTCGTCGAGTTTGATGGTGACTTCCAACCCCTTCGCCGTGCGCCGCACGACCGGCTCGTCGATGCGCACGTCGATGTAACCGTGGTCGTAGTAAAAGGCCGTCAGGCGCTCGATATCGGTTTTGAGCACTTCGTTATCGAGGTTGCCCGCCCCGGTCAGCCAGGAGAGAAACCATTTCTCCTTGGTTTGCATGACGCCCTTCAGCTTCCGCTGGCTGAAGGCCCGCGCCCCTTCAAAGGTGAACTTGGTGATCCGGACCCGTTTCCCTTCGGTGATCTTGTAGGTGAGGATCACCTGGCTCGGCTTGCCTTCTTCCGCTTTCCAGTACGCCGACGCACTGGTGCTGTATTCGATCTGGGCGTCGAGGTAGCCCTTCTTCTCGTACACCTTCTTTGCTTCCTCGATGCCTTTGCTCACCTTGTCGGGCTCGAGGATGGTATTGGGCCGGACCTTGAGCGCGCCTTCGATATCCTCGCGATTGACCTTCTTGTTGCCTTCGATCTTGATTTCTTTGATCAGGGGCCGCTCGCTGACGCGGTAGGTAAGGACCCACTGATTGTCCTCTTGCGCCAGGTCCGCCTCAACGTTTTCAAAGAAGCCCATGCGATAGAGGGCGCGGACGTCGTTGTCCACGGTCTCTTCATTGAAACGCATGCCCGGTTGCGACCGCAGTTGCACCCGAATGGCTTCCTCTTCGACGCGCCGGTTGCCGGAAATGACAACGCGGCCGAGGCGGGGGGATTCCACCCGCGCACGTTCGGGTTGGTCCGCCTCCTGCGCCAGGACGATGCTCGTCAGGCCCAGCAGGAAGCCCAGTCCCAACACCACCCGCAGCGTCCGCATCCGTGGCTCCCGTCGAACGAATCGGCGCCTAGCCCTACCAGACGGGTAAACCACTGTAAACCCCGCTCTCAGGTGCCATCGGTAGCACACCGGCCCGCCCGTCGCGTTCACGCGCCGGCACGACCGTTGCTTCTTCTCGGCCGCGTACTGCCGTCAATGCAGTTGCCCATTCTCCAGCCGCAGGATGCGATGGGCTGAGGCGGCAAAGGTTTCGTTGTGGGTGACGATCACCAGAGTGATGTGGTGTTCTCGGTTGAGCTCCATCAGCAGGCGTTGCACCTCGGCACCGGTGACCGGGTCCAGATTCCCCGTCGGTTCGTCCGCCAGCACCACGCGCGGCGACAACGCAACGGCCCGCGCCACCGCCACCCGCTGCTGCTCGCCGCCCGAGAGTTCACCGGGTTTGTGGGTCAGGCGGGCCCTCAAACCGACGCGATCCAGCACCGCCCGGGCATGGGGTTCCGCCTCACCCCGCCCAATGCCCCTGATCAATGCGGGCATCATCACGTTCTCCAGGGCGGTGAAGTCCGGGAGCAGGTGATGAAACTGGAAAATGAAGCCGACCTCCCGATTGCGCAGGGTCGCCTGTTCGTGTTCCCGCAGCCCAAAGATGTCAACCCCGTCAAAAATCACCTTGCCGCTCGTCGGCTGGTCCAGGGTCCCGAGCATGTGTAGCAGCGTGCTCTTCCCCGCCCCCGACTGCCCAACAATGGCCACCGTCTCTCCTGCCTCGACTTGCAGGTCGAGGTCAACCAGAACGTCGATCGGCTGGCCGTCGCCGTACCGTTTGCAGAGTTTGACAGCCTGGATCAGCGGCTCGGTCATGCGTTCTCACTCGTACCGAATCACATCCACCGGAGCGAGGCGGGCCGCCTGCCGGGCGGGATAGACCGTTGCCAGCAGGCAGATCAACAGGGAGGCCGCGGTGACCGCAAGAAAGTATTCCGGGTACATCTTCACCGGCAGGGTGTTTACGTAGAACACGTCCTTTGGCAGTTCGATGAACTGATACCGTTTGAGGAGCCAGCAGGCGATGTAGCCCCCGATGTTGCCAATCAGGGTGCCGACGACTCCAATGACCATACCTTTGAAGACGAAGATGCGCCCGACACCAACGCGTGTCGCTCCCATCGACTTGAGGATGGCGATGTCCTTCCGCTTCTCCATGACCACCATGATGAGGGTGGCGACGATGTTGAACGCGGCCACCAGGACGATCAGCAACAGGACGATGAAATATACGGTTTTCTCCAGCTTCAAGGCGGAGAACAGGTTGTGGTTGACCTCCATCCAGTCGCGCACGCGGAACGGGAACCCCAGCGCCGCCGAGATCCGATCGCCCACCTCCTTGGCGCCGTAGAGGTCGGTCACGCGCACCTCGATCCCGGTCACGTTGTTCCCGAGATCAAAAAACTGCTGCGCGCTGGCAAGATCCATGTACACCAGCGAGGCATCGTATTCCGCCATCCCCGAGTCAAAGAGGCCGACGAGGACGAAGCGCTTCACCCGCGGCACCATCCCGACCGCCGTCGGGGTGGCAACCGGCGAGATGACGCTGACGGGATCGCCGATGATCAACCCCAGTTGGCGCGCCACGTCCTTGCCGACGATGATCCCGGGCAACTCCACCGTCCCCTGCTTGCCGTCGTCGACCGGCACGTCGTGCAGCTTGCCGAGTTCCCTGACGTCGCCCTGTTTGAGGTGGCGCTGCAGCTCGACGACCCCCTCCGAGCCCGGCCCCACGCCGCGCACCGCCGCCCCGGTCACGTTCTGCTGCGCCGACAGCATCACCTGGCCATAGATGAAGGGAGCCGCGGCCACCACACCCGGCACCTGGCGGACACGCTCGGTCACGCCCATGTAATCGGAAATCGTGCCGTTGAAGCTCAGCACGATGACCTGCGGGTTGAACCCGAGGATGCGGTCGCGCAGGTCCTCCTCAAAACCGGTCATGACAGCCAGAACGATGTTGAGCGTCATCACGCCGATCATGACCCCCAGCATGGAGATCACCGTGATCAGCGAGATGAACGCCTCCTTGCGCTTGGCGCGCAGGTAGCGCAGACCGATGAACAGTTCGTACCGCATGATGACGAGGGGACGGGGATCGGGGATTTGAAGGCTGGCGGACGGGATCTTTCTTGATCCCCAACCCCTAACCCTTGGAACCCATTCCTAGCTTCTCCTCTCCGGCCGCATGTGGGGAAACAGGATCACATCGCGGATCGAGGGGGAATTGGTGAACAGCATCACCAGGCGGTCGATGCCGATGCCTTCGCCAGCGGCCGGCGGCATGCCGTGTTCAAGCGCTCGCAGGAAGTCCTCATCCATCACGTGCGCCTCCTCATCGCCCGCGGCACGGGCCTGGAGCTGTTCCTCGAATCGCACCCGCTGGTCGTCGGGGTCGTTGAGCTCCGAGAAGGCGTTGGCCAATTCACGCGTACCGACGAACAGTTCGAAGCGGTCGGTGAACAGCACCCGCTCCGCGTTGCGCCGCGCCAGCGGAGACACCGCCACCGGATACTGGTACACGAACGTCGGCTGAATGAGCTCACGCTCCGCGGTCGCTTCGAAAATGTCGTTGAGCAGGTAGCCGGCGGCGCCCGGACCGTGATGGGCAACGTAATCATGGGCGACAGGCACCTGCAGCGTGGCGGCAGCCCGCCGCAGCGTCTCGAGGTGGAGCGCCAGCACGGCATCGAGCGGCACCCCGGCCCGCTCGGCCACGAACTCCGGAATACACAGGCGCGGCCACGGCGGCGTCAGGTCGATTGTCAAATCGCCGTACGGCAGCGTGCGCTGCCCGAGCAGCTCATCCGCCAACGTTACCACCAGCTCTTCAGTCAGGCCCATGAGGTCCTCGTAGGTGGCGTAGGCCCAGTAGAACTCCAGCATGGTGAACTCGGGGTTGTGGCGGACCGAGACACCCTCGTTGCGGAAGACGCGGTTGAGCTCAAAGACCCGTTCGAAGCCGCCGACCAACAAGCGCTTCAGGTACAACTCGGGCGCGATGCGCAGGTACAGGTCCATGTCGAGGGCGTTGTGGTGCGTAACAAACGGCCGTGCCGCCGCGCCGCCGGGCACCGGGTGCATCATCGGCGTCTCGACCTCGACGAAATCGCGGGCAGTCAGGAAGGCCCGGAGCCGGTCGATGACTCGCGAGCGCATGCGGAAGGTCGCGCGCACCTCCGGGTTGCTGATCAGATCGAGGTAGCGCTGCCGATAGCGCGCCTCGGTATCGGTAAGCCCGTGCCATTTCTCCGGCAACGGGTGCAACGCCTTCCCCAGCAGTTGGATGCGGTCGGCGGCGACGGTCAATTCGTCGGTGCGGGTGCGAAAGGGCCGGCCGACGACACCGGCAAAGTCGCCGATGTCCATCAGCTTGAAGGCAGCAAACGCTTCGTCGCCAACGGCGTCTCGCTTCACATACACCTGAAGGCGGCCACTGCGGTCCTGCAGATGCAGAAATGACGCCCGGCCGAAGTCCCGGAGGCCAACGATGCGCCCCGCCAGGCTGACGCTGTCCGTGCTTGCCTCGAGCTGCGCGCGGCTGAGCGGACCGAACCGCTCCTGCACACCGGCGGCCGTTTCAGCCGGACGAAAGTCGTTCGGAAACGGATTAAGCCCGCGCTCGCGGTACTCGTCCAGCTTGCGGCGTCGCGCCGCCACGAGATCGGAAATTTCGCTTTCCACGCACCTGCCCCACCGAGAGCTAGTCGCTTAACCGACGGGCCCCAGGGAGTCAAGGAAGGCCGCGGCTTGCAGCGCCACGACGGCGCGATTGCCGGGCAGTGGGTTGCCACGCTCACGAGAGGGCTGCATGGTTCAATATCTTGGCGACGCTCGGCGTACCTGCGCGGAGCGAATCCCCTCACCAGGCCTTCATCGTCCCGCTCATTCACCTGAAGGAACGAGGGTTGAGGATCCACCCGCTTTCTGGGTTAGATATCCGCCTTCCGCAGGCGGTGCACGGCGAGGGCGAGTGGTACCAGGAGCCAAAAGAGGATCGAGAGACCGAGGACGATGCCCGCGCCCCGGGTTCCCTTGGTGAAGCGGAAGAGCGCGAGCGAGGCAGCGCCGAACGCGCCGGTGCCTTCGATGCCCAGGAGCGTTGCCGTCCGCACGGCACCGACAGGGTTCACGATGGCGGAGATCATGAGAACGCGGGAAGCGGTGCCCGACCGCAGCAGCGAGGCGAGTCCGAGCGCGGCGAGATCGCAGAGCACGACCGCCGCGAACCAGACCACGACGGCAAGGGCGAGGGCGCGCGTGCGGCCCTTCGTCCCGACGGAGAGGAGGGCGGCCAGCCCGAGGAAGACAGCGGTGGTGACGAGCGCGGCCGCCACGAGTAGCATGAAGCCGCCGAGGCCCTCCGATCCGGACTGTCCGTACACGACCGCTCCTGCGGCACCGAAACCCACGGCCTGCGCAGCCGCCAGCGCTTGGAACAATCCAAGGAGCTTGCCGAGGAGAATCGTTCGACGGGCGACTGGCTGCGAGAACATGAGTTCGGCAGCGCCCCGCTCCGGAGTGAGCGACAGCACGCCGATCATCAGGGCGGTGAGCGGCACGAGCAGGAGCACGAGTTGCACCAGCGAGGCCGCGGTGCGCGCGAAGTCCTGCACACCGTGGCCGCCGGAGAGCACATAGCCCGCTCCCGCCACCGCGAAGGAGAGCACGCCGAATACCGCTGCGAAGATGTGCGTCCATCGCGAGCGCAGGGCGAGAGCCAGCTCGGCCCGCGCGAAAAGGCGGATTTGCTTCACCGCACCGTTCCCGCTGGCGGTCCGTCGGGGCCGAAGATCTCCGAGAGGGGCACCGATACACCACCCGCCGCGTCGGGGTCGGCATCGCGCGAATCGGCGTCCGCGTGCGCGATGAGGTGCGAGCCCATCGGCGTTTCGATACCCGGCACCCTAGTGAAGAGGGCCCGATCGGCCCGCACCCACGCCTTCGTCCGGTGGTCCGCGACGAACGCCGTCGCCCCGGCCGCCGCTTTTCCCGCTTTCACGAAGCCCCCAAGGCAGCCGACGTCGTCGAAGAAGCGCGGCAATTCCCCGGGGGCCACGATCTGCGCGGCGAGGCGTGCGTCCGAAACGGCCATGCGGCACGATGCGCACTGCTCGTTCCGAGTATCGAGGACCGCCGGCTCCGGCGCGCCGGACCGGCAAGCGGCGGCCAGCGCCACAGTGACGGCGAGCGCGAGTGCGGCCAACGATCGCTTCATGATGCGACCTCCCTGACACCGGACCGGGCTTCGGCCTCTGCGACCAACTCGCGGTAGAGGACGTCGAGGCGACCCTCCTCGGCAGTGAGGCCCCGCACCTCGATGCCCAGCGCGCGAATCGTGTCGAGCACGCGCGGCCGTATGGCGGCGGGCCCCGGCACAACCAGCTCCTCACCCGCCCAGGTCGCCGCCGGGGCGAGCGCGCGCACCGCGGCCGATAGTTGTTCGGGCCGCGAAACGAGCCGCACTCGCATCACACCACGCTCGGCGAGTCGGTCCTTGAGCTCGGTGGCACTCAGGCACGCGACGAGGTGGCCGCCCACAAGGATGGCGAAGCGGTCGGCGAGGCGCTCCGCGTCGCCCAGCTGGTGTGAACTGAAGAGGACGGCCCGACCATCCGCGCGCGCGTGCTCGATGAGGCCGTAGAAGGCACACAGCCCGTCAGGGTCGAGGGCAGCGGTGGGCTCGTCGAGCAAAAAGACCGGAGCCTCCGGTAACATTGCCACCGCCAGGCCCAGCCGCTGCACCATTCCGCCCGAGTACGTCCCCACCATGCGCTCGCCGGCGTCGTTGAGCGACGCGAATCGCAGCACCTGCTGGCTGCGATCAACGGGTGCCCCGCGCAGCTCGCGGTAAAACTCCACCACCTCGGCTCCCGTGAGCGCATCCGGAAAGGAGACCTTCTGGGGCAGGTAGGACAGCACCCGCCGCGCCTCGGGCTCGACGGCCAGCCGCGGAGGGTCGCCGAGCCACACCGCGCCCGCCGAGGGGAATATGAGGCCCGCCGCCGCCTTGAGGGTCGTGGTCTTGCCCGAGCCGTTCGGGCCGAGGAGCGCCACCACCTCGCCGCGGGTCACGTCCAGAGAGAGCGCCTCGACTGCCCGGCAGGCTCCGAAGCACTTCGTGAAGGCACGGTACGAGATCATGGGGCGTTGGTTATCATGCACGCCGACCGCGGCCCTGTCGACGGGCGCCGGCCCCGAACGAGGACGGCGACACCGCCGAGACCGAGGGCCAGGGATGTCACGATCCCGAGCGGGCTTGGCCCCACGGCACCTGAGTCCGGCCTCGGTACAGCCGGAAGTACGGGCGGCCGCGCGAGCGGAGCGGCATCCTCGACGGGCACCAGCCGCAAGACCGGGAACGCCCGCTCAGCGGCACCGATGGCGACGGCGGCGAAGCTGTCGGAGAGGATGTCGGCGGCAGTCAGGTTGCCGCGGAAGTGGTCGAAGACGCTGGTGAGTCGGTACGGCCGTTCGCATATGCCGTCGCCGTCGAGGTCAGGCTCGTCGTTCGCCGACCAGTAGTTCCCTGCAAACACCGTGTCGGTGCGGCGCGCCACGAGTTCAAGCGGCGTCATGTTGCCCACGAAGGAATTCCCTTCGAAGCGATGGCCGCCGGTGGGATCGTAGAGGACAACCGCCACGTCGGCGCCCGCGATCACGTTCCTCCGCAGCGTGATCCGGTGAGAGCCCTCGATGAAAACGCCGCGCGCGTTATCCGCAATGAGGTTGTCCTCGGCAAGGACGTCGTCGCAACCCTGGAAGAGGAGGCCGACGGAGGCGAAGCCGCGGTTACGCAGGAGTCGATTGCGGCGGAAGGCAATCCGCTGCGAGTACATGATGGCCGTCCCTGCCGCGCCGTTAGCGAACGTATTGTCCTCGAATACGTTGTCGTTGGAGAACATGTAATGCAAGCCGTAGCGCACGTCGCGCACGACGTTGCCGCGAATCTCCCCCTGCGATGCATTCTGCAGGTAGAGGCCATCCCGCACGTCCACGATCTCATTTCCCGCGAAGCGAAAGCGCTCCATGTTGTAAGCATGGATGCCGGAGCCCTTCTCACCGGGGTCTCTGCCCGGGATGCCGCGGATGCGGCAGCGTTCGACCACCGCTCCGTTCGCCTCTCGCAGGTACACGCCGAAGAGCGCGTCGGAGATCTCGAGGTCGCGTAGCGTGGTATCGCCAGCGGCGCTGTGCACGCCGGAGGAGTCGCGCGAGAGGTCGCCGCCGCGGCGACCGTCGATGACGAAGCCGTCGATCGTGACGCCGTCGGCACGGATCCGGACGACGCTGCCGCGGCCGGAACCGACGAGGCGCGGACGCCCGCGACCCGTCAGGTGGATCGGCTTATCGATGATCACGTCGCCGACGTACTCGCCCGGCTCGATGGTGACGGTGGCCCCGGGCACGGCCGCGTCGACGCGTGCCTGGAGTGGCGACAGATCCGACGCTGGCGGCCGGCCCTCCAGAGCGCCCGGCGGGATGGCAGCCATCGGCTGCGCGCGTGCCGGAGAGGCTGCCGCGAACAGCAACACGACGGCCGCGAGAGCCACAGCGGCCCCCTGGCTCCCGGTACATGCCGCCGGCCGGATCATGAGCATACTGTTGCTGCGAGCAACCTTTCGGTCTGTCCGGACCGCACCGCCCCGACACGTCCGTCGGACTCGTCCACCGGAGGCTTCGGACCGCAGGCGGAAGCCGCCGGAGTGCGGGCGGTGAGCGACCCCACCGAAAGGACGTCGGGAGCAGGCCCTAGGCCGTGTCCCCTCGCCACTGCCGCCACGCAAGGTAAAACGCCAGGAGGAGCACCACGGCCACCGCGGTGAGCGCGTACGAGCCGAACTGCGGGTAGGAGTAGACCTCGAAGTTCGCGAGCTTCTTGTAGCCGAACATCGGGGGCATGAAGGGCTCGACGCGCACCGCCGCCTTCGGGTCGAGGTGGTGGCCGTACTGATACATCTTGAATCCGAACGACCATAGCGCAAAGAGGCCAAAGTACACGTAGAGGACCGTGACGTCCACGAGGTGCGACGTTTTCCCGAGCACCGCCGCGCGCAGGAACAGGAGGCCGAAGATGCCGATGGCGAACGGCAGCCAGTTGAACTCCGTGAACTCCTCGCTCACCAGGTCCCTCATCCCGATGTAGTGGTTGAGGAGATTGATCTCCTTGATGTCCTGATTGTTGTGGCCGCCCGCCAGCTTGTAGCTGTAAATGTCCATCCGCAGCCCCTCCTGGTACTGGGGCGCGAACATGGTCATGTTGTAGAGCGGCGTGAAGTAGGTGGGGATCAGGCAGAGGAGAGCGAGGAGGAGCAGGAGCCTGGGCAGAACGCCCAAGGGGGCGTCCAGGAATCGATTGACGGTCTGGATGAAGTTGCGCACGGCAATGGCCTCGGCGGCGGGTTTGGCTGAGGCCGCGGCCGGGAGGCGCGCCGCAGGCACCTCCCGACCGTGCTTCGGGCGTCAGCGGACAATCATGTATCCCTGCATCTCCTGGTGGAGCGCAGAGCAGAAGTTCGTACAGTAGTACGGGTAGACACCCGACTTTTTCGCCGTGAAGGTCACAGTCTTCGTCTCCCCGGGGTCCACCACTACGTTGATGTTGTAGTCGAGCAGACCGAAGCCGTGGAGTTCGTCGGTAGTCTGCTCGATGTTGGTGATGGCGATGGTGACCTCATCACCCTCTTTGACTTCGAAGTCCGTCGGCGTGATGGTCGAGCGCACTTCTACGACCTTGACCAGCACCTTGTTGCCGTTGCGCGTGACGCCGGCGTCCTTGACGTCCCAGATGGCATACGGGTGCTTGTTCTCTTCCTTCGGGTAAACCTCGATGGGCTTGATCTTGTCGGCCTTGACGATCTGCGCGTAGTGCGGTTCGGGCTCGGTGAAGAAGTCGAGGATGAGCTTCATCTTCTCCTCGCTGATGTCGACGAGCTGCGAGGACTCCGGCTGCGAGGGGCCGACCGAAAGATGCCGGCCGTGGGACAACTTGTTGAGTCCCACGAGGTACTTACCGTCCGGGCTCACCGTGTCGCCCTCGGCCGCAGCCAGGTGACCGATCGAGTAGGACATCGGGACCTTATCGACAACCTCCCAGGTTCCAAGCTTCCACTTGGCGATCGCACTGTCCACGAAGAGCGAGGTGTAGGCGTAGCCGTCGGGGCCGAACTGCGTGTGGAGCGGCCCGAGACCCACGGGAACCTCGGCGTCCTTGATCGACTCGTACTTCAACACCGGGATACCGTCCTCGTCGCCGGTGAAGTCCTTGTTCCGCATGGCGGTCTGGACCTTTTCCCAGTTGAAGGCGGTGGTGACGCCCTGGAGCTTGCCGGAACCGATGATGTACTTGCCGTCGGGCGAAACATCGACACCGTGCGGGGACTTGCCGCAGGGCAGGAAGTAGACGAGGCCGGGATTCTTCGCGGGGTCGATGACCTTGATCCCACCGATCATCTGCCCCTCGCCCTTCGCCGCCAGTTGCTCCGCCATCTTCCAATCCACCGCAGCGATGTAGTCACGATCCTTCTGCGCGGACGTCACCTCGAGTTTGCCGATGGCCTTCTCGGTGTTGTAGGAGGTGAAGAACACCCAGCCGTTCGAGACGAGCTTCCCGGCGTCGCCCAGGTCGTAGTCGAAGGGTGGCATCAAGATCTGCCACCCGACCGACATCTCGCCCGTCTTGGGGTCGACCTTGATGCCAGTGACGACGCCTTTGTAGTCCGTCGCGTACTTCCCGACCTCGGCCGCCGTCCCCTTCGGGATCGGGATCGAGAAGCGCGTGGCCATTACCGAGTACTCGGTGTTGGGGGTCACGAACGCGGAGCCGTGGTTGCCCGAGACGTTGGGGACGGGCCCGATGATCTGCTTGGTTTTGAAGTCGCGCAGGTCTATGCGGGCGATCCGGGCGTTCATGTCG
>JAGDMS010000140.1 GCA_017860575.1 Deltaproteobacteria bacterium | reverse complement strand
TCGCCGTCAGGACCATATCGTACTGCGCGTTGCTGATCGCCTTGGCGATCGTGCTGGCGGTCGCCATATCGTTCTCGGCGTTGTAGCGTTGGATCGACACGGTCTTGCCCTCGACGTAGCCCGCCTGCGCCAGTCCCTCGATCATCCCTTGCACGCCCTCGTCGATGGGCGGCTGGGAGACGTGCTGGAGGATGGCCAGACGCACGTGCCGCTGCGTACCGGATTTGCGGTGTGCGACGTCCGACAACAGTAGAATGGCGGAGGCTAGTCCGATGAGGAAAATGCCCAGTGCCAATCGCTTAAGAGCAGACCACATCGACAATCCGATCGGAGGATCGCAAATGCACAGATGTGTGCTGTTCAGCTGAACAGCACCTTGGCCAGTTCCGAGCGGTAGTGCACCGTGATGTCGTGCTGCGGACCCAGCAGCGCAAAGATATCCAGCATCGCCTTGCGCGCCCCTTCGTCACGGAAGCGGCGATCACGGCGGACGATCTCCAAGTATTGGTCGAGCGCCTCGCCGTGCCGCGACGCGGCCGCCAACACCTGCGCCAGCAGAAACCGGCTCTCGAGATCGCCCGGGTCCGCCGCCACCTTGGCCCGCAGCGCGCGTTCGTCGCCGCCGGCGCCCTCACGCACGCGGATTTCGGCGGCCAGTCGATCGGCCTCGGCACGCACGGGACCGGGCCCGATTCGATCCAACAGGGCGTTCGCCTCCTGGTCTTGACCGCGGTCCGACAAGATCATCGCGAGGCCCAGCATGGCTCGCTCGCAACGGCCATCGAGTTCCAGAGCCCGCCGGAACGTCGCCTCGGCGTCGGCGGCATGCCCCGACTTGCGTAGTTTCTCACCGTCAGCGACCAGACGATCCGCCGCGCTCGGCAGCACTCGCTCAAGAAAGGCGCGCACCTCCCCCTCCGGGAGTGCGCCCACGAATTCCGCAACCGCCGCACCGTCGCGAAAACCGACGACCATCGGAATGCTGCTGATGCGCAACGCCGCGGCCAGCGCCGGGGCCTCATCGACGTTCACGCGCGCAAGGACGAAGGCCCCTTCATACTCGCCGGCAAGTCGCTCCAGGAGCGGCCCGAGCGCCCGGCAAGGGCCACACCACGGTGCCCAGAAATCCACCACCACCGGTGCGCGTTGCGAGCGCTCGATGACCGCGTTCTCAAAATCCGCGTCGCCAACATCAATCACCCACGCGGTCTCTTTCGGATCCCTTTCCGTCATAGCAGGTGCCACGTCCCCTCGCGCCGCAGCGCACCCAGACAGTACTCACAGCGCGGGACGGACGCAACCGGCGGCGCCATCGCCGGCGGCCTGCAGACGGTCACCTTGACTCGTGATGGTATCCGTGAAAACCCATCGGATCACGAACGCGTCATTCTGCACTGGCGCGCGGAGTCGATACGTGGTCCTGCGCATTCAAAAGGAGCAGTTGCGGGCGCTCTTGAGCGACGTCGGCCGGCGTATGGGCCTCTCGGCGGGCGCCATCGATCTGCTGACGCGCAGCGCGCAATTGAGTCACTGGCGCAAAGGCCAGAACATCTTCAGCCCGGAGGACACCGCCGATTTCGTCAATTTCCTGGTCGCCGGCGCCGTCAAGGTCAGTTGCCCGTCAGGCGCGGGAACGGTGTGTGTGCAACTCATCCGGCCGGGACAGTTTTTCGGACTGAACTGGTATGCTGATCAAGGCCAGCCACGGTTGTTCTCGGCGAGCGCGTTCACCGATGCCACCGTGGCCATCATCACCAACGAAATGATGGCGGAACTGGTGGCGAACTCCCCGCCGCCGGGCGTGTTGCAGATCGTCTCCTTCAGTTGGCGCGTGCTGAGTCGTCTGCTGTACGACAAGTGCTGTCTGCTCGGCCTGCGCATGGAGGAACGGCTCGTACACGAGCTGGCGGTACTGGCACGGGACTTCGGACGCGAGACCGAGGGCGGAATCCTGATCGATCTGCCCGTGACGCACGCGGACCTGGCCGAATTTGCCATCGCCTCACGCGCCAACGTTGCGCGGGTAATGAAGCGGTTCGAACGCGAGGGACTGACGGCCAAGGACGGCCGGAAACTCGTCATCACCGCGCGGTTTTTTGACCAACAACACAACCCGCATGTGAAACAAGTTCTGCGTGGCGATCTGCTGCGGCGACCGCGGCGGAACATCGCCTAGTGCGCGAGCCGAACGTTTGGTTCCATTACCGATCTTCTGTTGAACCTGATTTCGCTCGGCAGGGACATCCGAGGAGGCGGGAGCGAGTGCCCGATCGCGCGGTGCCACATGACAGTCCGTTGCGACTCTGCAGTTGACCGGGCATCCCGGCACGGATACAGTCCGTGCCTACTGTGGTCCAACCCTTGGAGTGGCTCGTCGTCACATTGCAGATTTACCGCCACGTGTTCGCCCGCGCGGCGACATTGGCGGCCAAGAATTGGCCGGTTCTCGGCTCCCTTGTCGTGTATCAGGTCATCCGGACAGCCACCGCGATGCTTGCCATGTCCCTGGGCATTGCGGGCGGCTTCGTGGTCACGTTTGTCCAGGCCGTGTGCCTTGGTTCGTTCTTATATCTCGTCGAAATGATCGTGCGGACCTCGCGCGTTACGCTGAACGATTTCCGCTACAGCTTCGGCCGCTACCTCTGGGATGTCGTTGGCGTCATGTTTCTCCTGTGGCTGTTCAGCTTGGTCAGCCCGGCCATCCGGCAGGTACCACAGGGGGACGTGATCCTGCTCTTCCTGAACCTGGTAATGTTCATTCTGTTCAACGCCGTACCCGAACTGATCTACATGGGTCATTACGCTCCCACGGCCCTGCTGGCCGAGAGCTACCAGTTCATCACCGAGAACTGGATCGAGTGGTTCCCGGCCACACTGGTTGCCGCTGCCATCATGGTCGCTGTCAGCGCCCTGCCCGTGCGCGGTGTCGGCATGTACGTGCAAGACGCAGCCCTCGGTCTGGTGCTGTACTTTACAATGGTCATGCGCGGATTGCTCTTCATCGAACTGCACGGCTCGACGCACCGCAGCAGAGCGTTCAAGTACCGCATGGGACAGTGGAGCGGACCACCCTGACTATCACACCAGTCCGTCCCACCAGACTCGAGACTGCGGTCGACAGACAGGCTGGCGACCGCTACGGACGAGTCAATTTCACGCGGACTGAACGTGAGCCCACGGTGAAATTATGGTACCGTCTCCGCCGCGAGGAGGAGTGGCGGTGACGCGGTCGAAACGGAAGGTCCATGTCGGTATCGTCTTTGGCGGTCGTTCTGGCGAGCATCAGATTTCGTTGCGCTCGGCGCGTTGCATCGTCGACGCCATCGACCGCGAATCGTATTCCCTCAGCTTGATCGGCATCGATCGGCAAGGGCACTGGCACGTTCTTGAAGAGCCGGCGTTCCGCCGGTTGACCGATGCGCCGCTTCCCGTTCTCGACGGCGCCAACAGCGGCGTCATGTTGGTGCCCGCACCGACGCTGGGTGGGATCGTCGATCTCGAGACGCCGACGGCGGTTGTGACCAAGGTCGATGTGGTGTTCCCCGTTCTGCACGGACCGTACGGCGAAGATGGCACGGTCCAGGGACTGCTGGAGCTGGCAGACATCCCCTATGTGGGAGCGGGCGTCCTCGGGTCAGCGCTCGGCATGGATAAAGACGTGCAGAAACGGCTGCTGCAGAGTGCCGGCCTACCGGTCGTCCCGTTTGTCACCGCCTCCGCCCGACAATGGGCCACCGCGGCACAGGCGGTCGCCGCGCAGGCCGCCTCCCTTGGCCTCCCGCTCTTCGTGAAGCCGGCGAACCTCGGCTCCTCGGTTGGGATCACCAAGGTGAAAGTGCTCGACGAACTTCCAGCCGCAATCGAGGCCGCGCTGTCGTACGACAACAAGATTGTAGTTGAAAAGGGCGTTGACGCACGAGAAATCGAGTGCGCCGTGCTCGGCAATGAGGTGCCCGAGGTGTCCGTGCCCGGCGAGATCTGCCCGGCGGCGGACTTCTATTCGTACGAGGCGAAGTATGTGGACAGTCGCGGCGCGACCCTCCTGATCCCGGCGCCGGTGACCACCGCGCAAACTGCAGCCGTGCAGGAGCTCGCGCTGCGTGTCTTCCAGCTACTCGACTGCGCCGGCATGGCGCGCGTCGACTTCTTTCTCGAACGGAGCACCGGGCACTGGTACGTGAACGAGTTGAACAGCATCCCGGGGTTCACGACCATCAGCATGTATCCGAAGCTGTGGGAAGCCTCAGGTATTCCGTACCGGGACCTGATCGGCCGTCTGATCGATCTCGCGCTCGACCGGCATGCACAACGCAGCCGGCTCAAGAAGGCGTACGCGCCAAACAGCGAGCCAACGGCCTAGCGCGAGCGGGTCCGCTACCGCGGCGTATTCACTTACGCGCACGCAGCAGACTCGCAGCCGCGCGCAAACCGAGAAGATAGCTGTCCGGCCCAAACCCGGCGATCTGCCCCACTGCGATGTCCGCGACCAGGGAGTGGTGGCGGAACGTCTCGCGCTTGTGGATGTTCGACAGGTGCACCTCGACCACCGGCAGCTCGGTCGTCAACAGGGCATCACGAATGGCCACGCTGGTGTGCGTGTACGCCCCGGCATTAATCACGATCGCATCCACCAATCCGCGGGCCGCTTGAATCCGATCGATCAGTGCTCCCTCACTGTTCGACTGGAAGGAGTCCACCGTCACACCGAGTTCGCCGGCCAGTTCTCGCAAGCGCGTGTCGATCTCCGCAAGCGTCGCGTGTCCGTATAGTCCGGGTTCGCGGATGCCGACCAAATTCAGGTTCGGACCGTGGAGCACCAACACCCGACGAAGCGCACCGCTCCGTGGCGCTCGGCTCGATCGTCTCTTGGCGGCCATGGTCCCGCGTCTATCAGAAAGGACCACTGAAAAGCCAGGGGAACGCGGCGGCGGAGCCCAGCCGCAGCCAGGCTCCGCCGCCTGCAATACTCAGCACCCGACCTCACCGCCCGCCACCGTGCCACTCCCTCAATCCATTAGCGTGCCGGAGGGCATCACGGTGTAGGGGTGGGGGTGGGTGTGGCAGCGGGAGTCGCCGTCGGCGTCGGCGTCGGCGCCGCCAGGAAGGTGATCCCGCTTTGGATCGTCAGGGAGCCATTGCCACCGGCGGGCAGCGATCCGGGATCCGACGTGATGGTGACAACGACGGTGTCACTCTCGGCCGTTGCCGCCGTCGGATTGCCGTCCGTCACTGTGAAGGGGAAGCGATTGACCTCGGTCAGGTGATTCAGCGTCTGCGCATCCGGCAGAGTGAACGTGGACAGGCTATTGATCTTGCCCCGGCCGCCCACCACGGCGATGCTCACCTTCGATCCGCCCACGATGGGATTTCCCACCCCCGGGTTGCCGATCATGTCCGGGTTGTCACTGACCAACAACATGAAGTCACGCGAACCGCCAGCAGGCAGGGCACCGCTTCCGGCGGGCACCAGCAGGGCGCTGGTCTGGCCGGAAAATGTCGTGCAGAGGCTCTCGAAAACAACCACTTGATCCACACACGACGGAGTGCCGCTTCCCTGATTGGCGTCGAACTTGCCATTGCCGTTCAGATCGATGAAATCCTCACCGGCATCATAGGCGCCGCTGCAATTGGCGTCGTAATAGGGCTCGGAAATCGTCAGGAGCGTGTCGGAACCGTCGCAGATGCCGTTGCCGTTGACATCGGTGAACGGCCGCTCGCCAACGGTTGTAGCCAGCGACACCACGATCCCCGAATCGGGCACCGGTTCTTGCGACACCAGCGTGGCCGTGGCTTGGCCGAGGGAGTTGGTCGCTGTCTGATTGCCGATCGCACCGGCCTTGGTAGTGAAGTTGACGGCGGTGCCCGGCGGCACCGGGTTGCCGAACCGGTCCGCCACGAACGCAGTGATGTTGTTCTGCAGGCCGAAGGTGACACGCCCGGAGATATTGTTGAACTGTCGCGCCACACTGAAGTTCGGCTGTGACGGCGGCCCCCCGAGGACATTGACCGCAGTCGAGCGGGTGGTGATCGTGGGCGACACGGCCGTGATCTGGGCGGTCACTTGGATGCTCAAGGCGCGCTGGCCACTGGTGAGCGTCGCCCGAACCAAGCCGTCGGCATCGCTGATGCCTTCCGCCGGACTCACCTGTTCATTCGATACCTGGGCAATCGAGAACGTCACCGGCACGCCGGCAAGCGGATCGCCGAAGGCGTCGGTCACTTGGAACGTGAGCACCGATTGTTCGGGCAAGCCCGACCCGCGCACACCGATCGTGTCCGGCTGTGCGCCGATGAACTGCATGGAGGCAGGTTGATTGCCGCCACCGTTCCCCGGTGTCCGTGTCGGTGTCACCGCGCCACCGGAGTTGACGATCGGGACGATGATCCTATCGATGAGCAGGCCACCGCCTGCAACCCGTACGGAGGCCGTTCCCGACGCCGTGCCCGCCGGGATGGTGAGCGTGGCGTTCGCCACTCCGTCCTTGTCCGTCAAGATCGAACGGTCGATGGTGCCCACGGTCGTGGTGAAGCGCATCCGCACGTTCCGCTGGGGATCCAAGTTTGTATCGTACGCGACCGCCTGCACCTTGGCGAGACCAGCTGCCGTTGCCGTCACCGAGATGCTCGACGGGATGGCCGTCGCCTCCAGGTCGCCAATGAATCCTGGCAGGGTCAGCGCCTGCCCGTTGATGCTGTTCACCACTCCGCCCACGGAGGCACGCACGCGAATTTCCGTGCCTTGCAGGTGGATCGGAAATTTGAGGCACGAAATCGCATCCCCCGGCTGCGGAGAGATCGGAATACCCGTCTGTGACTGAAACTGGGTCACATCGCAGGGCGGCGAGGCATTGGTGATTGCGCTCCCCACCAACGCGACATTGCGTGCCGGATCGCTCGCATCCAGCGGCAACACCTCAAAAAATACCGCCGTCCCATCCTGCACCGGATTTCCTTGCGCATCCGTCACGATCGCGCTCACCATCGTCAACAACGTGCCATCGTTGTTGTCGCTAGCGACGTTGTTGATGGTCACGTTGAGCCGGCTCACGGGACCGGAGGTTACGCTGACGACGGCACTTTGCTCGATGATCGGCGACGGGATCCCGTAGACGGTCGTATCGGCGCACGCCGCCACCGTCACCGGCCCAGGCTGCGTGCCGCTGTGGACTGCGATGACGGCAAAGCCCGCGGCATCGGAAATTGAAACCGGGTCATCCGGTTGACACAGCGTCTCCGGCACGGGCGTCGGCGATGCGGTGGGGACCGGCGTCGTGACGGGGAGAATCACCGCACCTGGGGCGCTCTGCGCGGTCACTACATGGTAATGCACCCGCACGCCGCTCAACGGGTTCCCGTTATTATCGAAGACTCTTCCAATCACCGTGGCGAGCTCCGTGCCACCGGTTCCGGACACCTGTATGCGCGTCGGGCTCGCTCCGAGCGTAATGGCCGCAGGCTCACCCGGCGGCACGCCGGGGTTGATCGTACCCGGCGGGACGCGCCCAGGCACCACCGTAATGACGGTGGCGCCGCTGACCCCACCCGCCAAGGCACTGATGGACAGTTTCCCTTCCGGCGTCCCCTCCGGGACCTGCAACACGGAGGTGGCAATGCCGCCCTGCGAGCCCGTCACCTTGGTGCGATCCGTCAGCGGACTCACATGCCCGAGGGGCGTCACGAAGAGGACATCAATTCCGTTGATCGGGGTATTGTCGGTGTCGAAAACCGCGGCAGTCAGGTTGACCGTTCCTCCGACTTGACCGCCGACGGTCGAGGGATCCGCTTGCAGGACCACCGTCTTGACCGGTTTGGTACTCACGCCGGAAACGACGTTCAGCGCCACGCTGCCGCTAATGCCGCACGCCGAGGCGGAAATGGTCAGTGTTCCGAAACTGGAGCCCGGCGGGATTGTCAACGTCGTCACCGCGGTGCCGGTCTGGTCATCCGTGGCGACGACGAGTTCGCCAAACGTCCCAATGCGCGGCTGGTCGTCGAACAAGACGTTCACCCGGGCCACCCGCATGTTGTTCGAATCAAAGACCACCGCGCTGATCTTCGCGCTGCCCCCGCTCTGGCTGCTGATGTTCGGGGTGTCGGTCTGGACGATGATGGTCTTGACGTCCTGGCACGGCAGGGGAGTCGGCGTCGGGACGGGAGTAGTGGTCACACCGGGAGTGGCACCGGGTGTCATGGTCGTTCCGCCCCCTTGGGTCGGGGTCACCCCAGGTGGCAGGTAGACCACGATCGTCAATGTCACCGACAGGCCGTTCAATCCCTCGTAGGGCGCAGGTGCGGACCTGATAGCCGCAGTCAAGGCAAACCTCCCAGCCGTCTTTGCCCTCGCAACGCCGGTGACCGCTCCATCCGGACCGGTGACCGCGTCGATCAGCGTCTCGCCGAACGCCCCGACAGTCGCCGCTGCCCCCGGAATCGAGACGTCGAGTCCGGCGTAGGCGGAGAGCGAAACCGGCATATTGGTCAGTGGGCGCCCCTTCGAATCATTGATGAACACGGTAAACGGCGTCGAATTCTTGCCCGCCGCGAGGACGAGGTCGACGGACTGGATGCGAAGCGTAAGGGACCCCGCGTCGGACGCATTGGTCCGCTCGGTACCGTTGGCCACCGCATGCAGCGGGGTTGGAGTAAACGTCGGTGACGCCGGCACAAGCGTTGGGGTCACGGTTGGCTGGACGGACACCGGGGTCGGGGGCTCGGTCGAGGTGACGGTCGGCACCGAGGTTGGCGATTGCACGCCTTGGGGGAAACCTGTGCTGATCGTTCCGCTGCTTCCACCGCCGCCACCGCCGCAGCTGGCTACCAGAAACGCCACGCCCGCCAACAGGCCCAACTGCGCTCTTTTCATCTGGGCTCCCATCTCGTGTCTCCTCACAGCCCCGGTCAGCTTCAGGTTGTGGCGGCCCCGCTCCCACTGGATGTGCAGTTGTCGAAATCGTTGAAATGCACAACGTAGTCGGCACGGACCTCGAATGACCGATTTGGATCGGTACCAAAGAAAGAAATCTTCACGCTGAATGTGCCGGGCAGCATGTGGGCCTTGTCGTTGAAATCAAGCAGCAGAATTCCGCTCACCGTGGTGTCCGCGTGTGCACAGCTTGCCCCGCCACAGTCCTGGTCCGAGGCACACTGCTGCCGCTGCGCGTTCAAACACCGGCCGCCCTCGACGATGGCGGTGAAATAGTGCGTCACCACCGGTATCCCGGAATTCGGACCAGCATCGATAACGATCTTGTTGAGCGTAATGTCCGAGGCTTCATAGTTATGAAACACGGCGTTGATGCGCGTGTTCGTATAGGGCTCATATGTCGGCACGCCACTGTCGCTGACCGCGCACACGTCTTGCACGATGTCGACATCCGCGCTGGTCTCACCCACGGAATCCTCCTGCGTCAGACCGGTGTTGTCGAAGCGGATGAACTGCAGCACCAACGCATCATCGTTGCCGGTCGATCCGCAGCCGATCGACAACGCCGCCGTCAGAAGTATCCCAGTCATGAATCCGAAGAGCCGCCGCATGAAGTCCTCCCTTGCCGTTCACTGCACCGCCAGCGCCGCCAACTCCGGCGCTCCCAGGTACTCGAAGCGCGTGCGGCCGACTTCTTCGATGCACACGAATTTCACTTTGCCACTGGCGACTTTCTTGTCGCCCGCGATCGCAGCCGCCAGTTGCGGTTCGGGGCACTCGCGCGGTATGCCCGTCGGCAAACCCGCCCGTTCTAACAGGCGAGTGATCCGCTCCGCCGTCTCCCGATTACAGTGCCCCTTGAGACACGAGACGCGTGCGGCGACGGCCATACCGATCGCCACCGCCTCGCCATGCAGATAGCGTTGATATGCGGTGAGCCCCTCGATCGCATGCCCCAGCGTGTGTCCGAAGTTCAAAATCGACCGATAGTCCGCTTCAAACTCGTCCCGCTGCACCACCATGGCCTTCAACTCGCAGCACCGCCGCACCAGGTGGCGGACGAGCGTATCGTCCAGCGCCAGCACGTGCGCGAGCTCGCGCTCAAGGAGGGCAAACAAATCCGCATCCAGGATCGCACCGTACTTGATCACTTCCGCCAGGCCGGCCAAGAGCTGGCGCCGGGGGAGCGTTTTCAGCGTCGCGATGTCGATGAGCACCAGCCGCGGTTGGTAGAATGCCCCGATGAGGTTCTTACCCGCTGGATGGTTGACGCCGGTTTTTCCGCCGACGCTGGAATCGACCTGTGCCAGCAGCGTGGTGGGCACCTGGACAAACGGTACGCCGCGGAGCAGGGTCGCCGCCGCGAACCCGGCCAGGTCACCAATGACACCACCGCCGAGCGCAACGATCGGGGAGCTCCGTTCCAGCCGCGCGGCCAAGAGGCGGTCGTAGATGCGCGCCAACGACTCCAAACTCTTGTGTTCCTCGCCGTCGGGAATTTCCACCGTCGTCACATCAAAGTCCGCCGTGCGGAGCGCCGACTCGACGCGTGCCAGATAGAGACCGCCAACGGTCGGATTGGTGATGACCGCCGCCGACCCGGTGCGGAGGTGCCCTGCCATCCGCCTCCCGAGGTCGTCGAGCACTTCGGCGCCGATCACGATGGGGTAGGCACGATCGCCCAGTTCCACCGTCAGCAGATCTACGTTTGACTGGCCCACGTTCCGCCTAGCGCTGGGCCCCAACGGGGAGCCCGGTGGCATTGTCCGCGCGTGACGCCGGGTGTCGCCACATCACTGCCGATGCGTCCATAGTTCTTCGGCCGTCGGCAATCCCTGGTGCGGGCCGCTCATGATCCGTGGGGTCAAGAACACCAGAAGATCCTCCCGGCGATCGGCTTTCGTGTTGGTCCGGAAGAGCCACCCAATCCCGGGGATGTCTCTGAAATACGGGATACCGCTGCTCGAGTCGGCCATCACATCCCGATAGATGCCTCCGAGCACGACCGTCTGGCCATCCTTGATCAGAATATGCGAATTCGCCTCCCGGCTGATTTCCGTCGGGATATCATCCACTGTGTGGGTGAAGTCGGCTTGGCTCGACTTGGCGAACATATCAAGCATCACGAAGCCGTCGGAGGACACCTGCGGCGTCACGATCAGGATGATGCCCGTCTCGATCTTCTCGGTCGCCGTCGACGCCGAACCGGCCGCGCCGCCCGCGCCGGTGTTGATGACCGTACCCGTGGACGGCAATTTCACCCGAAGGATCGTGAGGCTCTTGATGGTCGCCGCGACGTTGTTCAGGGTGACCACACGGGGGCGTGAAATGACGCGGCCCTTTCCCTCAGACTCCAGGGCGGACAGTCGGATGTCCAACGCCTGACTACCATCGATCGATCCGAGCGCAAGGTCCAACGCCGTCCCGGCACCGGTGACTGCGGACGCCGCCGGAAAGTCGGCGATGAACGGGACGCCGCCGGTGCCCGTCCCCAGTCCGGAGCCCCCAAAACCGATCCTGCCGGGGAAATTGACCCCGGTGGGGTTGCCCGTGTTCGGTCCCGCCAGATACCGGTAGCCCCACTGGACGCCGAGGTCACGCGCGAAATCCGTCGTGGCCTCGACGATATTCGATTCGATCAGGACCTGCGGCGTCTGCACATCGAGGCGGCGCACCAACTCGCGGGAGTTGTCGATACCGCGCTGAATGTCGCGGACGATCAGCGTATTGGAGAACTCGTCGACAAACACACTGCCGCGGGTCGTCAAAATGCCGGTCTCGGCTTCGGCGCTCCGTGTGCCTTGTCGGCTGCCCGTGGTGCCGCTGCGCGCGGCACCACTGATGATCTCCGCCAGCTTGGTCGCTTTGGCGTAGTTGACCTTGAGGTATTCGACGTGCAGTGGCTCGACCGCCCGCGCGGCCTCCTGCGCCCTTTGCAACTCCTCGCGCTCCTCACGGAGTCGTTTCACCGTCGAAATGCGAATGACGTTGCCTTCCTGCTCGCTTTCGAGGTTCAGCACCTGCAGAACGATGTCCAGCGCTTGATCCCAGGGCACATCGAACAGGCGCAGCGTCACTTTCCCGCGCACGTCATCCGTGGCGACGATGTTGAGCTTGCTGACCTCAGCCAGCAGGCGCAACACGTTGTGCACATCCGCGTCTTTGAAATCGAGGGACACGTGCTGGCCGTGATAGGGCTGACGCGTGACCGCGCCGCCTCCCCGCTGGATTTCGCTCCCCCGTCCGGTCGCCGCACTACCATCGCCAGCGCCGGCCGAGCGTGCGGCACGCGGATCGGATTGGCCGGGCCGACCAACCGCCGAGGCCGTTTCCACCGGCGGCTGCTCGACGGCTCGGCGGGTGAACACCACTTGTTCCCGCACCGGTTGCTTGCCGCCCGTCGGTTCCCCGAGGAACGCAATCACGGTATCGCTGAGGTTATCGACACTTGGGGTGGGCACGGAATCGCCACGGACCTCCACCGTCAGGCGGATCTTCCCGGCGTGCCGCGCCACGCGAATTTCGTGTATCACCGGATCCGCATCGCCGCCGGTGCCGCTGCCGCTGGCAACCCCGTTTCAGCCAGCGCCCCTCGTTCGGCGGTTGTTGCCGCCGTGGTAGCCGACACCACCGGTTCTTCCGACGTCGTCACGGTACGCGCACAGCCTGCAAGTGCCGCGACGCACAGCACGACCGTGCTACACCGCCATGCCCCCAACCCGCTCCATCGCATCATTTGCGCTCCCGTCCCGGTTGATTGGGCTCGTCCTTCGGTGTTTCCATTACGATCTGGTTGATCCGCTCCTTGCCATAGAAATCCAGCACGCGCTCCTCCACCATGACCCGTTGCGGCTCGATCGCCTTGACCACACCTCCGTTGGGCCCAATGGGAGTTCCCAATGTGATGATGTACCCCATGCCGAAGCTGTCCTCGACCAACGCGCGTGGCGGACTCGTTTCCCACACGGTCGCCACCAGGGTGAGTTGCCCGATCTCAAACCGTTGCAACGGCGTCATGTGCACCGGAACTTCCGCATGCAAATTCATCGTAAACGGACGGAATGGGTCGCGCACCAAGGGCCGCTGAACGGCGGCTGCACCCGCGTCGCCCGCCCCCGTCTGGTCACCCGCCGGCGGCGCCTCCTGCGCATGCGCCGCGCCCATCCACAGCACCACCACCCCCGCGAGGAGAACCTGGAGCCCGCGCATTACTTGCCGCCTTTCTCCTTTTCCTTCTGCTTGGCGATCCGGGCGCGCTCAGCTTCATCGAGAAAGCGGAAGGTCATCGCGGCGCATGACGTGTCGAGCGACACCACGTCGCCTTCGGGTTTGGGGCCGCTCTTGATGGCCACGTTGGTCACGTTGACGATCCGGGCCATGCGCGAGACCTTGTCGAAAAAGGCGGCCACTTGCGTGTACGCCCCGCGCACCAGGATGTCGACAGGCACCGCCGCGTAGAAGTCCTCGAACTGCTCCGGCCGCTGCTTGAACTGGATGATCTCCAGGCCGGACTCGCGACCCAG
>JAGDMS010000344.1 GCA_017860575.1 Deltaproteobacteria bacterium | reverse complement strand
GTCCATCGAGAGGCCGGATATGAGCATGCAGTCCCGCCGATGTTCCGCCATCTACCGACCTGCTTTCACGGGGAGTTGCATATAAGCCTGTTAAAGCCTTGGACGGTGGTACCGCTAAGAAACGAAGGATTGGCTCGTTATATCGGAGATAAGCCACGTGGCTACTGCTCGCTGCCCAACATATGGACAGACCGTCATAGTCCTGAGTCTGTTGCTTTCATTTATTGTCCCCGGTCGGGCGTTTGCGGGTGCGGACGCCCTGCCTTCAGGTGCTGTGGAACTGGCGTTCGCGTCCGTAGGCGCCGGTAACGCTGATCTGGTGCTACGCAAGGACACCGCACTCGAATGGGTAAAGCAGTACACGAAGAAGATATCCATGGAGGGAGCGGATGAAAGTCAGACCGTGAAAGGCCATAAAGTAAGCACAGCCATCAGCGTGGCGTTCGCGGACATTGACAACAATGGAAAGACGGACGTGGTCGTGCGTGCTCCGGCGATCGGGCCGGGGTTCGACGACGTGCTAAACGTGTACCTTGCGGGGAGTGGTGATGAGAACAAGTACAACAAGCTTCTCTGGACGTCGGTCAACCATGGCCAGATGAATCTGAAATACTATTTGGTACCCGCGCACGGAAAAGACTCATTTGGAAGGGGTCAGGTCTTTAAGCGCCTGATGGTGCAGGAGCAGGGCAAGTTGCGCCCGCTGTTTGAAGAAGCCGCCGAATTGGCGGGAAGTGACATCGTCGGTCTTCTGAAAGATTGTGCGATCGATCTTACCGTGGCGCGCTACAAGGCGCTCGAATACTCGATCCTGATCACGGAAGGCAAGCTACGCGATCTCACTCCCGTTCACGACTGGAGGATCAAGGAATACCAAGCTATGGGGGGAAGCGAGAATTACGTGGCTATCACGGTGGATTCACCACCCGCCAAGGTACAAGCGTGGGCAAAAAAGCAAGGAATGAAGGTCCCGAAGGTATTTCCAACTAACGACACATGTAGCATCAACCCACCACGCGCCGACATTTCACAAGGGGCCAGTCCGGGCCATGCCGTAATTGCCTGCGGGTGTCTCGAAGCCGAATGAAGATCCGAAGGTATTTCCGACTAACGACACATGCAGCATCAACCCACCACGCGCCGATATTTCACAAGGGGCCAGGCTACGGTGCCGTCCGCCCTATGAGGGCGCCAACGATCCTGTCGAGTGAGTAGGAGCTGCGTTCGGCCGCTCGGCCGGCGCGAAAAGGTTTCTCTTGCGCCATATCAAAGCCGGAAGGTAATCGGCAGCCTGCGCGTATTGTTGCGTGCTATACGTGATTTGATTTGATGTGGTGCGCGCCCGTGATCGGGCATGGAGGCGGGAATGATCACCTTGCAGGCACCCGTCCACTACGCGGAGCCGGCCTACCCCGTCCGAGCGGACTTGCTCGCCGACCAGGTAGCGGTCCGACGGGTCGCAAGTGCGCTAGCTGCTTCGACACTGACTCTTCTGCTGGGCGGGTGCGGTCCTATGCCGTCACGGCCGGAGAAGGCACCAGCAACCCCGATGACCCCGGAATCGTCGCCGAGTGCTGCCCCGACTGCAGTTGACTCGTATACAAGCTGCATGCTTTCAGCGTTGCTAATGGGCGGTCGTGGGTTTGTCGCGGGAATGGTGCCCACCACCTGCCGGTTGCCTCCCACGACCGTTGTTGCTCCTGCGCAGCCCGGAGCAGAGCCGGATTCTGCATCTGCTTCAAAGACGCAGCGGAAATCGGCGGCGGAAACTGCGGCCCGCTGATGGACGAGTTGACGGCTGGCGCAATCGCTGCGCCTGAGCCGCCGATGGAGCTGATGCTCGTTCTCACCCACGCGTGCAACCTCGCTTGCGACTACTGCTATGCGGGGCCAAAGGACGGCCGTGCCATGCCGGAAGCGGTCGCACGTCGGGGCATCGCTTGGGTGTTTGACCACTGCGGGGGCCGGCTCCTGCTCGGATGGTTCGGCGGCGAGCCGCTGCTTCGCTGGGATCTGCTGACCGCGTTGCACGGTCACGCGGCCGGGGAGGCGCGGTCCCGGCGGATCCCGCTGAGCGGCACGCTGACGACGAACGCCACTCTGCTGACCGCCGATCGGATGGCGTGGCTCGCGGACCATGGCATCACGGTTGCCGTTTCGATCGACGGCGACGCGGAGACGCACGACCGTCTGCGTCCCCTCGCCAGCGGCGGCTCGTCGTTTTCCGCGGTGCGGGCCGGATTGCGTGTGGCACTCGACCGTCAACCGATGACGCACACGGTCTCTGTCGTTCACCCCGGGAATGTGCCGAACCTCGACCGGACCGTCGGCTTCCTGCTCGAAGAAGGCGTTCGGCAAATCTCGCTCTCGCCGGATCCCTCGGCGGATTGGGATTCCCGAGGTCTGGAGATCTACCGGGAGCAGCTGGAGCTGGTCGGCGAGCGCTGGCTGGGCGAGTTCCGGGCCGGACGCGAGGTCTGGATCGAGCCGCTGGACGGCAAGATCATCAGCCGCGTGAAGGGCGGGCTCGAGAATTGCGACCGCTGCGCGGCGGGGACACGCCGTCTCGCGCTCGCGCCGTCGGGTAACTGGTACCCCTGTGAACGGATGGTGGGTGCCGACGGCGACCGCGAGCGGTTTTGGGCTCTGGGCAATACGCTGGAGACCATGGACGGTGGTCCGGACCCCATGACGGTCGCAGTGCTGCGAGCGCAGCAGAAGGACGTACCTGCCGAGTGTCGCCGTTGCCCATTAGGGAACCGCTGTCACTACGGCTGTTCTTGTTCAAACGTGCTGGCCACCGGAACGATCGCGACCCCCGGCGGCGCCATGTGCGCAGCAGAGCAGGCGGCAATCGCGGTAGCCGACCGAGTCGCCGTGGCCCTCTGGCAAGAAGGGAACCCACTGTTCCTGAGGCGGCGGTATTTCCTCGAAGTGGGGAGATGCACTCGCCGCAAAGGCTCATTCTAGGAAGCATTACCAACCTGCTAGTGGACTGTAACTTAAAAAAAGCGGAGTAGCATCGTGTCGGCGGAGGACAAGCGTAAAGCGATGGATCGAAGACAAGCCGGCCAGGGATGGAACCCGATATCGATCGAGCAACTCGGCCGCACCGTGACATCAGAGACAGTAGTACTTCTCCGAGGATCCCGGAGTGAGGATGGATGCTGACGTGGGTGTCACGAACGCGGGCTGATCGCGATTCGGTGAGTGTTGCTTGCGCGCCAGCGGAATCTGGGCAGTGTCGAACGAAATGCACCATTGGATGGAAGAGCACGGTCGAGCGGTGTTGTTATGGGGGTAACGTAATGGTCTTTCGGTCGTCGAGGGTCGCGTAGCTGGCGGTTGCCGGTGGGTCCTGCCCTGACATTTGCCGGCGTGCACTTTCATGTCATGCCGCAAAGGCGTAGCATTTGACTCGATCTGTCGATACGCTGGTTCGTTTTCTGCACTTGCTCCACCGATGACCTCTCTCGCTCCACCCGCCTGACGTTTGTCAGGGAACCCCACGACAGCGGTCACGCAGGCAACTGCGTCGGATGTCGGGTTTTGCCCGGCGATCCGGGGTTCTTTGATAATCTGGCGACTTGCGGTGGCCTCTTCCGAACCGTGCCCTTTGGGCGCTCAACGAGAGAGGTCGCTATGTTCAATCACACCAACACTCTGTTCCATGCCGTCGAATTGCAGGGGGATTTCTCGGCGTCATCGGCAAACGGCTACGCCCTGCTCGACTATCCCCCGTGTCTCCATCTGGCGAGGTTCCAGGGCAATCGACTGGACCGCTTCCTGCTTCTGACCCGCTCCAACCTGAGGATGGCTTTCGGTCACGACCGCGGTGATCGGTGCATGGAGCTGATCGTTTCCAGGAGGCGCTACTCCCGCTGACACCAACCCCCTTGCGTGACCGTCTGTAACGGCCACCCTGAGTCGCCGTACCAATTCCCTATGAGGTGATGGCCGGCAACACCGCCGTCAACACCACGTTGGCAGCGTTTGTCGCCAAGCTCGAGGGCCTCTACGGCCGCGCCGAGCCTTTCTGGGTCATGGATTGCGTTATCCCCACCGACGAGATGTTGGCGCCGATGCGCGACAGCGACCCACCGATCTGCTGCCTGGTCGGTATGCCGAAGGGACAAACCCAACCAGACCAAGCAGGCTTTTCCCGCCTAGCCGTGGACGCAGGTGCGTGCGGCGGCCGATGTCAAGCTACTTGGACCAACCCACCCAGCTCTGCGTGCTGGCGGGCAGTCACGATCGCGGTGCCAAGTAGCCACCAAGGCCGCTTTCGAGATAAGCGCCTCCTTCGCGGATTCTCCCATCAGGGCCGGGGCTTGGCAGACAGCGGCAACAAGAGGCCGTACTTCAGCTCGCAGTCCTACCGGCAAAGCGGGGAGTCGACATCCGTGCGGTCACCGACGGACAGACCGATTGACGTCGCCACGTCACCGCCGTAAGCCTGCAACCGGCAATCTGGTTTCGCGAGCCGGCCGTCGAGACAGGCTGAGGGTTGAGCATGGAAGCGCGAGCTTCGCTCTTGCGAATCCACGTTGAGACGTACGCCGGCTACAGAGCGGATGAGTCGCCGCGCGCCTTCTCGCTGGGGACACGGCGGGTCGTGGTCGAAGACGAGGTCGATCGCTGGCTCGATCCCGAACACCGCTACTTCAAGGTCCGTGGCGACGACGGCGACATCTACATCCTGCGCCACGACGTGCCGAGCGACGGCTGGGAGCTCATCCTGTTCAACGCCGGCGGCGGGCGCGGCCCACGCCTGTCGTCGACCTGAAGCGGGGACTGGGCGGCGAGAATGATGCGGTGCTCCCCGTGGACCTGAAATCGTGGCTGGTCCTCGCTTTACTGGTTCTGGTTCCGGCAATTGCTGGAACGGGACTGGCTCGGGAGGATCCTCCGATGGCACAGCACCTCTTTGATTTTCAGACGGCCGAATCGACCGCTGATTGGTCGGCCATCGACGACGCCGTGATGGGCGGCATCTCCGCAAGCCGCCTGCGCCACGATCCCGCCGGCCACGCCCTGTTCGAGGGGGTCGTCTCGCT
>JAGDMS010000139.1 GCA_017860575.1 Deltaproteobacteria bacterium | reverse complement strand
AATTCCGCGTGCCCGCTGAGCGAACGCGCGAGGTCGGCCGCTTGGCCGCGCGCGTTTAGATGCGCCTGCAGTGCGTATTCGCCGGTGGCGAGTTGCTTCTCGAAGCCGACGCACTTCATCAACGCCTCAATCGGTGCGCCCTTCGCCATCGGTTGGGAGGCCAGTGCGATACCCTCCGGAGTGATCGTCAGGGTTCCCGGAGTTACGATGTTTCCGCAGACCGTTGCGTCGGCAACCGTTATAGTGATCGCGGTCGAGCCCAGAACCACGACCGCATGGGCCGGCTGCCAGGTGAAGCCGCGGTAGGCGAAGGTCTCGGCATTCACCCGCACCGTGCCCTGCCACCGCCGATTCCCCGCGGCTGCCATCCGCTGATCGTCTGGGTTCGTGGAGCGGCGCAGCCATGGTTCGATGCGGGCCCAATCGAGGTGCCCGGCGGTGACCGACAGATCGGTCATAAAGGCCCGCGGCGACCTTCTGATCACCCCCTGTAGCTGCACGAGGCTACCCCAGTCGCCGTCGACGGTGCCGTCCACGGTGGCGGTGTCGTTCGCGGCATTGACCGTGAAGTGTGCGACCCGTAGATGGCGGTCGCTACGAAGGGGTAGGGTGAGACCGTTGACTTCCAGGTTGCCCTCAAGCGTTGAGTGTGCGGGCTCATCGAGAAGCAGCGTGGTGCGGAAATCCCCGCGGATCGTGCCGCCGAACAAATCCTGTTCGCTGATCGCTCGTAAGGTTGCGTCGGCGAGATTTCCTTTGAACGCGATGGATCGTTCCGTTGACGTTGCGCGCAGCGTCAGGGTGGCGTCAGATTGGGCGTCGCGCAGGCGCAGTTGCTTGAGATTGAACTGCTCGGCACTCCAGACGAAGTCGATGCGCCCGGTGACGCCCTCTGCGGCGGCGAGGTCGGCGGCAAATGACGTTCCCGTGTTGGTGTCGTAGGCGAGCCGAAATTTCGCCAGCGAGATCGGGAAATGGATCGGTACGCGCTCGTGCAACTCCGGCGAGCCGATTTCCAGCGCGTGCGCCGCGCCGCTGGCCTGCACTTTCCAAGGGCCGCGTGCGGCGACGGTTCCGCGGGTTGTCATTGCGCTCAGGGATACCGTTCCGGCAAGCGACGCTGGTCTCCCGGAAGCGTCCGGCAGCCAGCCGGTGACAAGCAGCCATGGGTAGGCCTCATCCAAGATGATGTGCGACGGTCCTGCGGCGGCGGTGAAGTCGCCGTCCGCGCGCGGCCCGATCCGGAACGTTGCTTGGGATACGGTGGACGCTCCGACCGCCACGAGCAAGTCGCTTGCTTCGATGGCGCCGTCGGCGGCGTAGAGGAAGCGGCCGCCTTGCACGCGAATGGGGAGCCAGGTGCCGTCGACACGGCCGGAGATACTGAAGGACCGTGCCTCCGCCGTCACAGTCACGTCGCCAGCGGTGCCCCCGATGCGCAGTGTTCCCGAGACCGTGCCGGTGACATCCACAATGCGGGCCGCTTCGCGTTGAAAGCGCTCGTTTTTGACTAGGCGTTGCAGGACGACCGCGAGTTCCGCGCCGTCCGCGTTGACTTGCGTGTCGATGGTCAGTTCGTGGGGGTCGGACAAGCCGATGCGTAACGTGCCGCCGGTGGCTCGAGACGAATCCAACCGGGCTGACACCCGCTCGCCGAACAACATGCCCTTTACAATCTTGACATCCCCGCTGACATCGCCTAACGCCAGCGCAATCCCAGGAACGTTGATGCGACCGTCGACGAGACGACCGTCAAGGACGAGCACGTCCACGCCGGCGAGGTCCTTCAATGACGATGCGGCGGAATGAAAGGCGAGGCGGGGTATGTGTCCGGCCTGGAGCACCTCGAATATTTCGCTCAGCACGGGAACGTGGTCGGACACCAGTGCGGCGACCGGTCGGAGCGCGACAAGGTCGAGATCGGTTGCCTGGACCTCCAACTGCGCCCCGCCTGGCGCGAGGACGAGGCTACCGGAAAGTTCCACGGGTGGGCTGTTGAGCTGCAGCTGGGGGAGAGTGACGCGCGTCGTGTCACCGTCCAGCTGCCACGTTGCGCCCAGACGCAGGCCGGCGAGGCGGGTCGTCGTTCCGTTGCGCTGGACTTCCAGTGCCGGCGCCGATGCCTCGACGTCCGCGTGGACATGTTCGAACCCGTGCAACTGGATACGCAGACCAACATCCATTGTCGCGTCGTCCACTGCGGTGCCGGCTGGGAGAAGCGCTGAGGCGACCGACCGGAGTCGCAGCCGCGCAAGAGTGAGCTGCCCACCACCCTCGAAGGTGGCGGGATTCAGGACTGCGCTGACCGAAAGCTCCTCCCACCGGTTGGATCCACATGCCAGGTCGAGATACAGCTGATCCGGCGGGAGCACCACCCGCCCATGTACATTGGTGAGCCGAAGGTCCTGGTGTTCATCGGCGTTGAGGCTGACGTTGGTTCTCGTAATGGAAACGGCCAAGCCTGGCGCACGCAAGGCGGCAGCGGCAAGTGCGGCGTCGAGGGCATTCTTGAACGCGGTGGGTGTGGTGGTCCCCGGGAGCGTGTTCCCGCCGATGGGCTGCTGTGGCAGTTGTATCCGGAGGTCCGCGCCAGCGACGCGAACCTGCGAGAGTTCGATCCGCCCTCGCACAAGCGGAAGCAGCTTGGGATAGGCAGAGACCGCCTCGATAGTTCCTTGTACAGAGCTGGGAACAGACAAGACGGTCCGGTCCAGTCGCACATGGGGCAGCGGCAGGAGCGAGACATGCAGCGTCTCAAAACGCATGCTGCCGCCCAAGCGTTGCGTGACGGCGGTGACGAGTCGTGCCTGCAATCGGGGCATGTGACTGACCGCGATCGGCAGCACCAGGGCCGCCATGACGAGGAGGAGGGTGAGCAGGGCAAGTGCGCCCAGCGCGCGGCGGTGCCGCTTTCCGGCGCCGGTCACCGGGGTTCGCCTCGTTGAGCCATCGTTTTAGGGGTAATCCGTGAAGCCGCTAGGGCTGCGCTCGTCCTGTGGGTACGGTCCGGAAGGCAGTGGCGCATCGACGACAGCGAGGCACTTGTGGGCGGAACATGGTGACGTGGGTCGTCACCGAACCGGGAAGCGCAGGAAGATCTTGCGTACGGCCTCGGCCACGCGTTCCTGCTGGTCCTTGGGATTCAGTACACGCGCCGCTGACCCGCGCCAGGCGAGCTGCCGCGACTTTCCGTCGAAGATTTCGACGATCAACACCGCCTCTTCGTAGCCGACCACATAGACCTCCGAAATATCCATCGTGCCGCCATAGTCGCGATACTTGAGGTATTCGCTGAAGGTGCTGACTGTGCGCGGCTTACGTTCGGTATGGTAGTCTACCAGGCAATCTGCCTTTTGTCCGGGCACCTTGGCGTAGCCTCGATCTGCCAACTGTGCTTCCACGGCGCTGCGCACGCGCCAATCGCGGAGGTCGGCCTGCGTGCGTTGCGTGCTCGGGTCAGGCGCCGGCTCCCAGACCCATCGGTAGGTTGTGTATTGGGACAGACTGGCGGTTGGACTCGCTTCGGCTTCGACCCGGATCGGGTCGATCGGCTTCGCGTTGCGCCAACAACCGGCGCTGAAGACGAGCACGAGCAGCGCGGCCAGGCGGGCGGCAGACGCTGCAGGCGATGCCGGTGTTGATGCGCGGTGTGGGGTCGTATCAACTGCTGAGTGGCGGGTGTATACGCGGGACACGGCGGTGCTATCCTCCGAATGGCGGGAAGCCGGAAATGGGGGAGTTGCTGATGAGGCCGCCGTCGACGATGATGGCAGTCCCGGTAATGGCGGACGATTCGTCGCTCGCGAGAAACAGGGCGACGTTGGCGATCTCCTCCGGTTTGATGAGCCGGCCGAGCGCGTGCGCCGCGGCGATCTCGGCGCGCGACTTCGGTGTCATCTGAACCAACATCTCGAAGAGCGGGGTCTCCACGACGCCCGGGCAGATGCAATTGGAGCGGATATTCTTGCGCCCGTACTCCACCGCCACGGTCCGGCTCAAATTGATCATCCCGGCCTTCGCCGTGTTGTAAGGTGCCGCCATCATCTCGGCGACAAAAGCCTCGATTGAAGACGTATTGATGATCGACCCTCCACCGCGGGTCAACATCGCCGGTATGGCCGCTTTCATGCCATAAAACACACCGGTAAGCATCACGCGCAGGCTACGCTCCCAGATCTCGGGATCGATGTCGGCGACGAACCCTCCACCGCTCCAGACGGCGTTATTGTGGATGATATCCAGCCCGCCGAAGCGATCGACGGTAAAGGCGACCGCGGCTTGCAGGTCGGCGAGCGAGCTGACATCGGTATGATGATAGGCGGCGACACCACCGGCCGCCTGGACGGCGGTGACCATTTGTGCCCCGGCATCGTCGTTGATGTCAGCGCAGACGACGGCTGCACCCTCCGCGGCAAAACGTCGCATCGTCGCGGCGCCGATACCGGATGCCGCACCCGTGATGATCGCCACCTTGCCATCGAGTCGACCCATTGCTGTCCTCCCGTGCCCTTGCTTGGGGCCACCTATCACTCTGCGGCTGCTCTGGCCATAGGCAAAGGACGGCCGAGGGCTGCGCTGACGGCGGCCGCGCCCGGAGCCGGGCGGTAAGACGCAGGTCGATCGCTTCGGGGTTCGTGCGTATCTTTACTGGCGCAGGCATCTGTGCGTAAGCTGGCGCTGCACGAGGAGGTCTTGCGGTGGGGAAAGTGAAACTGGGCTTGCAACTGGGATACTGGGGTGCGCAGCCACCGGACAATCTGATCGGGACCGCGCAAGAGGCAGAGCGTCTGGGGTTCGACGCGATCTTCACCGCAGAATCGTGGGGTTCCGACGCATTCACTCCGCTGGCCTGGATCGGTGCGCACACCTCGAAGATTCGGCTCGGTACCGCTTTGGTACAGCTTGCGGCCCGCACGCCCACGGCTACGGCGATGGCGGCCTTGACCCTCGACCACCTTTCTGGCGGCCGCGTGATTCTCGGCCTGGGGGTCTCGGGGCCTCAGGTGGTCGAAGGCTGGTATGGGCAGCCCTTTTCGAAACCGCTGGCCCGCACACGCGAATATGTCAGTATCATCCGCCAGGTGCTGAGCCGCAAGGCTCCGGTGACCAGTGAGGGCCCCCACTATCCGCTGCCCTACAAAGGCCCCGGTGCGTGGGGACTGGGGAAACCGTTGCGGGTGATGACACATCCGCTGCGGTCCCAGTTGCCGATCTGGCTCGGTGCGGAGGGGCCGAAGAACGTGGCTCTGGCTGCCGAGATCGGTGACGGCTGGTTCCCCCTGTACTACTCGCCGTACCGGCCCGAGGTGTATTCCGAACACATCAAGCATGCCCGGCCCGGCTTCGAGATCGCCCCGCTGGTCTTCTTTAATATCGGCAAGGATGTCGAAACCGCCCTGCTGCCCGTCAAAGCTATGCTTGGGTTTTATATCGGTGGCATGGGCGCGAAGAAACGAAACTTTCACAAGGAGCTGATGGCCCGTATGGGGTTCGAGGCAGAGGCCGAGCGCATTCAGCAGCTCTTCTTCGACGGCAAACGGGAGGAGGCGGTTGCGGCGGTCCCCGATCAGTTTGCCGACGAGATTTCCCTGGTGGGGCCCGTCGAACGGATCCGTGATCGTCTGCAGGCATGGGAGCAGACGCCCGTGACGATGCTGCTCAGCATGTCGCACGATTTGACGTTGCTGCGATCAATTGCGGAGATCGTGCTGCGGTAACGGCTGTGCTGGCGGCTGCGAGTGACGGTGCCAACGGACGACGCTGCCGGAGCCGCGCGGCCGGGTGGATGTTCTCGTCAAGAACGCCGCGAGCATCAAGTCCTGAGAGTGAAGGATTGCCACGATGCAGATCCTCGGCCCGACCGACCTGATTGCTAGTTATTACACGCTCACCGGCGCGGCGCCTGGGCAACACCCGCGTTTCGGTTTCGCCGAGCGCGTGGCCGCCGCAGCGGCGGCCGGGTTCGCGGCCATCGGCTTCCAGCCGGCCGACTACGCAATGTGCCGTGCGGCGGGGCTGTCTGATGGGGACATGCAACGGATCCTAGCCGACCACGGGATTCGCATCGCCGAGTTGGAGTTTCTATTCGACTGGGCACACGGCGGCGAGCGTGGTGCCGCCGCGCGGAAACTGGAAGACGAGTTCTACCGCCTGGCCGACGTCTTCCAGTCGCGTCACCTGAATGTCGGGGACCTCGGGTTGGGCGGTCCGCTGGACCCCTTGCCTGCGGTGGCGGAACGATTTGCCGCGGTTTGTGATCGGGCCGCACAGCACGGCCTGCAGGTGGCTATTGAATTCCTGCCCTGGACACCCATTCCCGATGCCGCCACCGCCTGGGCAATCGCGCGCACGGCTGGCCATGTGAACGGGGGCTTGCTCGTTGACGCGTGGCACTATTTTCGAGGGGCGGCTGATCCGGCCGTGCTGCGCGCCATCCCGGCTGAACGGATCATTGCCGTACAACTCGACGATGCTGACACGATGGTTGTTGGGGACCTTGCCGAGGATACGTGCCTGCGCAGGCGTCTGCCCGGTGACGGCAGTTTCGACCTGGTCGGGTTCATTCGGTTGCTGGATGCGATGGGCGTGCAGACGCCGCTTTCGGTCGAGATCCTCTCCACCGACCAGTGGGCGCTTCCCGTGCACGCGGCCGCACGTGCGGCGTTTGACACAACCCGCGCGGTGCTTGCCGAGGCGCGGGGGCATGCCCGATGAGACAGACGAGTGGCCCACCCGGTGCATAAGTGGTGCGGTCGGATCAACTGCCTGGCGCGTCTTCCATATCGGGGTCACTTACCGGTAGACTCGTCCCAGCGAGTTATGCTAACGGATACCGCCGTGACGGCGGGCGCATTCGTGGTTGTGACAACCAGCAGTCAGAGCATGTACGGCATGTTGTTCGCCCGTAGCATCCACCGGGTGACGTGTCGTAGAGAGACAATGACAAGTAAACGTTCAGCCTGAAAGGGAGGAGTGGCAATGTTTGAGGACAAGAGAGAGCGAGACCTGGCACCGTTGGCGTTGACGTTGTGGGTGCTGCTGTTGATCATCGCTGGCGTCGGTGGCTGGTTCATGATGAATGGTCTCAAGAAGGCCCAGGCCGAATTAGCACAAGCCAATCAGACATTGCAGACTGAGCGTACGAAGGCTGCTGCCGACCGCCAGACCGCGGATCGGTGCACCCAGCAACTGACGGCTGCCAAGACGGAATTAGGTACGTGCAACACCAACCTGGCGGCCGAGAGCGCCAAAGTGAAGCAACTGGAGGCCTCCAGGGCCGCGCCGGCGAGACCCCGACGCTAACGATAGACGGTTCGGAATCCGAGTTGGAAAAACCGAACTTAGTCTCGAAACAGCCTCAATAATCCGGGGTGAGAGGGGCGGTGCCCGCCCGTCTCACCCCGGTCCTTATGCCGATCTAGCCGGCGCGGTGCTCACCACGTCGGTCCGCTACCGACCGGATCCGCCTGCCGGCGGGACATAGATGGGCGCGGGTGCCTCGTGCATCCCCTGGGTGCGCGCATCCACTTCCGCGAGCATCTCCGGGTGCGTAAAAATCCAGAACCGCCCCGCCGCGGCCTGCTCGAAGATGATTTCCGCACAGCGTGTCGCCGTCATGCCCTGGGCGACGCCGGAATGCAGCCATTCCGTGACCTGCGTTGCGCCCGGCGTTGCACTGGCATTGCGGGCGACCTGAGTCGCGACGGCGCCGGGGCACACCACGGACACGCCGATCGGCGCCTGCATTGCTTGGAGTTCGAACAGCAGTGTTTCGGACAGGGCCACGACCCCGTACTTGCTGACCGTGTAGGGGCCGAGCAGGGGCGTCGCCGTCAGGCCCGCCGATGACGCGGTGTTGATGATGTGCGCGGCCATGCCACGTCGCAGCATGGGTGGGAGGAACGCGCGTACGCCGTACAAGACGCCAAACAAGTTGATCTCTACCACCTGCCGCCAACGTTCCGACGAGGTTTCGCAGACGCCGCCTGCGTGCAGGACGCCGGCGTTGTTGCACAAGAGGTCGACCCGCCCGAAGCGGGCCCACACCTCATCCGCGAATTGGTTCACCCGATCCTCGTTACTCACGTCCACCGTTGCTGTCAGGCACCGGTCGGGGCCGAACTCACCCGCCAGCGTTGCCAGGTGAGATGCATCAATGTCGGCCGCTGCGATCGACATTCCGCGCCGAGCGGCTTCCCGTACCAGGGCGCGACCGATGCCGCTTGCCGCGCCGGTGACCACCGCAACGCCTCCGTCGAACTGCATCATGCGTCACCTCCCATCGTTGGGCCGGCGTTGATGCCGTGGGCGTGCACCTCGTGCCTCCGCTCCAAGAGACCATCGAGAACCTGCCCGACAAAGGCCGCTTGGCCTACAAGTATGCTGCGCATCACCGGGTCACGTGCGGCACCACGGCCCGCGCCACCGCTGCTACGATGCGCGCGGTCTGCGCCGGTTCCCGCAAGAGAAGATTGTTGATCTCGAGTTCGAGGTACCGCAGGCCAAACTTGAGGCCGTGCGTGCGTGCGCTGAAGATCAATCCGTCGAGGGCCGAGTACGGTTCGTTCTGACGCACCCGCAGCCCCTCACCGGCCAGGATCGTGGCCACCTCGTCGGCCTCGCCCGGACAGGTGTCGAACAGGACGCCTATGTCGAAGCGGCGTTCGCGTCCATTCAACGACGGTGTGAAACTGTGAATACTGAGGAGAAGCGGCTCGTCGCGCCGTTCGAGAACCGAATCGATCGCGTCGTGATACGGGTCATAGAACTCGCGGATGCGGCGCGAGCGTTCGTCCTCATCGACCAGGGCGTTGCCGGGGATCCGGGTGCCGTGGCTTTCTTGAACGATCAGATCGTGGTCCGTCAGGTCACGATTGCAGTCGATCACTAGCCGGGAGACCCCGGCCAAGACCGCGGTTGCGTCGAAGTGTTTTGCCAGGGCCTGGGTGACCTCACGTGCGCCGATGTCCCAACCAATGTGATCGGCCAATTGCTCAGCGTCGAGACCGAGTTCGTCGTATTCCACAGGGACAAAGTGCGACGCATGCTCGCACGTTAGCACCAACGGGGCACCGCCCTTCGGGTTCAGGATGGTAAGGGGACTCATTTTCAGACGGAGTCCCCCTTCAACCGACGCGCGAAGAATTGCAGCAGCCGTTGCCATGCGTCTTGCGCGGCGTCCGGTCGATACGACTCCCGTTGATCGCAAAAAAACCCGTGCGGTGCACCGGGATACACGACGATTGTGGCGTCCTTTCCCAACGCGGCAAGTCGTTCCCTGATGCGGTCAACCTCTTCGAGCGGGATGAAGGCGTCGCTTTCCCCAAAGAAGAGGAGCAGCGGCGCGGTGAGACGCCCAGCGAATTCCAGCGGCGGCCGTGTCAGTGCTGACGGTTGCGTGACGCTGCCAATCCCGCCCCCATAGAAGGGCACGCCGGCACTCACCGCCGGATTCATGCAGGCGGTGAGGAAGGCGATGCGGCCACCCATGCAGAAGCCCATCACGCCGATGCGATCCGCCCGGACGAAGGGCTGCTGTTGAAGGTAGGAGATGGCCGCCCCCATGTCCTTGAGAATCGTGTCGTCCCGGAGGGTCATCATCAGGCGAATTGCCTCCTGGAGGTCGTCGTAGGCGGCGGATTTCTTTTCTCGGTGGTACAGATCGGGTGCCAGCGTGACGTAGCCTTCGCGCGCCAAGCGTGCGGCGACGTCGCGAATGTGTGCGTTTGGGCCAAAGGCTTCGTGTACGACGACAACGGCCGGGTGCCGGGCTTCATCGGTCGGTCGTGCCAAGACCGCCGGCATGTTTCCCGCCTCCGTCCGGACTTCGACTGACAAGGAGGTAATGTTCATCAGGCCACGTTAGTGCAATGGTACCCGTATAAGAAGGGCGCGCCGGATTTGCAAGCACGCGCCTGACGGGCGGCAGCATCAGAGCCGCGGACCGCCACGGGGTCGAGGCTCGGAGAAGGGGGTCCGAAGTTGACATCACCAACGGAAGGCACTAGTAAAACAGTTTTCGGAAATGAGGAGGCTCGATGGTGCGGCGTGAGAAAACAAATTACATCATCCAGTCGGTGTCGCACGCGCTGGACGTCCTCGAACAGTTCACGGGCGAGCCGGACGAGTTAGGGGTAACTGAGCTCAGCAAGCGGCTCAAGCTTCACAAGAACAACGTCTTTCGGCTGCTGGCTACCCTGGAAGCGCGCGGGTATATCGAGCAGAACAAGGCGACGGAAAACTACCGTCTCGGCATTCGATGCCTACGGTTGGGACAGCGTTTCGTGACGCAAACAGGGCTGCTGCGGCAGGCCCGCCCAGTGATGGTACAGGTCGCGAAGGTCGCGAACGAGACGACGCTGATTACCGTTCTACGGGAGGGCAAGGCTATCGCACTCGACGCGGTCGAAGCCGAGCAGCCAATTCGTGTGGTGGCACGTGTTGGCGAGCCACTTCCTCTCCACTGTACTGCGGTGGGGAAGGTCCATCTCGCGTTTGGCGACGACGATCTGCGCACCGCCCTACCGGAAACCTTACAGAAGTTCACGGAACGGACAGTGGTCGACCGACAGGCGATTACGCAGCAATTGCGGAAGGTCGCGGAAAGCGGCTACGCGATCGATTCGGGCGAGCACATCGACGATGTGCGATCGGTCGCTGTCCCGATCCGGGATTACACCCGGACCCTGGTCGGTAGCTTGGCGTTGTCTGGACCGGCCTATCGATTGTCTCAGGACCGACTCGACAAGGAGATCGTGCCACTCATGCTGAAGGCTGGCAGCGAGTTGTCGACGCGCCTGGGGTTTGACGTCGGGCCATAGGTCGGCCGGGCGCGGTACGCGGCCGCGGTTCGCTTGAAACTCGTTTTCCGCTGTGGTAGCCAATTCCGTCTTTTGAGTCCCACCGAGGAGGCACTTCGTGAAAATCCTTGTTACAGTCAAGCGGGTACCCGATCCGAACGCCACAATTAAGGTCAAGCCGGACGGGAGTGGTATCGTTACTGATAATCTGAAGTACGTGGTCAATCCGTTCGACGAGATTGCCATCGAGGAATCACTGCGGCTGAAGGAAAAGAGCGGTGGTGCCGAGGTGGTGCTGGTCAGCGTCGGCGGGAAGGTTGCGTCGGAGCAACTGCGGACCGGTTTGGCCATGGGTGCGGACCGCGCCATCCTGGTCGTCGCGGAACAGGAACTTGATGCTCTGGGCGTGGCCCGGATCTTCGAGAAGATCGTGCGCGACGAGGGTGCGGATCTCGTTCTGATGGGCAAGCAGGCCATCGACGACGATGCCAACCAGACCGGCCAGATGCTGGCCGCGCTGTTGGGTTGGCCGCAGGCCACGTTCGCTTCCAAGGCGGAGAGTCTGGAGTCGGAAAACGAGAAAAAGGGTATCCCGGGCGTCGTGTTGTCCGGTGGCAAGGGTGCCCAGGTCGTGCGCGAGGTGGACGGGGGACTGGAAACGATCGAGATTCCGCTGCCCGCCGTCGTCACAGTCGATCTGCGTCTGAATACACCGCGCTACGCGTCACTCCCCGGCATCATGAAAGCGCGCAAAAAGGAGCTCAAAGAGATCCCTGTGGGCAGCATGGGCGTGGACGTGGCGCCGAAGCTGAAGGTGCTGAAGCTGGTACCGCCGCCTGCGCGGCAGGCGGGCCGCAAGGTCGGCTCTGTCCAAGAACTGGTTCAAGTGCTTCACAACGAAGCCAAAGTCATCTGATCGGGGGAGCAACATGGGTAACGTTCTTGTCATCGCTGAACACCAACGTCATAAGTTTCCGAAGTCGACCCAGGTCGCGATTGCGGCCGGCAAGGAGGCAGCGCGCATTGCCGGCGGCGACTGTTACGCCGTCGTGCTTGGCAAGGGCATCGACGACCTGGCGAACGAACTCGCGGAGTACGGGGTCAAGAAAGTCTTTGCGATTGATGATGCCGCATTTGAACACTATCTCGCCGGCCCGAACGCCGCGGCGGTTGCGCAACTCGTCAAAGACAAGGGGATCGAACTGCTGCTGGCCGCGGCGACCGCCGCCGGCAAGGACCTGCTACCCCGCGCGGCTGCACTGCTGAATGCTGGCATGGCCAGCGAGGTGGTGGCTTTCAATGCGGACGGGACATTCCAGCGCCCGATGTGGGCCGGCAATGTCCTTGCCACGGTGGCGCTGGAAGGTGCGCCGAAAGTGGTGAGTGTGCGCGCCACCGCCATGGACCCGGCGCCCAAGGGCGGTAGCAAGGCCGAGATCGAGAAGGTTAGCGTCAGTCTCGATGCCGCCGCGCAAGCGGGCAGGTTTGTGAGCTTCAGCGAAACCAAATCCGATCGCCCGGTCCTGACCGAGGCGCGGGTGATTGTGTCGGGTGGCCGTGCCTTGAAATCGGCGGAGAACTTCCAGACGGTGCTGGAGCCGCTCGTGGACGCGCTCGGCGCCGCTCTGGGGGCCAGTCGTGCCGCGGTGGATGCGGGTTTCGTGGCGAACGACCTGCAGATCGGGCAGACCGGAAAGGTCGTCGCTCCGGATTTGTACATCGCCGTGGGCATTTCCGGCGCGATTCAACATGTTGCCGGCATGAAGGACTCCAAGGTCATTGTGGCCATCAACAAGGATGAGGAGGCGCCGATCTTTCAGGTGTCCGATTACGGGTTGGTCA
>JAGDMS010000596.1 GCA_017860575.1 Deltaproteobacteria bacterium | reverse complement strand
ACCTGCTCGACATTGGAGAGAATTATGCCGCCGGCCGGGTCGGTGCCGCAGCCTTCGCGCACAGGAAACGTGCGGTGGAACGAATCGCATACCGTCTGTCTCCCGGCGTCGGCATCGGTTTGCAGACTGGTGAACGTGTCGCGTGCCAACACCACTTTGATTGCAAGCTGCCCGGTAGGGCGCAAGGGGATGTTCGCGACGGTGAGCCGGTTGGCGGCATCGTTGCATCCGAGACACTCCAGCGGACCGAACAGGCCGCCAGGGTTCAGACGCACTTCGATCTCGTCGATTTGCCCCCCAGCGGTCGCGGACAATGGAAGCACGAACTGCCAGCCCTTTCCTCCATCGGCTCGTTTCCGCGCCAAGGTCTGCTCCACATCGAGCAGGCCTCCGGTCGTCAACACCGTGTCGGTGGGATCCACAACGATCGGATCGGCGATCAGCCGCGTCTCGGTGTCGCCGCGCCGAACGAATAGTACGGCCGGTACGCCGATGACGGCGCTCGTGCTTCCGGTGATGTCCGGATACACGCGCACTGCGGTGAGCTTGTCTGCAACCAATGGCATTGCGGCGCCATACGCGAGGGGACGAAAGACCGATGGGTCGCTCCCCTCAAACGGAACGGACCGGACCTGAAGAGCGTCCTGCGTTGCCTGCGTGACCTCGACGCCGAGCACGTAGAAATTCAAGTCTGGGTCGGGGGGAACGAAATCCACGCGGATTGAGGTGTCGCCCGTGTTGGGTGGGCACGCCGCGTCGTTGGCCCGTACGGTGATGATGTTCTCTCCGTCGTAAAGCCCGACGTTTTTCACGCTGAACGTGAAGTACCCCGGAAACTCCGGGTTGGCGGCGATGTAGGGACTGAGGTCGAGGGAGTAGCCTCCACTGCTGCTGGCAATTTCGGCGCTGACATTGAGGAGTTTGCCCGAGTTCTCGATGATGGTGCCCCTGAGGTCAGGCAGATTGCTGCTGGAAAAGAGGTCGAAATACTTTGGTGCCGTAATGGTGACCACAGGGCGCTGCGTGTCGGTTCCGGATGGGCAGAGCGGACGGCCGTCGAGGCCGATTTCCAAATCATCAATGACCTCGACTGCGTTCCTGGCCGTCGGTGTGTCGCCGTCGTAGCGCAGCTCGGCGCGCGCGATGAAGAATCCCGGATCGTGCAGCTCGACAACCTGGTCGACAGGTGCCGGTCCATCGGGGAGCGTGGGGCCCGTAGTCGATGCGGTCCGGTCACCGCTCTCGTCGAAGACCGTCAGCACCGGCCGAACGCCGCTGACGACCTGGTTCAGCCCGACCCGCATCTTTACCGATCTGACCTTCGCGTTGCTGAAGTTCATTCGCAGCGGGAACGAATTGAACTCCAACTCGCCACCGCTCGTGGCGTTGATCAAGGCGAGATCGGGAGAATTCGTGCCCTTGCGCGGCCTGACGACCCAGCCACCGCCGGGGAAGCTCACCCCAGTGTCGGTTTGATACTGCGCACGAATGACATCCTCGAATGGGATGGGCACGCTCCTGTCGGGAAGGATGTCGAAGTTGATGCGGCAGACGAAGCCGCCGAAGCGGGTAGCAAAACAGAACGATGGTGGTGGAACAGTGACGACGATGGTGGTCGGCGTGGCGGTGGGCGGCGGTGTTGCTGTGGGCAGAAAGGTTGGAGTGAATGTGGGTGTGCCGGTCGGTGTGGACGTGCCGGTCGGTTCTGACCGACTAGGTGTTGGCGTCGCCGTCGCCGTGGGGGGCGCCGTGGCGGTCGGTGTGGGGCTGGGGAGCGGGGTGGAACTCGGCGTGGGCGGGGCTGTGGGCGTGCGCGTGAGGGTCGCCGTCGCGGTGAACGTACGGGTGGCAGTCGGCGTGGGCGTGGCGGTGCGCGTCGGGCTTGCGGTCGGTTGTGGGGAAGCCGTCGGGCTCGCGGTTGGTGTGCGGCTGGCCGTCGGCGACGACGTACGCGTGGGGGTGCCCGTCAGGGTACGGGTCGGCGTCGGGGTGCCGGTGCGGGTCGGGGTCGGTGGCGGGGTGGGGGTGCGCGTCGGCGTCGCCGGGGTGCCGTTGATCGACAGCGTGAAGGAGCCGCTGGCCGTCCCGAAGCCGTCGACGGCCACCAGCACCGTCTGCCCGGCCGCGAGCGGCACGTTCAACCGCGACTGCTGGCTGCCGACCGGCGGCGGGATGTCGTCGTTGCAAGCGAGCTCGCTGCCGGCGCAACTGCCGGCGCGCACGGACAGCAACGTATCGAAACCCGAGCCTTCGGTGGACATGACGTAGATGCCGGCGACCGACGCCGTGTAGAGAAACGTCGCATCTGGGGCATTGGTGCCGTCCCCGCACGAGGCGGTGCCGGCCAGGAAGCTGGCGCAGATGGCGGTGCTGCCGTTCACGCTGACGGCGAGGGCACTGCCCAGGTCGCGCGGGTCATTGTGCGCCAGTTGCGGACAGTTGCCGTTGATGCGCAGGACGAAATTGCCGCTCTCAGCGCTGAAGCCGTCGACGATGATGACGGCGAGCTGGCCGGCGGCGAGATCCAACGTGACGCGCGACTGCCGGGTGCCGTCGAGCGGGTTGTCGTCGTTGCAGGCCAACTCCGTCCCACCATTGTTACGCACATAGAGTACCGTGTCGAAGGCCGAGCCGCTGGTGTCGATGACATAGGTGCCGCCGCGCGGGGCGTAGTAGAAGACGGCCGAGCTGGGTGGAGGAGAAGACACCGCTGAGTTGCGGGCAGGACTGCGCCTGGAGTGGTGCGGGGAGTGCTATCCCCAGGCTGAGAGAAAATGCGGAGGCCAGCGCCGACAAGGTGAGTCGGGTGGCCGTGTGATGCGGTGGGATCGGAAGCCCATCTGAGACGCCGGCTGGCTCACGCCCTTTCTCGCCCCCCAGTTGCCTCGCGGACCACCACGTGTCCATCTCGCCCCCTGTCGGGGTCGTGCCGCAGGACGTGAGCGTTCGGTGTCCGGATCCGATGCGTTCCCGCCGCCGTGGCGTCTAGGCAGCACGACGCACGACGCTACTTTTCGCAAGTGCAAAAACTTATAGCATAAATTAGCGTATCTTGCGATAGGATCGAGCTTCGCAGTTGGTCCAGCGGGGCGCCGCAGGCGGGTGCGGTTAAGGCAGCTCGGTTTCGCAGAAGTCGCCGAGCACGAGCCGGATGCCCGCCTGTCCCGCAACGTTGCCGGTCAACTGTACGCGGCGGCCGAGCAGGCTGCGCACCACCGGTTGCCGGACGTGCTGGATGACCGTGTCGTCCATGACCACGCTGTCCGCGATACGGCTGCCAATGACGTGGACGCGGTCGCCGATCGAGGCGAAGGGGCCGATCTCGGCATCGATGATGCGGGACTCCGCACCGATGATCACGGGGCCCACGATCTTGCTGCCGCTGACCTCCGTGTCGGGGCCGATACAGACGGGGCCTTCAATGATCGAACTGCTGTCCAGTTTGCCCTGGATCGCGGTGCCGATCTTCTGCAGCATGACCTGGTTCGCTTCGAGGATGTCGTTGGGCTTGCCAGCGTCCTTCCACCACCCAGTCACGACGTACGGAACCACGTTCAAGCCACGGTCGATCAGGTCTTGGATGGCGTCGGTGATCTCGTATTCGTTGCGCCAGGAGGGCTTGATGCGGTCGATGGACTCGAAAATGTGATGGTCGAAGAAATAGCCACCAACGATGGCGAGGTTCGTCGGCGGGTTCTTCGGTTTCTCGATGAGCCGGACAATGCGGTCGCCGTCGAGTTGGGCGATGCCAAACTGAGTCGGGTCGTCGACGGCCTTGAGCATGACCACGGCGTTTGCACCGCTGCGCTTGAAATGGTCGGCCGCGCCGGTCAGGCCCTCGGGAATGAGATTATCGCCCAAGTACATGACGAACGGGTCGGATCCGACGAATGCACGCGCGCACTGTGCGGCGTGCGCCAGTCCGCGCGGCTGCGGCTGCTCCACGTAGGAAACCTGAGC
>JAGDMS010000020.1 GCA_017860575.1 Deltaproteobacteria bacterium | reverse complement strand
TGGGCGAACTGGACGTGCTCAGCCTGGTCTTCGGCAACGTCCTCGGGGTCACCGAGGCACAGCTCTACGTGCTGGCCGCGCTGGCCGCTGCGCTCACGCTGCTGCACGCGCTGTTCTACAAAGAGTTTCTGTTCACCGCCTTTGATCCGGCGATGGCGGAGACGATGGGCTATCGCATCCACTGGTGGGAGTTTGCGTTCTATCTCATCCTCGGCGTTGCGTTCTCCCTCAGCGTCAGCGTCGCCGGCGTGCTGGTGATCTTTTCGTACCTGGTCATCCCGGCGACCGCGGCGCTGGTGCTCGACGTCGGCATGACGGTGGCGTTCGCGGTGGCGGTCCTGGTGGCGGTGAGCGGCGGCGCCGGCGGCGTGATGCTGTCGTACCGGTACGACCTACCCACCGGCCCGACCATCGTCGCTGCGCTGTCGGTCGTGCTCCTCGGGTGCTGGCTGTTTCGAATCGTTAGACGCCTGCCTCGGTGCTAGTGGCACAAATCGCTACTTCGCAGAATAGTTTACTACCTCGTTTTGGGGTCATTGCCGGAGTGTGGCGAACTCATGAGAATCGGGTGCCGAACGATCATGGTCCCACCTGGCGTACCCTTAGGCGTCCGCTTGCTTTCTCGGGGGCGGGAGGTACCCTCCACACGATGCATGGGTTCGTTACCGCCGCCGTGGGTTGCTTCGACCGTCTCCAGCGGGCCTGGGGCAGTGCGCACCAACAGCGTGCCACGGGGAACCTCCTCGTTGGCTCATTCCTCGCCGCCCTCGCGGCGATCGAAGTGAGTCGCCACGGCTGGCTGCCCGCCCCGTTGGCGCCGTGGGTGCCGGTCAACCACTTCCACGCCGTCGATTTCGCACTCACTCTGCTGCTCGTCCTGGAGGTCATCGGTGTGGTGTTCAGTCTCGCCCACTCGGTGTCCGAGTCGGTGGGCAAACAGTTCGAGATCTTCTCTCTCATCCTGCTGCGCCACAGCTTCAAGGCGCTCACCACCTTCGAGGAGCCGGTGGGGTGGGCGCAGGTGCAGCCCGCGATCGGCCAAATGGCCTCGGATGCCATCGGCGCCTTACTGGTCTTCGCCGGCACCCTGCTCTTCGATCGCCTGCAGCGACATCGGCCCATCACCGCCGATGTCCACGAACGGGAGAGCTTCATCGCCGCCAAGAAGATCGTTGCCCTCGTGTTGCTTGCGTGCTTCGTGGCCATCGTCCTCAACGATGCCCGACACGCGCTCGGGGACGGCAAGACCTACAACTTCTTCGCCGCCTTCTACACGCTACTCATCTTCAGCGACGTCCTGCTCGTCCTCATCTCGCTCCGCCACAGTTCGACCTACCCGGTGGTCTTCCGCAACTCGGGGTTCGCCGTGACCACGGTTTTTCTGCGGCTTGCGTTCACCGCCCCACCGCACCTCAACGCGGCGATCGGATTCGGTGCCGTGCTGTTCGCATGCGGTCTCACGATGGCCTATAACGGCTTCACCCGAACCAGCGCGACAGCCGACGCCGGCGAGGGTTGAGACAATCGCGGGCCTGACAGGGCAAGGTTTGGCACACGCGTACGAATGCATGTTTTCGCGGGCATGACGAAGACGTGTTCCGAGCGGTCCCCGCACTGAAGCGCTGCGGCAGTGCGCTAGATGGTCTCGGCGACGGCTTCTTCGCGCATGCTCGGCTCGGGCCGTTGTGGGATCGGCACGTAGGCGCGGGTGGCCTCGCCGGTGTAGATCTGGCGCGGGCGGGCGATGCGTTGCTCCGGATCGCGCACCAACTCGGCCCACTGCGCCATCCAGCCCGAGGTGCGGGGAATGGCGAATAGCACCGGGAACATGGTCATCGGGAAGCCCATAGCCTGGTAGATGATGCCGGAGTAGAAATCGACGTTGGGATAGAGCTTGCGCGAGACGAAGTAGTCGTCCTGCAAGGCGATGCGTTCCAGCTCGAGCGCGATGTCGATCAGCGGGTTCTTGCCGGTGACTTCGAACACCTGGTACGCGACCTTCTTGATGATCTTGGCGCGCGGGTCGTAGTTCTTGTACACGCGGTGGCCGAATCCCATCAGCCGGCCTTCGCCCGCCTTGAACTTCTTGATGTATTCCGGCACGCGATCGACCGAACCGATCTCCAGGAGCATGCGGATGACGGCCTCGTTGGCGCCGCCGTGCAGCGGGCCATAGAGGGCGGCGACGCCGGCGGCGATCGCCGAATAGGGATCCACCTGCGAGCTGGCGACGGAGCGCACCGCATTGGTGGAGCAATTCTGCTCATGGTCGGCGTGCAGGATGAATAGCACGTCCAGCGCCCGTTCGAGGACGGGATCCGGCTTGTACTGCAGCTCGGTCATCTTGAAGAGCATGGAGAGGAAGTTGCCGCAGTAACTCAGGTCGTTGTCCGGATACACGTAGGGGAGCCCACGACTGTGGCGATAGGCAAAAGCCGCCAAGGTCGGGAGCTTGCCGATCAGCCGCCGCGTCTGCAGGCGCCGCGATTCCAGGTTCATGATGTCCTTGGCATCCGGGTAGAACGTTGACAGCGCGCCGATGGTACCCACCAGAATGCCCATGGGGTGGGCGTCGTAGCGAAACTCGTCGACGAACTTCTTGATGTTTTCGTGCACCATCGTGTGGATGGTGATGTTGTGCCGCCATGCCTCGAAGTGCTTGGCGTCCGGTAGCTCCCCCTTGACGATCAGGTACGCCGTTTCCAGGTAGTTGCTCTTCTCCGCCAGCTCCTCGATCGGGTAGCCGCGATAGCGCAGAATGCCTTTGTCGCCGTCGATGTAGGTGATCTTACTCTTGCAGCTGGCCGTGTTGGCCAGTGCGGGATCGTAGCCCATGAGCCCGCCGTCATCGGCTGACGTCTTGATCTGGCGCAGGTCGCCCGTCCGAATCGCGTTATCCTCGATCGGGATTTCGTACTGTTTGCCGGTGCGGTTGTCGGTGATTGTGAGTGTGTTCTTGGCCATGGCTATGGTCCTCGCCTCCGTCAGATTCTCCGTTTTCTATGGCAGAATTTTATCGACTTGTCACAATGGACCGGACGCCCCAATCCGTGCTAGGAGGGCGGCGCACTCTTGCCCTCTAGCGCCCTCTGGAGCGCGTCCATCTCGAGGCCGAACGTTTTCCAGTCGCCTTGGCGCAAGGCATCCAGCGCCTGACGATAATGCGTCAACGCCTCCGCGGATGAAGGGGCAGCGGCGGACGGGGCAGGCGCCTGAAGCGGGCCGGCGGGGGTGGCGGGTGGAGCGGGCGTCGGCTCGCCGGCGAATAGCGCGGCGAGCAGGGACTCGACGGTCTGGCTCATGACGACGCGATCCCCACCCGAGGCGATCAAGCGCTTGAGCTCGGGAAGTTCGCGCTTCTCCGCGCGCAAGTAGAGGGGTTCAAAGTACAGCAGGGCGTCATCGATGGGAATGACCAGCAGATTGCCGCGGATGATGCGGGAGCCCGTTTGATTCCACAGCGACAGCTGCTGCGAGATCGTGGTGTCCTGATCAATGCGCGCCTCAATCTGCGCTGGTCCGAAGATGAGCTTCTCCTTCGGGAAGGCGAACTCGATCACGCTCCCGAGGTGCGGGCCATCACAGCGTGCGGCCAGCCAGGCGATCATATTGTCACGGTTGCTGGGCACCATCGGCAGCATCAGGATGAATTCCTCGTCCGCTTCTCCCGGCAGGCGCATGATGGTGTAGTACGGCTGCATGGTGATGGTTTCGCCACCGTAACTCTCTTGCGGGAAGCTCCAGAGGTCCTCCTTGTTGTAGAACACCTCCGGGTCCGTCATGTGATAGGTGCCGTACATGCTGGCCTGCAGGATGAAGAGGTCCTCGGGATAGCGGACGTGTTGGCGCAGCGCCGCGGGCATGGCTGTCAGTGGTTGGAATAGTGACGGGAAGATCCGCTGGTAGACCTGGATGACCGGATCCGCGGGATCGGCGACGTAGAACGTCACGGCGCCGTCATAGGCATCGACCGCGATCTTGACCGCGTTGCGGATGTAGTTGATCCCGCCGCGCCGGCTCAGCTGCGAATACGGCAGGGCGTCGCTGGTCGTGTAGGCATCCTGGAGCCAGATCAGCCGGCCGTCGCTGACGACGAGGTACGGGTCGCGGTCGAGCCGGAGGAACGGCGCAATGCGGCTGATGCGCGCCTGGGGTTGGCGGCGGAACAGCATGCGGCTGCCACTGGTGACGTTGCCGCTGATCAGGAGTTTGATGTCGCCGAAGTGCCAGGCGAACAAGGCGCGGCGCCACAGGCTGCGCAGCGAGACACCGTCCCGGCCGTGGTACGTCGTGTAGACGTTCTCCTGCCCCTTGGGGTAATCGAACTCGGTGGTGCCACCACCCACGACGACGTAATTGCGGGCCTCCTCGCCGAAATACAATTCCGGACGCGTGATGGAGAGGCCGGCGGTCGACACCGGCGGAATGTCCTTGACGTAAAAGATCGGCAGCCCCTCGTCATCGAAACGGTTCACCGGGCTCATGGTGATGCCGATGCCGTGGGTGAACTTGAAGTGCTGGTTGATCCAGGTCTGCGCGTCCGGCGGCAAGCGGGACTGGTTCAATTCGCGTGCCGCCAGCATCACCTGCTGGTAGGTTCCGTTGACCACGTAGCGGTCGATGTCCACATCGCGGAAATCGTAGTACAGCCGGATTTCCTGCAACTGGCGGTAGGTATCGAGAAGCGGGCGTGGATCCCACCAGCGGATGTTCTGGATCGTGGTTTGGTTTGCCGCCAACAATTCCGGCGTCAGCTTCCCGGCCGCGGGGAACGGCTTGCTTTCGATGCGGTCAAGTCCGAAGCCAAAACGGGAAAAGGCGATGTTGTGGGCGATGTAGGGCGTCTCCAGGCGTAGTTCGTCCGGCTTCACCCGATAACTCTGAAATACGCCGGCGCCTGCGCCTTCAAGCAGTGAGGCGCCGAGTACGAGAACCACTGCGGCGACCGGCAGCCGGAAACCGCGCGCCACCACGTTGGCGGCGCATAACGCGGCGGCGACGATGGCTACGGCCGCCAGGGCGGTCAGCAGCGGTAGGCGGACATAGACATCGGTGTACGCGGCGCCGAAAACGATGCCGTTGTCGCTCAGCAAGAGTTGATATCGCTGCAGGAAATAATCCACCGCCTTGACGAGAAAGAATGCGGCCAGCAGTCCAGACAATTGGCGCACGGCGGCCGGGCTGACGCGCGGCCCCGCGTCACCGAAATCGATGGCGCCACGACCCCAGTGCACCCCGGCGGACAGGATGAAGGCGAGAAAGACGAGCGAGAACATCCAATCGCGGACGGCGCCGTACGCGGGCAGCGAGAACACATAAAACCCGAGGTCACGTCCGAAGAGCGGGTCCGTGCGCCCGAACGGTACGGCGTGCAGCCACTTGAGAAAGATCTCCCAGTGGCCCGCCTGCGCGATGCCGACGAACAGACTCAGAACGGCGGCCACGGTGACGGTGATGGCCCGCCAAGGCAGGTCCGCCGGGGAAAGTTCCAACAGTTCAGGCAAGCCTTCAATGTGTATGTGGTCCCGCGACACGACGCGCAAGCGCCGCGGTTGCGGCACAAGGGCGCTGGCCGCCAGCAGGCCGTTCCCCAGCAACCATGCGGCCGATACGCCGATGCCGATCACGCCGACCCACAGCTTGGCCTCCCAGGTCGTCACAAAGACGGTGCGGAATCCGAGCGTGTCGAACCACAGCCAGTCGACGACCAGGCCGGTCAGGGTGGAAAAGCCGATGACAACGAGGAGGAGGAGTGCCGCGAAGATGGTCAGCGGTGCGGCGCGCTTCATCTCACTCTCCCGTGGCGATCCGGTGCACGTGTTCCTGCACGACGTGGGGCGGGCACATGTGCATGAACAGCCGGCAGGCGACGATCAGCAGCACCAGGTCGTCGACCTCGCCGAGGAATGGCAGGACGTCGGGAATGAAATCGACCGGGAACACCAGGTACAGGAGGCTGACGACCAGCAGCGCCTTCGGCCAGATCGACACCCGGGCGTCACAGAACAGTCGCCAATACAGCCGCACAAAATTGGGCAGGTGCCGGACAAAGCGCAGCCAGCGCATGCTATACCCCGCGGCGGGCCAAGGCGATTCGGCGCGCAGGCTCATCCTTGTCTTATAGCGCCTCCGTGGCGGCGGGCCAAATGTGTGCGCAAGTGCAGCGTTTCACGAGTACGAGGGCGCCTGTCGTGCTCAGCGAAGCGGTGCGCGTAATCGCCTCCTTGGATCGGCTCCGCCGATCACGATTGCCCGTACGCGCCCGGGCACGATATGTCAGTGAACGGCCGAGTTCGGGGGCGTGGCATCGGCGACGGTTAGCGATGCGGGTTGGATCATCAGCCGCGCCCTGGCAGAATCACAGGGTTCCACGGCACAGGAGGAAAGATGATCGATCTGTTCACCGCACCCACACCGAATGGCTGGAAGGTGTCCATCATGCTGGAGGAGATCGGATTGCCGTACGAAGTCCATCCGATCAACCTGCTGGAGAATCAGCAGAAGGAGCTGTGGTTTCTCCGGATCAATCCCAATGGGCGCATCCCGGCGATGCTTGATCGCGACGAGGACAACTTCGCCGTCTTCGAGTCCGGGGCGATCCTCATCTATCTGGCGGAGAAGACGGGCAAACTGCTGCCGACGGACCGGCGGCGCCGCTCCGAGGTGATCCAGTGGCTGATGTTTCAGATGGCCGGCGTCGGCCCGATGCAAGGGCAGGCAAACCACTTCTTCCGCTACGCCCCCGAGCAGATCCCGTACGCGATCGAGCGCTATCAAAACGAGACCATCCGCCTGTATCGGGTACTCGACCAGCGCCTTGCCGACCACGAGTTCCTCGCGGGCGACTATTCGATCGCGGATATCGCCACCTGGCCCTGGGTGCGCCTGCACACGTGGGCCGGTCTGGAAACGGACACCATGCCGAACCTGAACCGGTGGCTGGCGACGATGGCGGCGCGCCCGGCCTGTGTCAAAGGGGTAGAGGTTCCGGCTCTCACGGACCCTGGTGAAGCGACGCAGCGCTGGATCGAGAAGTTTCGCTCCGGCCAGGCGTGAGGGAGCATGCGGCGGGTGGCTAGCGAGGAATCACCCGCCACTGCGCACTGCACGGAGGCAGCTGCCGCTGGTCTTCGTGTCGTAGTCCGTGACGCCAATGCCGAAGGCGACGACCCATGCGAGGCTCGGATTGCTCGCGACGGTGGTGGCCGACCAATAGTAGGCCGGCGGGGTGGGGCCGAAGATCGGATTGATGCACGGGCTCCCAATCGGGCACCCGGTTGCAGACAGATCCACAATCGTTTTCAATTCGGCGATCGTCGGCAGCCGCCAATCGGTGTATCCGCCCGGGCCGGTGCATGTGTCCTCATCACACAGCCTCCCGTTCAGCCGTTCGAGGAAGTTCGTGAACGCTGTACCGTTGGCTGCCTCGCCGCCCGCGCTCCAGGTGTACCGGTTATTCACGCCCCGCGGGTCGCTGCATGCCGATGTCGTCGTACAGCTGACGATGCTTCCCACCGTACCCGTCTTCTTCTCCCACATGAGCCCCGTCTGGTGGTCGGTCACCGTGCCGTCGCCGTTGTCCCTGAACCGGGCCGTGTGGGACGCCGTGGTCCCCAGCTGGCCCGATCCGTTGATGTACACCGGTGCGCTGTCCGCGCTGGTCGCGCCGGAGATGCCGGCGATGAACACCTGCGTCTGCGTCGTGCCGATGCGCGTGGTATCGGACTCGTTGGTTCCGATATTGCCAATGTAGATATCGTTGCTGCCTGTGGTGGTGTTGGACCCGGCGTCCTTACCGATGGCGATGTTGGAGCTGCCGCTGGGGTTGGCCGCGAGGGCCTTGTGGCCGACGGCCGTGTTCAAGCTGCCCGTAGTATTCCCACTGAGTGCCAAGTGGCCCACTGCGGTGTTGTTGCTGCCGGTGTTGACGCCGAGCGCGTTCGCTCCCAGCGCTGTGTTGCCACCGGCGCTGGTGTTGGCGGCGAGCGCGTTTCTGCCCACGGCCGTATTGTCGATCCCGGTGCCGCCGGCGCCGAGCGCTTGGAGCCCCAGACGAGTGCTCCCATGCGCGTCCGTGATGCCCGATAACGAGGTAATGTCGGCGTTGGCACCGCTCGCTGCCGTCCCGAGACTCGCGCGTGCCGCCGCCGCGGTGCTCGCCCCCGTCCCGCCGTTCGCCACCGGTACTGTGCCGGTCAGCGAGACGCTCGGGTTTTGCCCGCCCGACGATGTCAGCGGGGCGCCGGCACCGACCGAGAGCACGCCGCTGTTGCTGATGGTGCCGCTCGTGGTGATCGTCCCGCCGCTCAAACCGCTGCCGGCGGTCACCGACGTGACCGTGCCGGGCGTGAACGCCAGATTGCTTTGCTGGACTGTGCCGCTGGCGATGCTACCCGAACTCACGCACCCGCTGCAGCTCAGACCATTGGCGCTGCCGGCGGTGGGCGCATAGAGCGCATATGGTGCCGCGGTCAGCTGCTGGCGGGGGGCCAGCGTCGTGTAGCTGCTGCCGCTGCCCACCGGACAGCGCACGGCGATTTCCAACCAACGGTCGCTGCCGTTGAAGATGTTCGCTCCCAGCTGGCCGCTGTCGTTCAACTGCACGGTGAACAGACCGTTGGTGACGTTCACGGGGCTGGCTGTCTGCGTGCCGCTGGCAGTGCCCCCGGAGTCCACGTCGAACAGACCGAATTGAAAGTCGCACGTGCCGTTGGTCGGCAGACCGCTCTGCAGCAACTGCCCCTGATAGGTGAAGGCGGTGCTCAGTGGTCTGGCAGCCGCGACCGGAGCGCTTCCACCCACCAGCAGGAGGACCAGCAGCACGCGGTTCGCAGATCGAAGACGCTCTCGCCTCACACGGACCTCCTGTTCTCTGTAGTCCCAATCGGACAGCGATGCGGCGCAACGATACTGATGACGGGACACCACTACTGCAACTACGGGAAGGTGGTCAATGATTTCGAGCCGAGAGGGACTACCCGCTGACCGTACGGAGTGTTACCGACCATGTGCATGTCGGCGATGGCGTCCGCGGAGTGGAGGTGCCGGCGCTGCCGGACGGCGGCGAGGAGATGCAGCGCTGGATCGAGAAATCGGCAAAACCCGAGCGCGGTGCGGCGGGTGAATCGACGGCGTTAGCCAATGATCACCGGTCACCGCCGGACCGCGCTGCGTTCCATCCCACGGGACCCGCCGCGCGTGCGGAAGAGCAGTAGCCCCGAGGCCGCGAGGGCGGCGAAGGCGGCCCCGGCGATGAACGTGGCGGCGGCGCCGCAGGCTGTCCAGAGCGCGCCAGCGATGACACTCGCCAGCAGCAGCGCACCGCCACTGACCAGGTTAAAAATGCCGAACGCCGTGCCGCGCAGCTCGCTGGGGGCCGTATCGGCGACCAGCTTCGCAAGTAGCCCTTGGGTGAGCGCCATGTGCAGGCCCCAGAGTGCGGCGCCAATGAACGCCACGGCCGCCGACGCCGCCAGCGCCAACACCACGTCGGCGGCGGTCAACACGCCGAGCCCGAATACCATCAGTGTTCGTGGAGACAGGCGATCTCCGGCGCGGCCCGCCGGGTAGGCCACCGCGGCGTAGGCCGCATTCATGACGACCATGATCAGGGGCACGTAGCCGATGGCGAGCCCAACGTCTTGCGCTCGGAGGACCAGGAAAGCCTCGCTGAACCGCGCCAAGGTAAAGACCGCCCCGAGCGCGACGACGAGCCAGTAGCGCAGGGGCAGACGTCTGGCGGCGACCATGGCCAGTGACTTTTGCGCGCTCCGGGCAGGCGGTACGCGTTCGGGCTCGCGCACCGCAACGACTAGCAGCACCACCGCCAGGAACGCCGGCACCACCGCCACCCACATCACCGCCGCGATGTCGTTTGCGAGCCACGCCATGCACACCACCGCGAGCAGCGGCCCCGCGACCGCCCCGACGGAATCCAGCGCCTGGCGCAAGCCGAACGCGGCCCCACGCAGTTCGGCCGGCGCGATGTCGGCGACCAATGCGTCGCGCGGGGCGCCGCGGATGCCCTTGCCGATGCGATCGACGAATCGCGCCGCGAAGACCCACCCAATCGTCGTCGCGAGCGCAAACACCGGCTTGGTGAGCGCCCCGAGCCCGTAACCTAAGACGACGAGGAACTTACGTCTCCTGAAGACGTCACTGAGCGCGCCGGAGAACACCTTCGTGATCGCCGCAGTGGCCTCCGCAACCCCCTCGATCACGCCGATCGAGACGATGGACGCCCCCAGCACGGTGCTCATGAAAATCGGCAGCAAACTGTGGACAAGCTCCGACGAGCTGTCCATCAACAGTGAAACCAGCCCGAGTACCCGGATGCCTTGCGGCAAGCGGGCAGGGACAGCGTGATTCGACGGTGGCGACTTTGCGTCGTCCATCACGACCTTCGGTCGGATCACTCAGGGGAAGGCGCGCCGCTTGCTGTGGTGCTGTTTGCCGCAGGTGTCACGTGTGCCACCACAAGCCGGATATGATTGAAGGGCACCTGGCCGCCGAGGTGATCGTAGAGGGGCTTCAGGTAAGAGGTGCCGACCGCTTCGATCGCCTGGGCGACGGTCCGGTAAGTCTGCTGGTCGACCCACGGCTCCAGATCCGGTGGGTGCGTGGTGGCGACGAACTCGGTCAGGTAAGCCCAGGTCGTGCTCTCGGCGCGGTCCAAGGCTCTCATTACCTGCTGCACGCTGCAGCCCTTAGCGAACATTTCGAACGCCGCTTGTTGGTTGGCGTTTGGTCGCTCGGCAACGCGCCGCGGCCGGCTACCGGGCGCGGCATCGAGTGCCAAGCCGTGCTCGCGGCAGTAGTCGGCAATGTGCTTGAGGAACGGCGGCCCGAGATCGGCAAGCTTGCGTTGTCCGATGCCCCGGACGCAGAGGAAACTCGCGGCGGATCCCGGACGAGTGCGCGCCAGCTCGCGTAATGTGACGTCACTGAACAGCACGTACGGCGGGACACCCCGTGCCTCCGCCAGCGTCCGGCGGAGTGCGCGCAGGCTGTCAAACAGCCCGGGATCGACCCCCTCCCACGATTCCGCAGCGATGCGCGTCTTGCTGAGGTCTTTCTTCGCCTGTAGCAAGCGCACGGAGCGCTGTCCGCGCAGGACTGCCCAGGACGCCTCGGTGAGTCGCAAGACCGGCCGTTCGTCCGGCGTGCGCTCGAGCAGTCCCGCGTCCATGAGCTGATAGACCATGTTGGTCAGCGCTTTCCGATTCGTGCCCTTCATGAGCCCATACGTGCTGAGGTGCTCGTGCCGCCAGCGGCGGACCCGCTCGGTATTCGCCCCGAGCAGCACGTCCACGATGTGCTCGGCGCCGAAGCTCTGGCCGGTGCGCGCCACACAGGACAGAATCTTTTGCGCCGCCACGGTGCCGTCCGCCAAGCCTTCCACTTCATCAAGGCACACGTCACACGCGCCGCAGCTCGCTTGGGTATACGCTTGGCCGAAATACTCCGACAGCGAACGGTGTCGACAGACGACCGCGGTGCAATAATGGCGCATGTGTCCCAGGAGTTCCCGCGCGGCGCCGACGATTTCCGCGGCCGCACCGGCGTCGGCGGCGCTCTTTTCGATCAGGCTCTCCCAGCGGATGGTGTCGGCGGCGGAGTACAGCAAGACGCACTCGGCCTCGAGGCCGTCGCGTCCGGCCCGGCCGGTCTCCTGCTGATAGTGCTCGATGGATTTGGGCATGGCGGCGTGGATGACGCAGCGCACATCGCTGCGGTCGATCCCCATGCCGAAGGCGACGGTGGCCGCGACCACGTCGAGGTGCTCCGCCGCGAAGGCATCCTGCGTGTGCCGGCGGTCGTCCGGCTCCATGCCGGCGTGGTAGTGGGCGGCGCGCAAGCCCTGCTGGCGGAGTGCGGCGGCAATGGTTTCCGCGTCCTTGCGGCTGATGCAGTAGACGATCGACGCCTGGCCGGCGTGCCGCCGCAGGACCTCAAGCACCTGTCTCTCCGGATCCACCCGCGGCACGACGCGGTAGATGAGGTTGGGGCGGTCGAAGACGCCAACCAACACGGCGGGGTCCTTGAGGCGCAACTGGTCGGCGATGTCCTGCCGTACCCGCTCGGTCGCGGTGGCCGTATAGGCATGTATGCTGGCGCGTGGAAAGCGCGCGCGCAGGGCGGCGAGCTGCCGGTACTCCGGTCGGAAGTCGTGTCCCCAGTGGCTGATGCAGTGCGCTTCGTCGACAGCAAATGCTCGCACGTCGAGGCGTGCGACGAGTTGCAGGAATCGCGGCGTCAGGAGGCGCTCCGGAGCCACGAACACCAGCCGGTATTGGCCCGCCGCGATGGCGCGCTCGGTCTCGCGCACGGCCGTTGCATCCATGCCACTGTACAGCGCTGCCGCCGGATATCCACAGGCCCGTAAGCCGTCCACTTGGTCCTTCATCAGCGAGATGAGCGGCGAGATGACGATGTCGGTACGCTCCGCCAGGGCAGGCGGGACCTGGTAGCACAGCGACTTGCCGCCACCGGTCGGCATGACCACGACCGAGTCCCGTTGCTCCAAGCCGGCCCGGATGGCCTGTTCTTGGAGTGGGCGCAGTCGGTCGAAGCCCCAGTACCGGCGCACCACGCCCAGGATGTCGGCGAGTGCGGGGGGCGGCGGTCTGTCGGTAGTCTGCATAAGAAATATAATTCAGATGTTGTTTAGCAATCGTTTAATCAACATAGCAGATGGGCGCGCGCGCTTGCAAACGGCGCGGACGTTCTGCGAAGGCTGCGCTAACGTGGTGCGCGACCTGGCGGTCCCGCGAGGGATTTGTATTGCGGAATCGATGATGTCAAAGTGATCTTGTCGTGCACGGCCAGCCTTCGTCCACCCTACTCCAACAGATTCGTAGAACGGTCAAGCGCTACGGGATGGTGACCCCGGGCGACCATGTGCTGGTGGCCCTGTCGGGGGGGGCGGATTCCGTGGCGTTGCTGGGAGCGCTGGTGGCACTGGCGCCGGAGTTCGGAATCGGCGTGTGCGCGGCGCACCTGAACCACGGGCTGCGTGGGGAGGAATCCTTGCGCGATCAGCGCTGCGCCGTGGAGGTGGCACGGCGGCTCGGCGTGCCGTGTGTTGTCGGCAGCAGCCCGGTACTGGAGCCCGGGCCGAACCTGGAGGCACGGGCCCGGCGGGAGCGCTATGCGTTCCTGGCCGCTGCGGCGGCGCAACGGCGCTGTAGGAAGATTGCGACCGGGCACACCCGCGACGATCAAGCCGAGACGGTGTTGATGCGGCTCCTGCGCGGCAGCGGTGCCGATGGCCTGACGGCGATCCATGCCGTGCGCGATGGCGGTATCATCCGCCCGCTGCTCGAGTCTGCACGGGCGGCGGTGCTGGAGTATGTGCGGGCGCAGGGACTGCCGTTCTGCGAGGACAGCAGCAACCGGGATCGCCGGTTTCTCCGCAACCGGATCCGTCACGAAATCCTGCCCGTGCTGCAGGCGCTCAATCCAGCGGCAGTGCGGAACCTGGCGGCTGCGGCTCAGGGGGTGACCGACGAACTGACCTGGTTGCGCGCGCAGGACGAGCGGCACCTGGTGGCGGCCGTTGCGGCGGACGGGGCATTGGCGGTGGCCGCCGTGCGTGGAGCGGACGCCGCTGTGCGTACCCGCCTGGTACGGGCTTGGTTACGGCGGCTCCACGGCGATTTAGCCGGGCTGCACCGGGCGCATTTCGAGGCGGTCGTCGACCTGGCATGCGGACAGCGCCCGAATGGACGGGTGCGGCTGCCGCGCGGTGAGTGGGTCGTGCGGGAATACGAGCAAATGCGGTGCATTGCGGCTGCGACGGCGTCGGTGCCGCCGGCGCCGGAGCTGGAACAGGCGCTCGTCGTCGGCGCGACCGTGTGCCTGCGGTCGGGCTGGCGCATCCGGGCGGACCTCGAAGCCGTTGCGGACGGCTGGCAGCGGCCGACGAGTTTGTTCGAGGCGGTCGCGGATGCGCGTGCCGTTGCGGTGCCGCTGGTGGTGCGCACCGTGCGGCCCGGGGATCGGATTCAGCCTCTGGGGTTGCGCGGGCACCGGAAACTGCAGGATGTCCTGGTCGACCGCAAGATTCCGCTGGCGGTGCGCCGGACGTGCCCCGTGGTGGCGCTGGAGGGAGAGGTCCTTTGGGTGCCAGGGGTGATCCGCAGCAGCCGGGCCCTGGTCACCGCCAATACCCGCGCGGCAGTACGCCTCGTGGCGGAGGCAACGGCCGTTGCTGGTACATAGTGCCTATGTTACGGTGGCCGTTGTATTTTACGAAGCTATGCGTCCTTTGACCCTGGGGGAATGGTGAATCAGTTCTCGCGAAACGTAGCGCTCTGGCTTGTGCTCGGGTTGATGTTTCTTCTCCTCTTCAACCTGTTCAACAAGCAGCAGCAGAAGGAGCCGGAAATCATCTTCAGCGACTTCATGGTCGCTGCCGAGAAAGGTGACGTCACCGAGGTCACGATCCAGGGGCGGAACATCCGCGGCAAGTACCATAACGGGGAACGCTTCAAGACGTATGCCCCGGAAGACCCCGATCTGGTCAAGGTCTTGCGCGAAAAAGGCGTCAAGATCGCTGCCAAGCCCGAGGAAGGAGACCCGTGGTATGTCATCCTCTTCGTGCAATGGTTCCCGATGCTGCTGCTCATTGGCGTGTGGATCTTTTTCATGCGCCAGATGCAGGTCGGTGGCGGCAAGGCCATGTCGTTCGGTAAGAGCCGCGCCAAGTTGCTCAGCGAGAACACCCAAAAGGTGACGTTCAACGACGTCTCCGGGATCGAGGAAGCCAAAGAGGAACTGGAAGAGATCATCGCCTTCCTCAAGGATCCGAAAAAGTTCACAAAATTGGGCGGGCGTATTCCCAAGGGGGTGCTGCTGGTCGGGTCGCCGGGGACAGGAAAGACCCTGCTGGCGCGCGCCATTGCGGGAGAAGCGGGGGTTCCGTTCTTTTCGATCAGCGGCTCCGATTTCGTCGAGATGTTCGTCGGTGTCGGCGCCTCACGGGTGCGGGACCTGTTCGTCCAGGGCAAGAAGAACGCGCCTTGCATCATCTTTATCGACGAAATCGATGCCGTGGGGCGTCATCGCGGCGCCGGACTGGGGGGTGGACACGACGAGCGCGAGCAGACGTTGAACCAGTTGCTGGTGGAAATGGACGGCTTTGAGACCAACGAGGGGGTCATATTGATTGCGGCGACCAACCGGCCCGATGTGCTCGACCCGGCGCTATTGCGCGCCGGACGGTTCGACCGGCGGGTAGTCGTCCCGCGCCCGGATGTCAAAGGTCGGGAGGGTATTCTGCGGGTGCATACCCGTCGAGTGCCCCTGGCCGAGGATGTCGATCTCCCACTGCTCGCCCGCGGCACACCGGGATTTGCCGGTGCCGATCTGGAAAACCTCGTGAACGAAGCGGCCCTGCTGGCGGCCCGCCGCAACAAGGATCGGGTTGCCCACGCCGACTTCGAGATCGCCAAAGACAAGGTGATGATGGGCGCCGAGCGCAAGAGCCTGATCATGAGTCAGGAGGAGCGCCGCAATACCGCCTATCATGAAGCTGGCCATGCGTTGGTCGCCAAGCTGCTCCCCGGTGCCGACCCGGTGCACAAGGTGAGCATCATCCCGCGCGGGATGGCTTTGGGTGTCACGCAGCAGGTTCCGATCGACGACCGCCATTCCTACACGAAGGACTACATTCTCAACAGCCTCACCATTCGCTTCGGCGGCCGGGCGGCGGAGGAGCTCATCCTCGGACACGTCACCACGGGCGCCGCCGACGACATCGAGAAGGCCACCGACTGGGCCCGCAAGATGGTGTGCGAATGGGGCATGAGCGATAGCCTGGGGCCGATGACCTTCGGCAAGAAAGAGGAGCAAATCTTTCTCGGGCGGGATTTTACCCAGCTGCAGGATTACTCCGAACACACGGCGGTCGAGATCGATGCCGAGGTACGGCGGATCATCCAGGAAAGCTACCAGCAGGCGAAGGACCTGTTGAGCACGAACGTGGATGTCCTGCACAAGATCGCCGAGGCACTGCTGGACAAGGAAGTGCTGGACGGCCCCGAAATCGATGAAATCCTTCGTCAGTCCGGGCGCGGAAACGGCGCCACGCCGCTCACCGTGGCCACGTGTTCGGACGTTCGCGTTTGATGCGGACGGCGGAGCCGGGCGCCGCAATTGTTTTCTCGGTCGGAGTCTCTTGCTGGCGACGAGTATGCTCGGAGCGAGGCGGGACAGGGTCAATCGGTTCGACAATCGCATGCTCCTGGCGCATGCGGGTAGGGTGGGTGAGAGCAGCCGGCGCTGCGCAGTACCAAATGTGAATCCAGCAACACCAGGTCCTTCGAGTGTCCCATGTTCGAGCTGTTCTCCAACTTCCGCTTCCAGGACGCCATCGACATCGGGATCATCGCGTTTTTCATCTACCGCATCATTGACCTCATCCGGGGCACCCGTGCCGTGCAGATGCTCATCGGTCTGCTGGTGCTGTTCATCGCGTTTCTCTCTTCCAAATATTTCGATCTCTACGCCCTTAACTGGATCCTGGACAACTTTCTCGGCTCCATCCTGCTCGTCATCGTCATTATCTTCCAAGACGACATCCGCCGTGCGCTGACGCAGGTCGGCTCGCGGACGTTTTTCGGCTCGGAGGGCGGGCTGAAGGGGCAGGACCTCGAGGAGATCGTGCGCGCCGCCGTGTCCCTGGCCGGCAAGCACATCGGCGCGCTGATCGTGCTGCAGCGCGAGGTGGGGCTGAATGACTGCGTCGAAGTGGGGACCCAGTTGGATGCCCGCGTCAGCAAGGAGCTGATCACCAGCATTTTCATGCCGCACTCTCCGATCCACGACGGTGCGCTCATCATTCACAAGGGACGAATGATCGCGGCGGGATGCTTCCTGCCGCTGACGACCAACCCCCACGTCAGCAAGACCCTGGGCACGCGGCACCGGGCGGCGATCGGGTTGACCGAGGAGACGGATGCGGTCGTGATTGTCATTTCCGAGGAGCAGGGCGCTATCTCCATGGTGCGCGACGGTCGCATCATGCGGGGGGTCGATGCCGCCACGTTGCGGAGCACGCTGCAGAGGCTGTCGAGCCGATGAGAAAATGGTTCGATCAGGCGCAGCTGCGGTCCCTGTGGGCTGCGATCCGCGCAACCATCCTTGATCCGGAACGTCTCCGGCGATTGGTTTCCTATAACCTGGCGCTCAAGGTGCTGTCGCTGGCGATCGCGGTCAGCATCTGGTCATTTGTGAACTTCGGCGAGCGCGATACGGAGGAGACGGTACATGCGCCCCTCGAACTGCGCAACATTCCCGCGCATCTGATGGTCACCAGTCCGCGAATCGATTTTGTCGACCTACGTGTCAGTGGACCGCGTGCCCTGCTCGGGCGAATCGATCGTGACCGGCTGGCGATTTCATTCGAGCTGAGCGGCGTGCGTCCTGGGCCCGCCGTGTTTCGGGTCGACGCCGACTCGTTGAACCTTCCGCGCGGGGTGAAAGTGGTGCGGATCACGCCGGCGCAGGTGACCCTGGAACTTGAGCGCGTGGCCCATAAGTCGGTGCCCGTGCATCTCCGCATCGACGGAAAGCCGCCGAACGGCCTGCAAGTGACGGACACCAAGGTCGCGCCCGAGACCGTACAGGTGAGCGGTCCCGCGTCGGATGTTACGGACGTGCAGTCGGCCAATACCGAGCCTTTGGACATCCGGCAGGTCGCGCCCGGGACGTTTGAACGCGAACTGACGTTGGATCCTCCCAGCGAGTACCTTGCCTTCAGCGCCAACAAGGTGGCCGTGCAGCTGCGCGTCGACGATGTGGTGGTGACGCGCGAGTTCAAATCGGTCGGACTGACGGTCCGCAATGCGTCGCTGCCGCACGCGCTCCGCCCCGGCCACGTCCGGGTGGTTGTCCGCGGGCCGAAACGACTGGTCGACAGCCTCGATCTGTCGAACGGTGCCGCATACGTCGATGCCGAAGGACAGGCGCCGGGACGGCGTGTGGTGAAGCCGGCCGTGGATGTCCCCGCCGGGGTGGAACTGGTCTCGGTGGCGCCGAGTACGGTGCAGCTCACCATGCAGAAAGGGAACCCCGCCGACCGTGAGTCCCGCTGAGTCGAAGCCCGCGCGTGCGCTGTTCGGGACAGACGGTGTCCGGGGGCTCGCCAACGTCGAGCCGGTAACGGTGGAAACCGCACTCCGCCTTGGCCGTGCGGTGGCCGATGTCTGCCGCACGACGCTCGTCGGGCGAACGCGTGTGGTGATCGGCAAGGACACGCGCTGGTCGGGCGACATGTTGGAGAGCGCCTTGGCCGCCGGGATCTGTGCGAGTGGTCTCGACGCGTTGCTCACCGGTCCCATTCCGACGCCGGCGGTGGCATTTCTGACGCGTAGCCTGGGCGCCTGTGCCGGTGCGGTGGTGTCCGCCTCGCACAACCCCTTCCAGGATAACGGCATCAAGTTCTTTGCCGCCAGCGGCTTCAAGCTGCCGGACGCGCTGGAAGAGGAGATTGAGCGCCGCGTTGTTGCGGGCGGCAGTACCCCGGTGCACCCGACTGGCGACGACGTCGGCAAGATCTTCCGGCTCCCCGACGCGGCGGAGCGCTACGGCGAGTTTGTGAAGCGCTCGGTGCCCGCCGACCTTTCCCTGTCCGGGCTTACGATCGCGGTCGATTGCGCTCATGGTGCGGCGTACGAGTTGGGGCCGGCACTGCTGCGCGACCTCGGTGCGCGAGTGGTGACGATCGGCACGAGTCCGGATGGCAGGAACATCAATGAACAGTGCGGGGCGACGCACCCGGCACGCCTGCAGGCGCTCGTGACCGCGACGCAGGCGCAGCTCGGGATTGCCTGGGACGGGGATGCCGATCGGGCGATTTTCATCGACGAGACGGGAGCTGTTGTTGATGGCGACCACGTGCTGGCCATGATCGCGGACGACATGCTGCGCCGTGGGACCCTCAGGCATGCGACGGTCGTTGCCACCGTGATGAGCAACCTCGGGCTGGAGCAAGCGCTGCGCGAGCGCGGAGCCCGTTTGGTCCGCGTCAACGTCGGTGACCGCTACGTCGTCGAGGAAATGCGGCGGCATAACTACAACCTCGGCGGCGAGCAGTCGGGACACGTGGTCTTGCTGGACCACACCACCACCGGAGATGGATTGATCACGGCGCTGGCTATCGTGCGACTCCTGGTGGATCGCCAGCGCCCGTTGAGCGAGTTGAAGCGGGTGATGCCGCAGTTTCCGCAGGTGCTGGTCAACGTGCCGGTTGCCCGGCGCGCTGAACTGGCGAGCCTGCCGCGCGTGCGTCAGACGATCGATCGGATCGCCGGCACGCTGGGCGAACGGGGGCGTGTACTGGTGCGATTCTCGGGAACCGAACCGCTGGCGCGTGTCATGGTGGAAGGGGAGTCGTTGATCCAGATACAAGGGATGGCGGAGGAGATTGCCGCCGCCGTTCGCTCGGAGCTGACACCATGATCAAACTTGGCGTGAATCTCGATCACGTGGCGACGCTGAGGCAAGTGCGGCGTACCGTCTACCCGGACATACTCGCCGCCGCGGCGGCCGCCGAGCGCGGCGGGGCGGACGGGATCACTGTGCACTTGCGTGAGGACCGCCGTCACATCCAGGATGCGGATGTGGACCTCCTGCGCGCCCACGTCACCACCAAGCTCAATCTGGAAATGGCGGCGACGGCAGCTATGGTCGCGAAGGCGTGCGCGGTGCGCCCTCAGGATGTGTGTCTGGTGCCGGAACGCAGAGAGGAACTGACGACCGAAGGGGGGCTGGACGCTGCCGGACAGTGCGACGCCCTGCGTGCCGTCGTCGCACAGTTGCGCGCTGCCGGGATCCGCGTGAGCCTCTTCATCGATCCCGAGTCGCGGCAGATCGAGGCGGCCGCGCGGCTGCGGGCGGAGGCGATCGAGCTACACACCGGGACCTATGCGGACGCCACGACCGCCCCGGCGCGTGCTACGGAACTCGCGCGGATCCACGAGGCGGCCCGTGCGGCGGCGGCGGCGGGGTTGAGGGTCAACGCGGGCCACGGCCTGACCCTGGACAACGTGGCCGCGATCGCGGCGATTCCGGTGATTGACGAGCTCAATATCGGACACAGTATCGTCGCCGATGCCGTCTTCGTCGGCTTGGAGGAAGCCGTCCGCCGCATGAAAGCGTGCATGCTGCGCGCGCGGCGCGGGTGAGGGAGCGGGGCATGATTGTGGTGACTGCGGCCGAATCGCGCCGCCTCGATGAGTTGACGATTCAGCGGTACGGAACACCCGGACATGTGCTGATGGAGCGTGCGGGGGCGGGTGCCACCACCGCGCTGCTCGAACAGTTTCCGCACGTGCGCCGCAAACGCGTGCTCATCTTGGCCGGGAAGGGGAACAATGGCGGCGACGGTTTCGTGATCGCCCGGCTGCTGCGGCGCAAAGGCGTGCGGGTCGAGGTCGTTTTGCTCGGCAGACCGGCGGAGGTCAAGGGCGATGCTGCGCGGGCCCTGGCGGCCTGGCAACGGGCCCGCGGCGCGATCACCACGGTGACCTCGGACAAGGATAGGGCCGCGCTGCCGGCGAAGATGGCGGAGGCGGCCCTGCTCGTCGACGCCGTGTTTGGCACCGGCCTGAACGCGCCGGTGGAGGGGCGATACGCCGACCTGCTGCATATGATCAATGCGTCCGGCGTACCGGTCTTTGCCGTCGACATCCCGTCGGGACTCGACGCCGACACGGGTACGCCGCTCGGTGTGGCGGTGCAGGCGGAGGCCACGGCCACGTTCGGCTTCGCCAAGGTCGGGCAGCTCATCTATCCGGGCATCGACTATGTTGGTGCGCTTGCGGTGGTGGACATCGGCATCGCGCCGGAAGCGGTTGCGGAAGTGCGGCCGCAGCGACGGCTGTTGGAGCGACAAGATGTCGCGGCGTTGGTGCCGGCCCGAGCTCCCGAAGCGCATAAGGGGACGTGCGGCCATGCCCTCATTTTTGCCGGTTCGCGCGGCCATAGCGGGGCCGCCCTGATGACGGCACACGCCGTCGCTCGCACTGGCGCCGGTCTGACGACGCTCGCCGGGCCAGCCTCACTGAATACGGTCTTCTCGTTGGGGCGCCCCGAGGTGATGACGGCGCCACTGCGGGACGTCGATGGATTCCTGCAGTTCGACGAAGCCCAGATCCGTTCGCTTCTGGAGGGGAAAGACGCGGTGGTGGTGGGTCCCGGCATCGGGACACACGAAGACGCACAGAAGCTCGTGCGCTTCTTGCTCCGAGAGGTCGGCCTGCCGGTGGCCGTGGATGCCGACGCGTTGACCTGCCTGGCGCGCGAACCCGGCGTGCTTCAGCAGGCCAGGGCGCACGCGCTGCTGACGCCACATCCGGGAGAGATGGCGCGCCTGATGGCGACTGACACCGCCGCGGTGCAACGAGACCGTGTCGGCGTGGCGGGAGCGTTTGCCCGCACCTATGGGTGTGCGCTCGTGCTCAAAGGGGCGCGGAGCCTCATCGCCGCCGCCGATGGCGGCCTCTGGATCAATCCCACCGGGAATCCCGGCATGGCCTCCGGCGGCATGGGTGACGCGTTGTCCGGGATCCTTGGCGGGCTGTTGGCCCAGGGACTGACACCACCGGAGGCGGCCTGTCTCGGCGTGTACCTGCATGGCGAGGTGGCGGACCATGTCGCCGCACGGCAGGGAGAAATCGGCCTGTTGGCTTCGGACGTCATCGACGGAGTGCCGGCCGGCCTGCGGCGTCTGTGCATGCACATCGGGGATGTCACGTCCCGTACGCCCTGACGTCGACTGTGATGACCATCCACAGTCACAGCGAAGAGGAGACGCACGCCATCGGCGTGCGTCTGGGCCGGCAGGTTCGGCGGGGGGACCTGATCGGCTTGCACGGCGAACTGGGGTCCGGCAAGACCTGCCTGGTGCGGGGGTTGGCGGAAGGGTTGGGCATCCCGCCGCACAAGGTCCGCAGCCCCACGTTCACGTTGGTGAATGAATACAGCGGCGGTCGGCTGCCGCTCTACCATATCGATCTGTACCGCCTGTCGCCCTCCGCGCTAGACAGAATGGCGCTGCGCGACTACCTTTATGGCGACGGGATCTGCGTGGTGGAGTGGTTTGAGCGGCTGGGGGAAGACGCGCCTCATCTGGACATTGCGGTTACGTTCGTCGGACCTCACGAGCGCGTGCTCGTGGCGGTTGCGTACGGTGTGCAGTATGATGCGCTGGTGCATACACTAACAGGTTGCTGAAAGAGGGGTCTGAACACCCTTCGACGAGCTCAGGGTGAGCGGAAAAGGATAATGAAATTGGGGAGCGGATCCGCTCATGCTGTCGAAGCATGGGGTGGGGGTTTTTCAGCAGCCTGTTAAGCGAAGGATGAGAACTTGGCGCTGATTGTTCAGAAATACGGTGGGACATCGGTGGGAGACCCGACGCGCATCCGGGCGGTGGCCGAGCGCGTGGCGGCGACTCGTCGGGAAGGGAACGACGTGATCGTCGTGGTGTCGGCGATGGCGGGGGAGACCAATCGCTTGCTCGAGCTGGCCGGGAACGTCGCGGAGCGGCCCGACGCTCGCGAAACGGACGTGCTGTTGGCGACCGGCGAGCAGGTGTCGGTGGCACTGCTGGCGATGGCGCTGCAAGACATGGGCGTGCGCGCCCAGTCCTTTCTCGGGCATCAGATCCGCATTTCCACCGATAGTGTCTTCGGCCGCGCGCGGATCAAGAGCATCGACGCGGACGCGATGCTGCAAGTCGTGCGCGGCGGCGCCGTGGCCGTGGTGGCCGGGTTTCAGGGAGTCGACGAGGACGCCAACATCACCACCCTGGGTCGCGGCGGCAGCGATACCAGCGCCGTCGCCGTGGCCGCTGCCGTCAAAGCCGACGTCTGTGAGATTTACACCGATGTCGCTGGCGTGTACACGAGCGATCCGCGCATCTGTCCGAGTGCGCGCAAGTTGGCGCGCATCGCCTATGACGAGATGCTCGAGCTGGCGAGTCTGGGCGCCAAGGTGCTGCAGATCCGTTCCGTCGAGTTTGCCAAGCGCTACGGCGTGCCGGTCCACGTGCGCACCAGTTTTTCGGACGAGCCGGGAACATGGGTCGTTCAGGAGGAATCGAGCATGGAAGATGTGCTGGTAACGGGTGTTGCACACGACCTCAACGAAGCGAAAATTACCTTGCTCCATGTGCCAGACCGTCCCGGATTGGCGGCGAAGATCCTGTCGCCGATCGCGGACGCGCACATCGTGGTGGACATGATCATTCAGAACGCCAGCGAGGACGGTTTCACCGACCTGACTTTTACGGTGCCGCGCACCGATTATCAGAAGGCCCTGGGTATGGTAAAAGAAGTGGCCGCCGAAATCGGAGCACGAGGGGTGACCTCGGATACATCGATCGCCAAGGTGTCGGTCGTCGGCCTCGGGATGCGCAGCCATGCCGGGGTCGCCGCGCGTATGTTTCAGGTGTTGGCGCAGGAGGGCATCAACATTCAGATGATCTCGACGTCGGAAATCAAAGTGTCGGCCGTGATCGACGCCAAGTACGCCGAGTTGGCGGTGCGCGTCTTGCATCAGGCGCTGATCGAAGAAGGCGTGCAGGAGGGTGCAGCGTGACGGCGGCACGGCACATCGACATCTACGATACGACGCTCCGTGACGGCTGCCAGGCGGAGGACATTGCCTTCACGGTCGAAGACAAGTTGCGCATCGCCGAGCGTCTGGATGACATCGGGATCCGCTACATCGAAGGCGGATGGCCCGGCTCCAATCCCCGCGATGAGGCGTTTTTTACGGCTGCCAAGCGCCTGACCCTGAAGCAGGCGCAGATCGCGGCCTTCGGTTCGACGCGTCGCATCGGGGTGCGCGCGAGTGAGGATCACAATCTGAAGATGCTGCTGCAGGCGGAAACCCCGGTGGTCACCATCTTCGGAAAGACCTGGAAGCTGCACGTCCACGAAGATTTGCATATTTCGGAGATGCAGAATTTCGAGGTCATCCACGACAGCATCACGTTTCTCAAGCGCCACACCGACAAGGTCATCTTCGATTGTGAACACTTTTTCGACGGCTTCAAGGACGATCCGGAGTTTGCGATCGAATGTTGCCGTGTCGCGGCCGACGCCGGTGCGGACGTCATCTGCATGTGCGACACCAATGGCGGCCGGTTGCCGGAGGAGATTGCTGCCGCCACCGATGCGGTCCGGCAAGCTGTGCCCACGCCGTTGGGCATCCACTGCCATAACGACTCCGAGCTGGCCGTCGCCAATAGCCTCACCGCGGTGCAGCACGGTGTCGTGCAAGTCCAGGGTACCATCAATGGCATCGGGGAACGTTGCGGCAACGTCAACCTGTGCTCAGTGATCGCCATCCTGCAGTTGAAAATGCATTACAAGGTGATGCACGCGGCACAGCTGCGTCGCCTGCGCGAGGTGTCGCACTTCGTGTGGGAACTCGCCAACCAGGAACCGAACAAGCGCCAGCCGTTCGTCGGCCTCAGCGCCTTCGCCCACAAAGGCGGCATCCATGTGGCCGCGGTGCAGAAGAATCCCCAGACCTACGAGCACATCGATCCGGAGCTGGTAGGGAATCGGCAACGGGTCCTGGTGTCGGATCTGTCCGGCCGCAGCAACATCCTGTACAAGGCACAGGAATTCGGGGTCGACGTCGAGGCCGTGAAGCCGGCGGCTCGGAAGGTGTTGGCCGAGGTCAAGGAACTGGAGAACCGCGGCTTCCAGTTCGAGGGGGCCGAGGCCTCCTTCGAGCTGCTGATGCAAAAAGGCCTGAACGGCAAGGTGCGCAGCTTCCGCCTCATCGGCTTTCGGGTGATCGATGCGAAGCACGAGGAGGACAAGGCACCGTATTCCGAAGCCACCATCAGGATCGAAGGGCCGGACGGCAGCATCGAGCACACAGTGGCGGATGGCAACGGGCCGGTGAATGCGCTGGACCGCGCGTTGCGCAAGGCCCTGCGCAAGTTCTATCCGCAGATCGACGAGGTCGAACTGCTCGACTACAAAGTGCGCGTGCTGGGCGGCGGCGAAGGCACCAGCGCGACGGTGCGCGTCCTCATCGAATCGGGCGACGGACAGGACCGCTGGGGCACCGTCGGCGTGTCGCCGAACGTGATCGAAGCCAGTTGGCAGGCCCTGGTCGACAGCATCGAATACAAGCTCTACAAGGATCGGAAGCGCCAGCGCGGCAAGCGCGCCGCGGCGCACGAGAGCACGGCCTAGGGGGGCCCTGATTGGCTTGGCAAGACCGACGCGAGGTGCCTTCGCCCTCCAACGACGGGGACGGTCGATCACAGAAAAGATCACCCTTCGACAGGTTCACGGTGAGCGGAATCTGCTGTTGAAATTGATAGGCCAACCGCTAATGCTGAGCGTGTCGACGCACGACTCTGGCAAAAATCGAGAGTGCCCCGGCGCGGCGGGGTTCCACCACAGCCTGGACCATGATCTATTGCGACCATAACGCCACCACGCCGCTGCGGCAGGAGGTGCTGGAAGCCATGGGGCCGTTCCTGCACGACGACTTCGGCAATGCCTCCAGCGCCCACGCGCTCGGCGCTCGGGCTCGCCAGGCGGTGGAGCAGGCACGCGCCCACGTGGCTCGGCTGATCGGTGCGCAGCCGTCCGAGGTGGTGTTCACCAGCGGCGGCACCGAGAGCAACAATCTGGCAATCCTGGGGGTCGCGGCGGAGGTGGGCCGCAGCACGATTCTCTCGACCCCGATCGAGCATGCGTCGGTGCGCGAGCCGGTGCAGGCGTTGCGAGAGCACGGCTATACGGTACAGATGCTGGGCGTCGATCCGGTCGGGCGTGTGGATCCGTCCGAGCTGGAAACCCTGCTCGATGGCGGGCCTGCCGCGCTGGTGAGTGTCGGCTGGGCCAACAACGAGATCGGGACCATCCAGCCCATCGACGCCATCGGGCCCCTGTGTCGGGCGCGGCAGGTGCTCGTGCACGTGGATGCGGTTCAGGCGGCGGGAAAGGTGCCCGTGCATGTCCGCGGCGCCGATCTGCTGTCGCTCTCCGCGCACAAACTCGGTGGTCCGAAGGGCGTCGGCGCGCTGTACGTGCGGCGGGGCGTTGCCCTGCGCCCGCTGATGCTCGGCGGCGGACAGGAGCGCGGCTGGCGTCCGGGGACCGAAAACGTCGCGGGCATCGTCGGCATGGGCGAAGCGTGCCGTCTGGCGGCCGCGGAACTCACTGCCTTCGCGGCGGCGTCCCGCGTGCTGCGCGACGGCCTGTGGTTCGGCATCGAAGATGCGATCCCGGATGTGCGGCGTAATGGTCCGGGCGAAATGGATTGCCTCCCCAATACCTTGAACGTCAGCTTCGAGGGCATACGGGGCGAGGCCCTGGTGGCGGCGCTGGATCTCGAGGGTGTGGCGGTGTCGAGCGGCTCCGCCTGCGCGGCTGGGGCAGGCGAGCCCTCGCATGTGCTGCTCGCGCTGGGGCGCGGTCGGATGGCCGCGCGCGACGGTGTGCGCTTCAGCCTCGGTCGAACGAGCACGGCGCACGAGATCGAGCAGGTGGTGCACACGACCATCGCGGTGGTGCAGCGGATGCGCGCGGCAAAAGGGAGAGACCTTCGTCATGAATGAGCCGCAAGCGGGAGACCGCGTCGTCGTGGCCATGAGCGGCGGCGTCGACAGCTCGGTGGCGGCCGCCCTGCTGGTGGAGGCGGGCTACGACGTCATCGGCATTTCGATGCGGTTGTGGAACGGGCCGTCCGACAGCGGCTGCTGCTCCCTGGACGATTTCCTCGACGCGCGGCACGTCGCGGCGCGGCTGCGGATCCCGTTCTACGTGATGGACTTCTGCGACACCTTTCGCCGCAGTGTGGTCGAC
>JAGDMS010000019.1 GCA_017860575.1 Deltaproteobacteria bacterium | reverse complement strand
AATGCTGCCAGATCCCCAGAAAATCGTTGAATTTCAGATCCACGGCCACCGCCTTGTGGTCCTTCATGTACTTCATCACTTCTTTCGCGTTCATACCGCCGGCCCTCCTGATTGCTGTTCGTCCAAGATGCTAGTGCGAGCGAAGAAAAACTGACCGACCAATGGCCTGTCTAGATGGCATCCGCGCCGCGTTCGCCAGTACGGATGCGGACCACTTCCTCGATCGGGATCACGAAGATCTTCCCATCGCCGATCCGCCCCGTCTTGGCGGACTTGGAAATGGCGTCGACCACCTGGCCGACCATGTCGTCGCGGACGATGATCTCGAGTTTGACCTTGGGCAGAAAATCCACAACGTATTCGGCACCGCGGTAGAGTTCGGTGTGTCCTTTTTGCCGTCCGAAGCCTTTCACCTCGCTTACGGTGATGCCCTGCACACCGATGCTGCTCAGAGCTTCTTTCACCTCGTCGAGTTTGAACGGTTTGATAATCGCTTCCACTTTCTTCATCTTGCACCTTCCTGGAAAACGTAGATTTGATTTCTATGCTACACGCTGACCACTGTAAAGCGTTCCTGCCTCAGAGGGTATACGCTGTCTCGCCGTGCTGGGACAGATCCAATCCGACGACCTCATCCTCCTCCACGACCCGTAAGCCGACGAGCGCATCGACAAGCTTCAACAGGACAAATGCGCCAACGAAACAGAATACCAATGTGGAGGCCACCGCGCCGAACTGAACGAGCAACTGGGCCGGATTGCCGTACAGCAAGCCATCCGCTCCAGCAGGGTTGACCGCCTTGGACGCGAAGATCCCGGTCAGGAGGGCGCCGGTGACTCCGCCCACGCAGTGCACACCGACCACGTCGAGGGCGTCGTCGTACCCGAGGCGGGGTTTGAGCATACACGCCAGCAGGCACACCACACCGGCGACGCCGCCGATCACCAGCGCCGAGAGCGGGGTGACATAGCCCGCTGCGGGGGTGATGGCGACCAACCCGGCCACCGCACCGGTGGCCGCGCCCAGGACCGTGGGCTTCCCACGGAGCATCCATTCGGCGCCCATCCACGACAGCGCCGCCGCCGCGGCCCCGGAATTGGTGGCGACAAACGCGCTCACCGCGAGACCATTGGCTGCCAGCGCACTGCCGGCGTTGAACCCGAACCACCCAACCCACAGCATGGCCGCTCCCATGACGGCGAAGGGCAGATTGTGCGGCGGCATCTGCTCGTGGGGATAGCCCAGTCGTTTGCCCATGAGGAGGGCGGCGGCCAAGGCCGAGATCCCTGAGCTGATATGCACCACGGTCCCACCGGCAAAGTCGAGCGCGCCCATGCCGCCGTTGGTGCCGATCCAGCCCCCTTTGCCCCACACCCAGTGCGCCAGCGGGTCGTAGACCAGGGTCGCCCACAGCAGGCTGAACAGCAGGAACGCACTGAACTTCATACGCTCCGCGAATGCCCCGGTCATCAGCGCCGGCGTAATGATGGCAAACATCGCTTGATAGATCATGAAGCACTGGTGCGGAATCGTCGCGGCATAGTCGGGATTCGGCTCGGCCCCGACACCGACCAGGCCAAGCCAGCTCAACCCGCCGATGACGTGCCCGTGGTCGGGGCCGAACGCCAGCGTGTAGCCGAACAGCACCCATTGCACGCTGATCAGCGCCATCATGACGAAACTTTGCATGATGGTGGCCAGCCCATTCTTGCTGCGCACGAGACCGGCGTAAAACAGCGCCAATCCTGGTGCTGTCATCATCAAAACCAACGCGGTAGAGACCAGCATCCACGCCGTGTCGCCGGTATCAACCTTCGGAGCCTCCTCCGCCAGTGCGGTGCCCACGATCAGGAACGGAGCTACCGCGCATCCCAGGAGGCCCAACAGTACCCGTCGAAGCCTAAATGTCATGCATGTCCCCCTTTTGAATTTTCGGTTTGTCATCCCGCCCGTCACCCCGCCACACCCAGACAACCCGGTGTGAATCCGCGAGCCATCCAATGGGCTCTTGCAGCATTCCAAAAGCAACGGCGATGCCACACCGCGCCATGGCGGCCCCCTGTTCGAACGCGACCGCAGGGGTGCCGAAATCGGTCCCGGCGCTGCCCAGAAGATACGCAGCGCTGGGTTTTTGAGCAGGATTTCGTCCCGATTTGTGGGCCGGCGCTTAACGTCTCGGCCGAAACGTCGGCTCGGTGCCGCGAACAAGCCGCGATAGGTTTTCGCGGTGCCGGATGACGACACCGGTGGCGACCAGGGCCGCAGCGTAGTTAATTGGGGCAGCCCCTCCCAGGACGATGCAAAACGCGGGGAGGGCGGCCGCAGCGACGATCGACGCCACCGAGACGTAGTGCGTCGTGAGCGCGACGGCGGCAAAGATTACGGCGGCAAGCCCGGCGGCCCCGGGGGCAAGCGCGAGAAAAACGCCGAATGCCGTGGCGACTCCTTTTCCGCCCGAGAAGCGGGCGAATACAGAAAACAGGTGGCCGAAAAATGCCACCACGCCCACAACGGCGATCCAGCGCTGATCTTCCAGCAGCGCGCGCGCTGCCAGGGCTGGCACAAAACCCTTGGCAACGTCGCCGGCCAGTGTCAAAAGAGCGGGTCGCACGCCCGCGGTCCGGGCGACATTGGTCGCGCCGATGTTGCCGCTGCCACTTGATCGAACGTCGACACCCAAGTGGCGGCCCAGCCACAGGCCGGTCGGGAGCGATCCGCAGAGGTATGCGCCGATGGCGAGCAGTGCGGCAAGCATCTATAGCCGCACGCGCGGACGGCGGCCACGTTCCTGTCTGCGGCCGTAAGCGTTGCCCAGCAGCCAGCCTACGCAGAGCCCGATCGCCATGAGCAGAATTGCCGTCGACGTCATGACTCGTGAGCCTTCTTCGGCGGCGGGCTTCGGCACAGGCGGAAGGCCTTCCTTCGCGGTATCCACGGTCAAACGCTGCTGCAATTGCTCCACGGTGGCAGTCAACCGTGCGACGTCCCCGTGCAGCTTTTCCAACTCGCTAGCCGCGACCGGCGCCGCCGGGGTGGCGACCGGCGTCGCGGCCGGTTGCCCCTGCGCCGGTGGCGGCTGTTGTTGGGGCGGGCGCTGCTCGGCCGCCGGGGGGTTGGCCTGCGTCACCGAGGTAGAAACTGTGGGCACCTGCCGTTCGGCGGGTGTCGCAGTCGACAGGACGGCGCGCGAAGGGGTCGCGGCGGGCGACCGTTCGCCAGTCAGCGCGAGGAACGTGCTTCGAACATACCCGGACTGCCCGGTTACGGTCTGCACGCGTGCCCACTCGCCCCGCATCTCCTGGATCTCGACGGTGGCTCCTTGACTCAAGGTGGCAAACGGCGGGAATTCGGTGCCCGGCCCGCGCCGAATGAACACATGATCCGCGCCGGTGATGACAGCGGTGTTGCCCTGCGCCGATGCCGTGGAGGCGGCAACCAGGCAGAACAGGAGACCGATTATCGCGACGAAGCGAATTCGACCGGCCTCAGTCCGAACACGGGCCAGGCGGGCCGCCTGCCGCGACCCTGACGCGCTATCCGCGGTGACCCTGTTCATGATCTCCCGTTTCCGGTTTGCCATTTTCTTCCCGTTCGCTTCCACCGTGAGCGTGTGGGGCCTGAAGGAAATGGTCGGGGTGACTGGACTTGAACCAGCGACCTCACGGTCCCGAACCGTGCGCTCTACCAGGCTGAGCTACACCCCGAAGTCACCGTCATAAGTAAGGCAGGCCGCGGCTGACCAGTCACGGGCTCTTAACACAGTAAGGGGAAATTGCAACCGTCTACCCCGCGTGCCGAGCGCCTCACCGCACCACCAGGATCGGAGAAAGCACCTTGTCCTCCAACCAGTCGGACAGATGTCGCACGCTCTCCGCATTGATTTCGTGCCCCATGTCGAATTCGCGATAGGTCACCGGTACCCCCAGGCGTCGCAACGCCTCCACTGATTCGCGGCCACGGGCAATCTCGATCATTTCGTCACCCGTACCGTGGTGCACCAGGGTGGGCAGGCGATCTCGCGGGGCGACCGTGAGGTGCTCCGCCAGGGGTGCCGGCAACCACGAACTGAGGGCGACGAGTGCGGCAAAACGCTCGGGTTCCGCCAAGGCCAGCGCAGAGGCAATGACCCCGCCTTGACTGAAGCCGAGGATGACCAGCTTGTCAGTGGCGACGGGATAGCGCTGGAGGGCCGCATTGAGGAAAAGCCGGGCGTGGTCCACTCCTGCGGCAAAGGTGGCTGGATCGGGCGGGCCTCCCATGGAAATCGGAAACCAGCCATACCCCGTCATCGGGCCCAACGGCACCTCCGTCGCTCCTTGGGGGCACAGCACCAAGAATCGACCGCCGGCCAGATACGGTGCCAGACCGAGCAAATCCATGGCGTTGGCACCCCAACCGTGCAGCGCGACGATCGTCGGATGCGGTCCCTCGCCCGCTGGCTCGTATGCTGTGTGCAGCAGATGCATCATTTCGCCGTTGCCGCGCCTCGTCTTAGGGAGCGTGACACCGGTTGTCAAGAAAGGGGTGGCGGTTCCGACACCGTTGTCATCGACCGCCGAGCGCGGTATTTTCAAGTCGTGCGGAAGATGCGGGGTCGTGAAATGCGGGTGTTGGCGCTCGTGCTGGTGGGGCTGGCCGCGAGTGTCGCGGGGTGCATGGGTACGACGTCTCCGCGCAAGGAGGCGATCGCCGTGGCGCCCCTGCCTACGCCCGCGCCCGAGCGCTGGATACTGGTCCGCAAGACGGAGCGCACGTTATCGCTCTATGACGGGTCGGAAGTGCGCAAGGTGTATCCGGTGGTCTTGGGCAAGGATCCAGTGCCGGCGAAGCTGTATCAAGGCGATCATCGGACCCCCGAGGGCGAGTACCACATCGTCAAGAAATACTATCATCCCTTCTGGTCGCGCTTTCTGATGCTCGACTATCCGACGCCGCGGAATGAGGAGCTCTACGCCTGGAGCCGTGAGCGCGGGTTGTTGCCGGGGCTTGGCCGCAGCGTACGCGGCATCGGCGGTGCGGTCGGTATCCACGGAACGGAGGACGAGCGCCTCAACCGGTCGGGTAAAGACTGGACCGAGGGCTGCGTTTCCTTGTTCAACCGCGACATCGACGAACTCTATGACCTGGTGCCGGTCGGCACGCGTGTGGTCATCGAGCACTGAGCGAAAGTCACCCGCTGTGGGGCGGCGGATCAAGATGAACCGCTGCCCAGTTGCAGGGCGCTGCGCACGGCGCCCCGTTCGCCGATCTCGATCGGTACACCATTGCGGAAGGCGATCACCTGGTTCGAGAATGGGGAGACGCGCGCGCCGGGTGTGAGGATACCGACGAGATTGAGCGGGTCGGCGGCGCTGACGCACACGACCCCGTCCTCACCGTGTGCGCGGCGCACGGCGCGCAACGCGTCCACCGCTTCCGGCAACGCGAACTGCTCGCCCACGAAGCCGGCGACGAAACGGCCGCCGCGGATCTCGCCACGCGCTTCCATGCGACGGTACGCGCTCAGCAATACCCGCCATGCCGGTGTGCGAACCTCCCGCGCCAGGAGTTCACGCAGCACGACGCCATACCGACGTAAAAGTTGTCGAGCGAAGACGTCGTCCGCGTGTGGGTCGGGCGACCCTGTCGGCAACGCCGACGCGTGTCCCGTGCGCAACAGCGCCCAACGTCCCACGGGCATCAGGCGCCGCGCCGCACCACCGCCCATGCCACGGAGACGCCGGTGCGACGGGCGTCGCTTGACGTCGGGCAACAACAGGGTGCGCAATCCCGCGATGCCGTCGCCGGTCACCAGGCCGCGCGCCACCAGCTCCCACAGCGCGTCCTCCGTTTGCGACGGCAGAAGCCCGCTGGCGCGAGCGATGTCCGCCAAGAAGGCGGCGCCGTGCTGCTGCAGGAACGCGAACACCGAGCGTGCCGCCGGCGACAGATCGTCCAGCAGGTCCGCTTCCGGCGGCGCGCACTCCAACAGGGTCGGCAGGGCTTCGCGCAGGACAAACGCCAGCGGTGCGGCCCGCGACGGGGCGGCCTGCCGTCGGCCGCGCACGGGCGTACCCGATTCATCTATGGCCTTTGCCAGGCGCAACCGGCCCCAGGCCACCGCGCCGCCCAGGCAGAGCTGTTCGAGGTCTGCTGGGTTGTACAGGTCGATTCGACACGACAACACATCGCGCTCCCACGCCGGCGCCGGCAGTTCGAGCCCCTGCAACTGGCCGATGACCTCGACAATCCCGTCCCTTCCGTGCAGTTGCGTCCCCGGATGGACGTGCTGCCAGCGCAGCAGGAAGCGGATGAAGTCGGCCGGCGACACCGACTCGATTTCACGCCGCAAGCGGCCAATCGTCAGCCGGTGGATCCGTGCCAGCAGTCGTCGGTCGCACCACTCAATCGGAGAAAGTCGAGGGTTGACCGTTGAACCTCCGGAGTGCGGTCGTTGCAGCTCCACTGGCGCCGGTTGACTGTGGACCTCGGTGAAAATCCCCCGCAGCACGACGCCCTCCGACTCGAGACGCAGCAGTGCCGTCTCGACGTGGCTTTCGGGGAGGCCGAGGCTGCTCGCCAGAGCCGAAACCGTCACGGGGCCCAGGCATTCCATCCAGCCCTGGACGGTGCGGCGGAGGGCCTCATCCGGGCTGACCGGATCGACGGCGAGGGCGTGTAGGGGAGGGATGATCTCTGCGCTGGGGAGCACGGCGCGCGCGAGGTGGACGCGCTCCGCGGCTACCAATGCCGCGCCGGCACCCCAGCGGGCGACTGCGGCACGGCGGTCGCCGAGGAGCTGCGCCGCAAGCAGCGCCCAGGCGGATGGCTCGCCGGTTTCGCCCGGCGTGAAAGCCGACAAAGACGCTACCTCGCCTCGGAGGCCGTCCTGGGGTGGGGGTGGACGCCGGGTAGGAAGGCGGGCGGCGGCGGATCGTGACTGGTCAAGCAATGCGGTGGGGAGGAGGACCAGGCTCAGCAGTAAATCGTGCAGCTCATCGGCATCGCGCACGTCAGGCCATGCCTGTGCGCGCACCGCACCGACAGCGGCCGGGTCGAGCGCGCCAATCCCGCCCGCCAGCTCGGGATCAATCCGACGCAGCGCCACGGCGCGTGCCCGGCGTTCCTCCAGCGGTGCGTCGTCCAAGAAGGCGTACGGGTTGGCATTCAAAATCTCATGAGACATCGGTGACGGTGCGGCCGTGTCGATCGCGCGCGTCCGCAGCGTTCCCGCTTCAATCTCCCTGATGACGGCACGCAGACCATCCACATCCAGCGCCTCATGCAGGCAGTTCGCCAACGTTTCGTTGACCAGGGGATGATCGGGTGGCTCGATCGGCCCTCCGGGTCGGTTGTCGCCACAAGCAAGCTGGGCGGGGAAAACGGCCGCAAGCAGGTCTTCGGCGCGCATCCGCTGAATCGGCATCGGCACTCGCCGGCCGCCGGTGTGCCGCGGCAACGCCAGCGCCCGCGTGGCGTTCCATCGCCAGCGCGTCCCGAACATTGGTGCCGCGAGCACCGCCTGGATGAGATCATGCTCCAGCAGGGCCGAGCGCACCGTGCCGAAGACGGAGTCCAGCGGGAAGCTGTGCTGTTCCCCCAACGACAGGACGATGCCATCGTCGGTGGCCGCTGCCTGCAATTCGAAATCGAACGTGCGGCAGAAGCGCTTGCGCAACGCTAGCCCCCAGGCGCGATTGATGCGGCCGCCGAACGGCGCGTGAACGACGAGTTGCATGCCGCCGCTCTCATCGAAGAAGCGTTCGGCCACGACGGTTCGTTGCGTGGGGACCGTGCCCAGTACCGCGAGCGTCTCCGCAATGTAGGCCGCCACCTGGCCGGCGCCGGCCAGGTCGAGGCCGCACATGCTGATCAACCAGGCGGTTGCCGTTCCGTCCCCCAACCGCGCCGCGACCTGTTCACGTACCTCGCCGACCGCGGCGGACAGCTCGGCCGTTCGTGCCGGCGCTTCACCGACCCAGAACGGGATCGTCGGCGGTGCACCCTGGGCGTCCTCGACCCGCACCCGTCCTGCCTCAACTCGCCGAATGCGCCACGATCGGTTGCCGAGCAGAAAGATATCGCCTGCCATGCTCTCGATGGCGAAGTCCTCATTCACCCTGCCGACAAAGGTGCCAGCGGGATCCTCGATCACGTCGTAATCAGCCGTGTCGGGAATCGCCCCGCCGCCGGTGATTGCCGCCAGGCGCGCGCCGCGCCGCGGACGCAGGCGGCCGTGCACGCGATCGCGGTGGACATGGGCTGAGCGCCGGCCGCGCCGCGTGGCAACGCCTTCGGAGAGCATCTCGAGGACCGCATTGAAATCGTCCCGCCCGAGATGCCGGAAGGGGTAGGCGCGGCCGACCAGCCGCCACATGTCCTCCTCGCCGATCTCGCCGGTGGCAACGGTGGCCACGATCTGCTGGGCGAGGACGTCAAGCGGACGATCCGGAACGACGATGTGATCCAGTTCGCCGGCACGGACCGCCCGGACCGCCGCGGCACACTGTACCAGTTCGTCGCGCGTGAGCGGAAAGAGAATGCCCTTGGGAATAGCCCCCAACCAGTGCCCCGATCGCCCGACGCGCTGGAGCAACGTGCTGAGTGCCCGCGGGGCGCCGACATGGCAGACCAAATCCACATGGCCGACGTCGATACCGAGTTCCAGGGACGCCGTTGCCACCACCACGGGGATGGCTCCGCACTTCAGACCCTCCTCGGCCTGTAATCGCGTCCGGCGCGAGAGGCTGCCGTGGTGCGCGGCCACTTTCCCTTCGCCCAGCCGGCGCTCCAGCTGGTGTGCCACCCGTTCCACCAGCCGGCGCGTGTTGACGAAAACGATTGTTGTACGGTGGGCGCGGACATGTGTTGCGATTCGGTCATAGATGTCGGCGTACAACTCGTGTGTTGCGATCGGTCCCATCGGCTGGTCGGTGACCTCGATCGACAGGTCGATCGTGCGCCGGTGGCCGACGTCCACAATGGCGCACCGGGGCGTGCCATCTTCGTGGACATGCGCCGTTCCCACCAACAGCCGCGCGATCTCGGTGATCGGCTTCTGAGTGGCGCTGAGCCCGATGCGTTGCAGGCGCCGGCCCGCCAGTGCGTCGAGACGTTCCAGCGACAGCGCCAGGTGCGCGCCGCGCTTGTCGCCGGCAAGGGCATGGATCTCGTCCACAATCACCGTCTCAGCGCTCGCCAGCATGCGCTGTCCGCTATCCGCGGTGAGCAGGAGGTAGAGTGATTCCGGTGTCGTGATCAGGATGTGGGGCGGGTGCCGCGTCATGTCCCGCCTGGCCCGTGCGGGCGTATCCCCCGAGCGCACAAGCACCCGGAGGTCGGGGAATTCGAGGGCGGTATCGGCGGCGAGCCGGCGGAGGTCCGTCAGCGGTAACTGCAGGTTCTTTTCAATGTCGTTCGCCAGCGCCTTCAGCGGAGAGACGTAGACCACGACGGTCTGGTTCGGCAGAGGCGCGGCAGACGGTGCGCCCATACCGGCTTTGACGAGGCGATTGATTGCCCACAGGAACGCCGCCAGTGTTTTGCCGGAACCGGTGGGTGCCGCAATGAGCGTATCGATGCCCGCCGCGATATGCCGCCAGCCGGCCGCCTGCGGGGCGGTTGGCTCGGAAAACCGCTCGGAGAACCAGCGCCGGACCAGCGGATGAAAAAGATCGAGTACCACGCGCGTCACATCCGATGGACACCATAGCATGCGGGAGCGCCGGGGCGAGGTTCGCGGCTACGTGGATTCTTTCAGTCGCTCCTGCTACGGTGGCTTGGTGCGTTACCTCGTGTCGCTCGCGGCCTCGGTGCTGATACTCGTCGCGGTTCTGGGTGGTGCCGCGCCCTGTGGGGCGATGGTCGTGGCCAAGCGCGATTTCCCCGAGTTGGTGGCGCGCGCCGAGCAAATCGTCGTCGGGACCGTGAGCGCTATTCGCGAGGAGCTTGATGCGTCTGGCACACCCTTCACCCTGGTCACGTTTTCGGATCTGTCGGTCTGGAAAGGGAGTGCGGGTTCCACCCTGACCCTGCGATTCTATGGCGGAACCGCTGGCGACGTGACGGTGCGGGTCCCCGACATGCCGACCTTTGTGCTCGGTGAACGCGATGTGGTGTTCGTGGCCGACAACGGGTCCTCCGTGTGCCCGCTCGTTGGCGTCTGGCAAGGGCGCTTCTACGTGCGCGCGGATTCGACTCTCGGAACGGATGTTGTCGAGGACAGTGACCACCGACCCCTGGTCGGTGTCGCCCAGCGCGAATTGCTTCGGGCGCCGGCGGCGAGTGACACCAGTAGCGATAGCGGCGGCGCGACTCCCATGACACTGGATGCCTTCCGGCAGTTGGTCACCGACGAACTCGCCCATCCGCAGGGGCGCAAGTAACGGTGTCCCGCGCTGGTACGCTTATGCGAATGGTGCTTGCGCTATGGGTTGTGCTGGCGCTCGCGGCGGTGCCGGCGCGAGCGTTCGTGTGCCTGAAAGCTGCCAACGGCACCTGCCTGCACTGGGATCAACGGCAGGCGACGCTCTTGTCGTTTCTCGGCGGGCCGGTCCAGTTGGCGAACGGGACGACAAGTTGGGACCAGAACGCGATCAACGCTGCCAACGATTGGAACGGGGCCGGTTCTTCCTTTCGCTTCAATGTCAGCGTCGGGGGCCAACTCAATGAGCCCTGCGGCCCCCAAGGCCCGAATCACGCGTGCCCCAACACCGGTCCGGCGGGGGACAATCCGATCGTGTTCCGTGACAGCGTCTGCGGCTTGCCCTTCGGACCCGACATCATTGAACTGACCAACAACTGTTGGGACGCGAACGGCGCGATGATCAACGCACCGGTATTCGTGAATGTCAGGGTGCCGTGGAACGCGTACGACGGGCCGATTCAGTCCAACGGCGGCCGGGTCGTGAATGACATTCGGCGCGTCCTACTACACGAGTTCGGCCACGTCCTCGGCCTGGATCATCCGGATCTGAATGGTCAACGTGTCGTTGCAATCATGAACAGCCAGGAAAGTGACCTCGACCGGCTGCAGGCGGACGACATTTCCGGCGTCCGCTCGATCTATCCGAGTGCGCCGGTGTCGACGAGTGGTGGCTGTGCAATCGGCGAGAGGATCAATGCGACGGCCTGGTGGGTGACGATACCGGCACTCTTGCTGATGCTGCGACAACGTTGCCACCGTCGAGGACAACGGGAGCGCCTGTCACGGTGCGGTTCGCCCGCTGAGCGGTCGACCGTCACAACCAGCGCACCTCGCCCGAAGCCGTGAGCAGGAGGCCGAGGCGTAGCGGGAGCGAGCCGACGACGCCGGTCGTTCGTAACAGCTCCCCATAGAGCCGCAGCTGTTCGGCATAATGCGGATAAGCACCTGACAGCGGGCCATCGACCGGGGCATCGGTCTTGAAGTCGAGGATCAGGATCGTCTCGCGGGTCAGCACCAGCAGGTCGACAAATCCCGTCAGGAGTTTGCCGCCCTGCCAGGTCGCCGCCAGTGGGTATTCGGTCGCGACCGTTGGGCCGGTGCGGGTCACCCCGAGTTGGCGCAGCGCCTCCACCGCACGTTCGACATCGGCGTGCGCTTGCGCGCGGTGTTCCGTCAACCCGGCAGCATCTGCCGCCAGTGCCGTCGCTGCCGCCAGGGTGTCGGTGCTACCCGTCAACCAGAACTCGATTCCCCGATGTACGGCCGCCCCGAAAATCGGCCCAAACCGTCCGGTCGCGGTTTTGCGCAGGCGCTCCGCGTCGATGCCGCTGTCGTCGTCCGTGCCTGCGGCGGCCGCTTCGAGGCTGACCGCCGTAGGGACGGCAATCGGCTCTGCTGCGGTGGCACGTGCACAGGCGAAATCCGCGTGGATTCCCCGGATGCGCTCGGTTAGTGCCGGATCGCCGACGACGTCGGCGGTGGGTGTCCCGATGTTCCGAGCCCAGGCGGGAAGGCGCTCCAGGGTGAACGGTTCAAAGCGCTGGAGCTGTGGCAGGTCCGTTCCCTGCGCTAACTCACTCGTGGCGTAGTGCAACCGCTTACTCTTGGTGAGCGGTTCGGGGAGTACCAAGAGATCACGCGCGCGGGTCGCGGCGACATAGTAGAGGCGCCGACGCTCTTGATCGCCGAATTGTTTCTCGCGTTCGAGCACCAGCGCGCCCGCCGGCTGTTCGATGGCCACGGGTCCGAGATTGAGCGCCCAGGCGCGACCATCGCGCTCGAGATGCCACACGGTCCCGCCGCGCTCGTTGAACGTCTGGAAGCCGTCCCACAAAATGACGACCGGGAACTCGAGCCCCTTGGCACTATGCGTTGTCATCACGCGCAGTGCGGTGGGGCCCAACGGTTCAGGTGTGTCGAGGACGACCGGGTTTTCCGCCCACGCGCGGAACAGCTCGGTGGTGGCGTCGTAGTCGCAGCGTTCGATGGCGGCACGGCGGTCGACTTCGGCGGCGACGGCATACAGGGCGGCCAAGGTCTGACGCCCGTTACGTGCAGTGATGACGGTGCGCCCAAGGCCGGTGCGCTCGATCAGATCGCGGGCGGTTGCCCCGGGAGATTGCGTGTGCCGTTGTGCCCGCAGCGCGGCCAGGATGGCCTGGGCTTCCGTCCGGCGCGCGCGGCGCTCGCTCGTGTGCCGCCTATCGATGCGCGACACCACCGCGTCGTACAGGTCAAGTGCGAAGAAGGGCGGCTGTAGGATCGCGGCCTCGGCGACACCGTCGTCGCGATCGGCCAGGGCGCGCAGGGCGAGCAGGTACTGCCGCACCACCGGATGCGCGAGGAACAACGCTCCGCCGCGCGCGCTGTACTCGATGTCGAACGCATCGAACTGCTCGAGCAGAAGCCGCACGTTGGTGGTCACGGCCGCAAGGATGGCGATATCGCCGGGGCGGATCCTCCGTTCGACGTTGGTGTCCGGGTCGCGCACCGCGAAGCGCGTATCGAGCAGCCAGCGGACGTAATGGGCGATCATTGCCGCCTCGACGGCGCGGCCGTCGGTTGCCAGGAGCCCCTGGTGCTGCGGATCCGCATACGGCAGCACGTGCACGGTCGTGGCCGCCGGAGGGATGACCGCACTGGGTGAAAGATCCTCGTAATTCGCACGCCCGGTCTGCGGGTCCAACGCCGGCCCGTCCTGCCTGCCGAGGAGCGTACCGAGTTGCCGATTGAAGAAGCTGATGAGCTCCGCACGGCTGCGGAAATTGGTCTCCAAGCGGCGCGCGAGCGCGCCGCCGGCCAGCAGGCGCTCGATTGCCAATGCGTACACCGCGATATCGGCGCGCCGGAAGCGGTAGATCGATTGTTTCGGATCGCCGACAATCGTCAACTTACCGGGTGCAAGGCGCACGTGTGCCCAGCCGCTATCCACGCTGAGGCGAATCGCTCCGGGTTCCTCGCAGAGGTAGAAGACGATTTCGCACTGGAGCGGATCGGTGTCCTGGAATTCATCGACGAAGATGTGCTCGAACAGCTGCTGATAGAAGCGGCGGGCGTCGAGGTCATCGCGCAACAGGTTGCGCAACTTGATCAACAGATCGAGGTAATCCACGACCTCATGCTCGGCTTTCACGCGTTCGTACATCGCGAGCACAACAGGAAACAGGCGGACCAGCCGCATCGCCAGCCAGCGGTGCGGGCCCTTGAGCTGGGCCGCCAACCCACCCTTGACAGAGCCGGATGGACGCAGCGCCTTGTAGATGTCCCAGCCGGTCGGATCATTGTTGAAGTCGCGGCCCTTCTGTAATTCCCGGCCGCCGAGTGCGTCCTGAACGATGCGGAAGGCCTCCGCCGGGTCGTCGACTGCGGCAAGCCGCTTGAGCCCGTGTGCAACGAGTCGCACCGCGCGATGTCCCGCTTCCGCACCGCGCATGACCTTCACCATCTGGGCGAGGCGCTGGGCGGCGTTGCGGGCCTGTTCGAGCTGCGGATCAGGGACGGGGCCGAGGTCGGTGATGATATCGCGCGTGTCGATCATGCGCGCCATGATGGCTTCGAGCGACGCAACCGCGCCAAAGGCCCGCTCGCTGTGCGCCATCTGCAAACCGGCGCGGGTGGCCGCGCGCAGCGTCTCCGCGGCCTGGTTCACCAGAGCGGGATCGACTCCCGCACCGAACACGCCCAATTCCTTGGCCAGGGTATTGCCCTCCGCGGCGCGCCGCAGGCGCAGGAAGGTCTCGTGGACGAGTTCGCTGGTATCCTCCACGAGGGTGTACGACGGACTCAGTGCCGCCTCGACTGGTCGCAGCCGGAGGAGACGATCGGCGAACCCGTGTATGGTACCGACAAACGCCGCGTCGAGGTTGCCCAGGGCATCGCGCAGCAAGCCGACCCGTTCCCCATCGCGGCGTGCCGCATGCTGGAGCTCGCGCAGCAACTGCTCGCGGATGCGAAAGCGCAACTCCCCGGCTGCGCGGCGCGTGAACGTGATCAGCGCCATGGACTGAATGCGGACCGGCCGGCTGTTCGCCCGCGTCGGTGCCAGGAGCTCCACAGCGCGGTCGATGATTGTCTTGGTCTTACCGGTTCCCGCGCCGGCTACCACAGCAACGTTGCGGCCGCGCTCACGGACGATGGCGTTGCGAGCTGCCTGATCCGGCGGAGCAGGTAGCGGGGCGTGAACCCGCTCTATCATCGCACCTGTTCGCCTTCCCGGCGCTTGAAGTGCGCGAACGGTTCGAGCGGGTGTGCTGGGGGCAAATTGCGCAGTTTGCGCGCCGCGCGTTGGGCCGCGTTGGTGCCGCATGCGGGGTTGAACGGACAGTGCCGGCAGTCCTCCGAATTGGGCGTGCGCGGGAAGAGACCCGCGCCCAGGAGGTGTCGGGCGATGCCGAGCCACTCGTGCGTGCGCCGACGTAACACCTCCACGTTGGACCCTGCGAAGCTGCGGTCGAGCGTGTACGGCACGGCGGGATGGACGTAGGCCGCCACGCCGACGGGCATTCCGCCGTAGCCGCTCGCTTCCAGCGCCAACACGTAGACACCGATCTGCAGATCGCGCCCGGCATTGATTGGCTCTTCACCGAAGTCGCGCGCCCGACCGGTCTTCAGGTCTCTGACGGCAAGGCCGCCGGCGTCGAGCCGGTCGATGCGGTCAATCTTGCCGTGCAGGTAAAGCTCGCCCGCTTCACTGTGCAGGCAGACCGGCTGTGGTGCGCCGAACGGTAGTTCACTGGCGAGGAACTCCCGCGGCGGCAGGTGCCACTCGTAGTGGATCAACTGTTCCATCTGTCGCAGCAGGCGGGTGCGCTCGCGGGCGATGCCATCGGCGCTGCGCATCGGATAGGCCTGGCGAAGTTCGTCAAATGCCTGGTTGGCAACGGCACGCGCCCGTTCCTCCCACTGCTCGATGCGGCCGTGGCGCCGGCAGAGCGACGCTCCCGCCTGATGAAAGAACCGCTCCGCGGCGGTGTGAAACAAGGCACCGTATGTTTCGGGATCGATCACGTCAGTGGAGGGCGGTGCGGGTGGTTCCGAGAGGTACAGGATGCGCCGTAGGAGAAACTGGTACGGGCAGCGCAAAAGCAGGGTCAACGCTGAAGCGGAGATCGGCCGCTCGCGGACCACTCCCATCGCCGGCACGCCAGCCCAGACGTCGGCGACCATTCCATCCAACGCGCCAAACGTGTCGGAATCACCGAGGGCGATACGCTGAAGAATGCCATCGACCGCCAGCGGCCCGTCACCCATCCAGTGCGCGGGCAGGGAAAGTGCCGGCGCCTGCCGTGTCGCCGTAGCGAGGATGGCCCGGGGTGTGAGCGGGTACCGAGCGGCGGCTTGCAGCCGGGTCTCGCGACCAGGGTTGAGATACGCGGCGCGCAGGCGCGCGGCGGTGGGGACATCGCTGGAGCCGGTGAGATCGGCGGTCCGGGCCAGGGCCGTGGCGGCCTCCAGCAGAATGCCGGACACCTCACGCTCGCTGCGGTCGATCCACTGTCGCGGCGCCGACAAGGCGAGGCGATCCCGTGCGCCCGCGATGACCCGAAAGACAGCGTGCAATTCGTCGAGCACGCCGTCGGCGAGGCGCGGAATGACGACATCCGCCTGCGCCGGCAGGCTCTGGCAGGCGGACTCGATCTCACCGCGCAGCCCGTCGGGGACGATCGGATCATCATGCGGCGTGTGCGGCAGCACCCCTTCGGCAAGGCCGAGTACCCGAATCGCCGTGAACGGCAGGCCGCTGGCCTGCGCGGCGGTACCGACAAAGACGCACGGTTCGCCGAAGCGCGTCGTCGAGTGCCGCGTGGATGCCAGCAGATCCATCAGCAGGCGGACCGCCGAGAATCCGGTGACGCGCTGTGCCACGGGATCCTGGAGGATCGCTTGCAGTCGGCGCTCCAACAGGCCGAACAGGTCGGTCGGCTGTCGCGGCAGACGCAGCCTGCGCTCGCAGAACGTGCAGAAGTCCTGCCAGATCCTCCCCAGGCTTGCACCGCCAACGACCTGTTCGGCGAACTGCTGCAGTTCGCCGATTGCGGGAAGGATGGGTTCGACATCGCGCAGCCAGCGCTCGGCAGCAGCACGCTCGCGCGCCAAGACGCTTGCCGAGGCGCCGAACGCGCCGCCCCCCGCCGCATCGAGCACAGCGCGTATCCTGTGCTGCCGTTCCGCCAGGCGCGGCACCCACTCACTCACCCCGGCTGGGTCGCCGGGGGTGCCCCCCAGGATCCCTGTGCCATACACGATTTCGGCAGCACGCGAGGGCGACAATCGGAGCGGGCCGTCGCCGGCGTCGCCCTCACCGCGCCGCAGGATGGGAAGGAGGCGGATGGTGGCTTCGGCCTCCAAGCCACGCGAGACGGCATTCAACACGCTGAAGAGGCGCAGACCAGCCGGGAACGCGATCAGGGGCAGCCCATCGGCAATGTGGACCGGAACCGGCGCTGGCGCCGGGTCGCCCGCCAGGCGGACCAGACGATCGGCGAGCCATGGCCCGTAGGCATCCACCTCCGGCACCACCACGGCGATCTGCTCCAACGGCGTCCCGGCCGTGATCTGTTCGCCAACCCAGGTCGCCGCCGCCTCGATCTCGTCTTCGACACTGGGATACTCCTCCAGGTCGACGCTGCCGTCCGGGCCTGGCGATCGCGGTCGTGAGGGATCGGTCAGTTCTTCGGGAAGGGCGAACAGGAAGCCCTGCACCAGGTCGAGTTCCCTGCGGGATTCGCCCGCAGCCTCGCCCCCGCCCGATGTCGCGGCGATCACCTGGCGCCACCGTTGCGTCCCCGTGCGCCATGGGCGTGCATCCTGCAGCGCGGTGCGACAGCCGGGGAGGGCACGCAGCAAGCGGAGGAGGACGGTCGACGGCGAGGTCGTCAGCACCGCGAACACCGGTCCAAGCAGGTCAGGTACGGCAGGGCGGCTTGCGACCATCTCAGCCGCCTCCGCCAACAATTGCGGGGCCGTGCGCCATGGACCGCGGCCGCTATCGGCAGCCGCCCAGGCGACGGCCACGTCATGCAGACGGTCTGCGGCGCGGCGGTCTGTTTCGGCGATACGGTCCGCAACGGCACGCGCCAGCGGCGCGTTCAGGCCGCTCGATTCCAAGTCAGCAATGGTCCGCGTGAAGGCATCGACGTAGCCCTGTCCCGAGCCCAGCTGGGCGACCGTGAAATAGCGCAACTCCCCGGCGAGCGCACCCGAATCGAACAAGTCGACCAGGCGCAACCGGCGTACGTCTTCCCAGCCGGGGGTGCACAGCCGCCCGGCGCGCGCCATCAGTTCCTGCGCGTATTGCACAGGCCGCAAAAACAGCACACCAGCGAGCAGATCAGCCTGCCGGCGCTCCACACACAGATGGCGCCGGATCGCGTGCGCCTGCCGTTCCGCCATCACCAAGACGACGGCGCGGCGCAACGGTTGCGGCGGTAAGGACGCCAGCTGTGCCGCGACCCACGAAATAGGGGATGTCCGTATGGTTTCGAACGTGCTCACGCCGGAACTGGCGTATCGCTTATGGCAGATCGCCTAAGGCGCGAGCGAGGTCAACGCCGATGGGAGCTGAACCGTTTGCCATCAGCAATACCCCATCCGCCAGCGCTAGCGCAGTTGCGCGGGAAGGAAGTCGACGAGTTGCTGCGGGTCCGCCGGTTCGCTCACCTCGCGCAGTTGCGCCATGAATTCCGTATGCGAATAGACATCGGCGTTCCACTCGCGCAGTACACGCCAGGCGTCTGCATTGGTTGTCCGTACCAGCAAGTGCACGACTTGCTTCTCGGTGAGCCCGACCGCTGCGCGTTCGCTCGGTGTGGTGCAGAAGAGGATGTATTCTGGACGTTTGGTGGTGACGAAATACATGTTGCCGACTCACTGAATTGGTTGCCACGTCGGGCACACCCCGAGCTGACCGTGCCGCACCGCGCGCGAGAAACTCAAGATTTCCATCCCCTGGGGCCCGAAGCCCCCTATGTTGAGATAGCCGCCATCCAGTGTTGGTGAGCTGGACCAGTCCCAGCGGCGTTGCAGCAGCCGAGTCTTGCGGGCGGCATGGTACAAGAGGGTATCGTACACCGCCTCGACCGCCGTGCGGCGGCGAAGCTCGGCGGTGCCAAGCGCCCCGGCGTAGTTCCGGATTATGACTTCGTGCTCGTCGTACGCAAGGTTGCAGCTCTCCTGCAGGACGTCTTTCCAGACCAATGCCCAGCCAGCGCTACACGTGTCGACCGCAGCCAGCGGTTCGAGCGCAATACCCCACTCGTCGCGCAGTTGGTACCCCGTCTGGTGGAGTAATTTCGGATCGAATGCCTGCGGAAACTGTTGCAGCATATGCAGGATCGTCAACGGTGTTCCGCCGCCAGCGCGTGTCGTGCGTAGGACGAGCATCGCGCCGTGACTGCGGGCGGCGGCGAGATGGTCCCGGCTGAACGGGATTGTCGGGGAAAGGTTCGCCGACGCTCGCGCGCCGAAAACGTTGTCGACCTCCTCAGGTCCGAGCACGTCGCTCCCGAGAACGGCACGGGCATCCGAAAGGCTGAGGACGGGCATCGGCGAGTTATACCAGAGCAACAGATCGACTCAAGCGGGGGAGGCCGCCGTGCGGCCCCACCGGGATTCTTCACCCGCCGATTTGATACATGTTGCGGTCTTCGGTGGAGAGCCCGCGGGCCAATCGATGTCCCGTCGGCTTGGCGGCCACCGCCCGCAGCAACAGGTCTTGGATGGCGGCATCGTCCGCGCCGTCGCGTAGGGCCCGGCGCAAATCGAGTTCATCGTCGTTGAGGAGGCAGAGGTGGAACTTGCCGTCCGCCGTCAGCCGCATGCGGTTGCAGTTGCCGCAGTACGGCTGACTTACCGGACTGATCAAGCCGATGATGCCGCGGGCATCGGGTAGCCGGAAGTTCTGCGACTCGTCGGTGGGCTGTTGGTCGGGCAGCAACGCCAGCGGTCCGAGCGCGTCTTCGATCCGGCGGCGAGTGTCGGTGTTCGACACGTACTGCGAGACCGCCACACGTGCGCACTCGCCGCCGCCAAGCGGCATCAGTTCGATGAACCGGACATGCCAATCGCGCGTTTGTGTCAGGCGCGCCAATTCGACCACGTCCTCGTCGTTGTAGCCGCGGACCACCACAACGTTCAACTTGATCGGGTGGAACCCCACAGCCTCGGCAGCCTCGATGCCCGCCCAGATCTCCTCGACCGTTCCGAACCGCATGAGGCGCTGCAGCCGACCCGGATGCAAGGTGTCGACGTGAATGTTGACCCGCCGTAGGCCGGCGCCGGCCAAGCGTGCGGCCAACCGCGGCAGCAGGATGCCGTTCGTCGTCATGGCCAGATCGCGTAGGCCGGGGAGGTGTGCCACCCGCTCGACGATGTCCACCAGGTCGGGGCGCAGGGTGGGTTCCCCGCCGGTCAGCCGAATCTTGCGAAAGCCCACGTTCGTCGCCGCGCGCCCCACGCGTTCTAACTCCGCCGCCGAGAGCAGTTCGTTGGAGCGCGCGAAGCGCAACCCGCTCAGCGGCATGCAGTAGACGCACCGCAGGTTGCAGTGGTCGATCAGCGATATGCGCAGATAATCGATGCTGCGTCCAAACCCATCGAGTGGCATATGGAAAGATGTTCGCGGGATGGGGGGATTAAGTCAAGCACGCACCGGCGCAGACTGAAGGAGATGGTCTCGAAACGACCAGACGACAGACCTGGGGACGACGGACAACATCTGGAAGCTTTTTTTGACGTTGGAGTTGGATCTGTTGTGTAGGCGCCAGTTGTCTGGTGTCCCGCCCGTCGTCGGACCGCGTTTTTCAGGCGGTGCCGATTCGCGTCAGGCGTTCCGCCCACGCCACCAGTAGTACACCGGCACGCCCGAGGCGACGAGCAGCAGGCCGGGCCAGGTATACCGCGGCTTAAGGATGAGCAAGTCAAGCATGATGCCAGTGGCGAAGATGATGTAGAGCGCAGGGACGACGGGGTAGCCAATGGCGGCATAGGGCCGCGGCGTGTGCGGCTGCGTCCGTCGCAGGATGAAGATCGCCGCCACCGTCAGCACGTAGAACAACAGCGCCGCGAAAATCACGTAGTCCAGCAGGTCACTGTACGTGCCCGAAAGGGTCAGCAGCGAGGCCCAGATCCCCTGCAGAACCAGCGCCGCGGCGGGGGCACGCCGCGTGTTGAGGAGTCCCGCAACGCCGAAGAACAACCCGTCGCGCGCCATCGCGTAGTAGACGCGTGCGCCGGACAACACGATTCCGTTCGCGCATCCGAACGTGGAGATCATGATGGCGATCGCCATGATGACGACCGCTGCGTGGCCCAGCGTTACCTCCATGGCCGCTGTGGCGACACGATCGCTGATTGCGAACTGGATGCCCCGGCCTTCAACGGTGGTCGCCGTCAGGTCGCCACGGAGCGGCAACGCCGCGAGGTAGACCAGGTTGGCGGCAAGATACAGGCCGATCACCACGGTGGTGCCGATCGCCAGGCTCAATGGGACAGTTCGCCCCGGGTCACGTACCTCCGCGGCGGCAAAGGTGATGTTGAACCAGGCATCGGCGGAAAACAGCGCCCCAACCATCGCGGCACCGATGAGCGGCAGCAGGGCCAGGGACGGCGATCCCCAAAATTGGTGCAGATTGGTGGCCACGGCTGCGGGGTTGCGCCCCCAGATCAGCCCGAGGACCACTAGCGCTACCAGCGAGCCGACCTTGGTTGCCGTGAAAACATTCTGCACCAGTCGCCCGGTCCGCAGGCCATCACAGTTAATCCCCGTCAGCGCCGCAATGACTACGATCGCCAGACCCTGTTGGGTTGAGACAGCAACCGGGCCCACCTGTACCGCCGCGTCCAGACTTGGGAAGAGCGTTCCAGTGAACTTTGCAAAGGCCACCGCCACCGCGGCGATGGTGCCGGTTTGGATTACCAGAAAAAGGGTCCAGCCGTACAAGAATCCCACCACGGGACCGTAGGCCGTGCGTAGGTAGACATACTGTCCGCCCGCATGCGGCATCATGGCTGCCAACTCGCCATAGCTGAGTGCGCCAGCGATGGTCATCAGGCCGGCGAGGAGCCAGACGACGAGCAGCCATCCCGGCGCACCGACGGTCCGCGCGATGTCCGCGGAGACGATGAACACACCCGAACCGATCATCGACCCTGCCACCACTGCGGTGGCATCCCAGAGGCCCAGGCTGGGGACAAATCCGCTGATCGCGGTGCGCGTATCGCGTACCGAACCCTGCGGGTGCGCGGTCGCTGGTGCGCGACGGGCCATCGGCCACCAACGCTCAGCGACGGCGGGCGCGTTGGCTCGGCTTCACCGCGACGGCGGCCTGTGCCAGACGGCTGTGATGGCGGCTGTAGCTAAAGTAGATGACCATGCCAATCGCCAGCCAAATGATCAGTCGCGCCCAGTTGTGCCTGCCGAGCGAGAGCATGAGGCCGAAATTGAAGAGAATGCCCAGGAGCGGTACCGCCGGAACCCACGGACAGCGGAAAGGCCGCCGTTGTTTTGGGTTGGTGTAGCGCATGATCCAGACCGCCGCGCAGACGACGACGAAGGCGAACAAGGTGCCGATATTGACCATCTCGGCCAGCGCGTGAATCGGGAAGAGGGCGGCCACCAGGGCGACCAAGCTCCCCGTGAGGATCGTTGCCTTGTGGGGGGTGCGAAAGCGCGGGTGGACGGTGCCAAAGAAGGAGTACGGTAAAAGGCCGTCACGGGCCATGGCATAGAAGACGCGCGGCTGACTGAGCATCAGCACCAGCAACACGCTGGTGATGCCGGCGACCGCACCCAGGGAGATGAAGAAAACGGCGGCCGACAGGCCGTAACGCACAAAGGCCGCGGCTAGCGGCGCGTTGATGTCGATCTCCTTGTAAGGCACCATCCCCGTCAAAACGCCCGCGACCGCGATGTAGAGCAGCGTGCACAGCACCAGCGAGGTGATGATGCCGATGGGCACGTCGCGCTGCGGGTTGCGCGCTTCCTCGGCATGCGTCGAGACCGAATCGAAGCCAATGTAGGCGAAGAACACGTACGCGGCGCCGCTCGCCACTCCGCTCAGGCCGAACGGCATGAAGGGATGCCAGTTCTCCGGTTTGATGTAGGCTGCGCCGGCGACGATGACGAACAGGACCACCGCCAATTTCAGGATGACCATGCTGGCGTTGAAGCCGGCGCTTTCACGGATGCCGACGACCAGCACGCCCGTCACGAGCAGCACGATCACGGCGGCCGGAAGATTACACCATGCACCGGGCGTGCTGAACGGATCGCTGGTCAGGTACTCTGGAATGTGGAGACCGAACAGGTCGATGAAGTGCAGGAAGTACTTCGACCAGCCGTGCGCGACGGTGCTGGACGCCATGCCATACTCCAGGATCAGGTCCCAGCCGATGATCCATGCCATCAGTTCGCCGAGCGTCGCGTATGCGTAGGTGTAGGCGCTGCCGGCGACCGGGATCATCGATGCGAATTCGGCATAGCACAGGGCCGCGAATGCGCAGCCCAGGCCGGCAATGATGAACGAGAGCATCAAGGCCGGTCCGGCGTGCTCGTGCGCTGCCAAGCCGGTCAAAACGAAGATGCCGGCGCCGATGATGGCCCCAACGCCGAGCGAGGTGAGGGCCACCGGTCCGAGTACCCGCCGCAAGCGGTTCTCGCTGGCCATTTCCTCTTCCAGCAGCTTGACGCTCTTGATGGCGAACAGTTGCCGACGCAGACTCATAGTGTCTCAGGGGTGCTGACCATAGGGGAGCCGTCCGGGAACGTCAACCGACGAAGAACAGCACGGTGAGACCGGCCAGAATCCGGTAATAGCCGAAGCCGGTGAAGTCGTGGCGTTGCACGAAGCCGATAAACGCCCGCACGACGATCAACGCCGAGACAAACGCCGCCACAAAGCCCACACTCAGCGGGAGAACGTCGTGCAACGAGAGCAAGTGCCGCGCCTTGAGCAGGCTGTACAGGCTCGCCGCGCACATAGTCGGGATGGAAAGGTAAAAGGAAAACTGCGTCGCCACCGGCCGGTTCAGCCCGGCGAGCATCCCACCGATGATGGTTGCGCCGGCGCGTGACACTCCCGGAACGAGCGAGAAGACCTGCGCCAGGCCAACCCACAGTGATTGCGTCCAGCGGGCCTTGTCGATCTGCTGCACGTCGAAGCGTAGTTGGATACGTTCGAGCACGACGATGAGCACGCCACCGACGATAAGCGACGCCGCCACCACCCGTGTGGAGAACAGGTAGTCCTCGATGATGCGGTGGAAGAGGAAACCCACAACGGCCGCAGGCAGAAAGGCAAGCAGGACCTTGCCGATGAGGCTGCGCGCCTGGTCATCCGCGGCGGAAGCGGTCACCAGCTGCAGGAGTTGCCGCCAGTAGTGCCACACGACCGCCAGGATGGCGCCCATCTGGATGAAGATCTCAAACGTCTCCCGCGATGTCGCAGGATAATCGATGAGGGACGATGCGACGATGAGGTGGCCCGTCGACGAAATCGGCAGGAACTCGGTCACTCCCTCAACAATGCCCAATGCCAGTGCCTTCAACACGACCATTCAACCGCTCCCGCCGCCTAGCCGTCCATGGCTGCCAGTGCTCGTCTGACCGAACGCTGTGACGGGCCGTGGCTAGACCAATTGCCGACCGAACGCAACCCATGGCCGGGAAACGCGTTTTTTCGCAATCAGCGGTGTGGCCGGGATCGATTTTGGGGGTGCTTATGGCTTGAGGCCGTGCTGTCGTGGTAGACATCTAGTTATGGTGACGTTGGACCAGATGAAGCTCCCCGATCTCCCGAATGCGAAACTCCCCGAAGAGCGTTGGGACTCGTGGCTCCTGTCGCGGATGGGCGGTGCGCTCGACCAGGTCATTTTGCGGGGCATGCAAATGATCATGATGGATAACATGGCACCGGATCCGGCGGAGATGCCGGCGATCCAGGCGGCCATCGAACCCTATTTGAGCGGGGAGTTGTGGGACAACCCACGGCGATTCTTCTCGTTTGTTGACGCGCCGGTCGCCCCACTCAACGTCACCGGCGAGTTCCGCCGGTTCATCAAGGGCGATGTGGTGTTGGCGCGGGAGTTCACCTCGGCGTACCAGCCCTACCGGTTTGACGACGGGCGCGTGGCGGACCGTCCGCCGTCGAAACCAAACGATAAAGTGCTGGTCGAACACTGGATGCGCGAACCCGGCCGGGCGCGGGCCACCGTCCTGGCAGTGCATGGCTTCTCCAGCGGCAACCCGCGCATCGATGCGTTCATGCTCTTCGCTTCCCAGCTGTTCGATCATGGGCTGGACGTGGCCTTGCTCACGCTCCCGTTCCATGGCGCCCGCACGCCTCCCAACGCAAGGTTCTCCGGAGAGGGCTTCGGCATGCCGCATGTGGCTGGGGTCAACGAGGCCGTGCGGCAGGCGATCTATGAGATCCACATGGTCGGCGGGTGGCTGCGCCAGCAGACCGGCGCGCCGGTCGGTCTCCTGGGCATGAGTCTTGGCGGGTATCTTTCCTCGCTGATGGTCGGCCTGACCAGCGATTGGGATTTCGTTATCCCGATGGTGCCGCCGGTGTGCATGGGTGATATGGCATGGCGCTTCTATACCCGCAGCCGTCGCTTCGGTCCCGACAAGCCACCGCCCTTCACGCATGACCAGTTGCGGGCCATTTATCGCGTGCACTCACCGCTCACGTACCCACTGCAGATCGACAAGGACCGTGCATTCATCCTGGCCGGGCGCGGTGACCAGTTCGTGCCGGCGGAGCATCCGCATGCCCTCTGGCTGCACTGGGGAAAGCCGGAGATTTTTTGGTTCACGGGCAGTCATGTGGCGCCGATCCAGCGCGGGCGTGTCATCTCGCGTGTGCTGGCCCATCTAGACCGTCCGGTCAGTCGCGGGAAACGCGCCGCCGCGGCCGGCCGTAGCTGAGGGGCGCGCTGCCGCGGCGGGGCCTCTTGTGGGTTCCGTTAATTCGTGAAAGAAGGAAAGCTAACAGCCCGTCACGCAGCGATGCCCGCTGGCGGTGACGCATTCGGACGACGACGATGTCCCAAAATCGAGCTTCCGGCCGCAGCAAGCGCCGGGTGACGCGGCGCCCAGAAAAACCTGATCTCGCGACGGGAGTTGTGCGGAAGTACAGCTACGAGCGACTATCGGGCCAGGACCGCTCTTTCCTGGCGTTCGAGAATCCCCATGTGCACACGCATGTGGGGGCGACACAGATCTTCGAAGCGGGTCCGATGCGCACCGCTGACGGCGGCATCAACGCCGACTTGTACAAGCGCGCCATCGAGGGGGTGTTGCACCTGATCCCCCGTTACCGGCAGCGGTTGATGTGGACGCCGATCGAGAACCGGCCGATCTGGGTGGATGATCCGGAATTCAACATCGACTACCACATCCGGCACACGGCATTGCCGCGCCCTGGAGGCGACGAGGAGTTAAAGAAGTTGACCGCCCGCATCATGAGCCACCAGCTCGATCGCGCACGGCCGCTGTGGGAACAGTGGGTGGTCGAAGGGCTGCAGGGGGACCGGTTCGCGGTGATCAGCAAGTTGCACCACTGCATGGTCGACGGCACCTCCGGCATCGACGTGGCCCACCTGACGTTGTCGCCTACGCCGAAGTACGAGATCCGCAAGCCCCAGCCTTACGTCCCGCGTACGTCGCCATCCGAATGGGCGTTACTCAAGGATTCGTTGACGCGACGGCTCAACTTGCCGTTTCAAGTGGTGAGCGGGTGGCGTCATTTTCGCCGTGAGACGAAAGATCTCCGGCGCGAACTGCGCACCCGGGTAGAGGCCGTGGCCGAGGTGCTGGGGTGGGCGACGCTGCCGCGGGCGGAGTCGCCCCTCAACGGGGCGCTGGGGCCGCACCGCCGCGTGGACTGGCTGGCCACGCCGCTGGCAGATTGCAAGGCGGTGAGCAAGGCGACGGACTGCAGCGTGAACGATATCCTGCTCGCGACCGTCGCCGGGGCGGTGCGGGAGTTTTTCCTGTCGCGGCGTGTGCATCCGGGCGATATCGAGTTCCGCGCCGCCAATCCAGTGAACGTGCGACAGGAGTCAGAACGGGGAAAGATGGGGAACCGTGTTTCCTCGTGGCTGGTACTGCTGCCCATTGGAGAGCCGGATCCCCGCAAGCGGCTGGCACAGGTGCATGAGATCACCGAGGGGCTGAAGTCGTCGAAGCAGGCGCTCGGGGTCGACATGATGATGGCCGTCGCGGAATGGCAACCTGCGGTCATGCTGACGATGGGGTTGCGGGCGACCAATCGGTCGGCGAACATGATCGTCACCAACGTCCCCGGACCGCCGCAGCCGCTCTACCTGCTCGGGGCGCGCCTGCTGGAGATGTACTCCACTGTGCCGCTGCTCGAAAACCAGGGGCTGGGTATCACTGTCCTCAGTTACGCGGGCAAGATGTGCTGGGGAATCAATGCTGATTACGAGTTGGTG
>JAGDMS010000343.1 GCA_017860575.1 Deltaproteobacteria bacterium | reverse complement strand
CGCGCTCTGGCGGAGTTCCTGTTCGACGACGAGGCGGCGGTGGTGCGCGTCGACATGTCCGAGTACATGGAGAAGCACACCGTGGCCCGGCTCATCGGCGCGCCGCCGGGGTATGTCGGCTACGAGGAAGGCGGCCAGCTCACCGAAGCGGTGCGGCGGCGGCCGTACTCCGTGATCCTCTTCGACGAGATCGAGAAGGCGCACCACGATGTCTTCAACGTGATGCTGCAGATCCTCGACGATGGCCGGCTGACGGACGGCCACGGCCGCACGGTCGATTTCAAGAACACGGTGGTCATCATGACCTCGAACATCGGCAGCCAGTTGATTCTGGGCTATCGCGGTGGCGACGACCCCGATTCGTACGACCGCATGAAGGCGGACGTCCTGGAGGCCCTCCGCCAGCACTTCAGGCCGGAATTCCTCAACCGCGTCGACGAGGTCGTCGTCTTCCACAGCCTCACCCGTGAGCAGCTCAAGCAGATCATCGGCATCCAGCTTGGACGGTTACGCGCGCGTCTGGCGGAGCGCAAGATCGAAATCGAGCTGACCGACGCGGCGCTGGAGCATTTTGCGCAGGCCGGGTACGAGCCGGTATACGGGGCCCGGCCCCTCAAGCGCGTCTTACAACGGGAGCTGGAGACCACCCTCGGCCGGCGGATCGTTGCCGGCGAGATCCACGACAACAGCCGTGTCGTCGTGGATTACCGTGGCGGCGCGCTGGTATTTACCAGTCAGCCACTGGCCGAGACCGCCTGATGCCGTGATGCCGGATTCGTGGATCGGCAGTGCTCGCGCACGACTCACCACGTCAACTCGCGGCCCTTTGCGTGTCGCCGTCGCTCGGCAAGAGGGCGCGTAACTCGTCACCCTCCACCACCTCCCTCTCGAGCAGACGATGGGCCAATTCGTCGAGGATGGCGCGATGTTCGCTCAGAAGCCGGTGGACGCGCTCGTGACTGCGCCGGAAGATCTCGCCGACCTCGCTGTCGATGGCGCTCGATTTCTCCTCGCTGTATTCCTTGGGGGACATGATGGGCGTGTCGAGAAACGGGGAGCGCCGTTCGCGCTCGAACGTGCGCAGGCCGAGGGTCTCGCTCATGCCATACTGCGTCACCATGCTGAGGGCGATATCGGTCGCTTTCTGCAGGTCGTCCTGCGCCCCGGTTGAGATATCGCCGAAGACGATCTCTTCGGCGACCCGTCCCCCGAGCAGGACGGCCATGCGGTCTTCCAACTCCGACCGCGTCATCAGGTAGCGATCCTGGGTGGGCAGCTGCTGGGTGTAGCCCAAGGCGGCGATCCCACGGGGGATGATGGAGATCTTCCGGACCGGATCCATGTTGGGGAGGACGGAGGCAATCAGCGCGTGGCCGGATTCGTGATAGGCGACGATTTCCCGCTCGCGCTTGTTCATGACCCGCGTTTTCCTCTCGGCCCCGACGGTGATGCGATCGATCGCATCGTCGAAGTCCTGCATGGTTACCTCGGCGCGCTCACGTCGTGCCGCCAAGAGGGCCGCTTCGTTGACCGCGTTGGCGAGGTCCGCGCCGACGAACCCCGGCGTGCGGGCCGCCACCACGCGCAGGTCGACGTCGGGCGCCAGCTTCACCTGGCGCGTGTGCACCCGCAGGATCGCCTCGCGCCCGCGGACATCGGGGCGATCGAGTGCGACGTGTCGGTCGAAACGGCCAGCACGCAACAAGGCGGCATCGAGGATCTCCGGCCGGTTGGTGGCGGCCATGATGATCACCCCGACGTTGGGGTCGAACCCGTCCATTTCGACCAGGAGCTGGTTCAGCGTCTGCTCACGCTCGTCGTGCGTGCCCAGGGGGTTGATGCTGCGCGATTTCCCCAGCGCATCAAGTTCATCGATGAACACGATACAGGGGGCTTTCTGTTTGGCCTGTTCGAACAGGTCACGCACACGCGCAGCGCCAACGCCGACGAACAGCTCGACGAACTCGGAGCCGCTCATGCTGAAGAACGGCACCTTGGCTTCCCCCGCCACCGCGCGCGCCAAGAGCGTCTTCCCCGTACCCGGCGCGCCAACGAGCAGCACCCCTTTGGGAATCTTGCCGCCGAGACGGCGAAAGCGTTCCGGTGTGCGTAGGAACTCCACCACCTCGCGGAGCTCTTCCTTTGCCTCGTCGATGCCGGCGACGTCCGCAAAGGTGACGCGGATCTCACTTTCGACGTAAACCTTGGCTTTGCTGCGCCCGATGGCCATCAATCCGCCGCCGGCGCCGGCACCGGTCCCGATCCGACGGAAGAGAAATCCCCACAGCACCAGGAAAAAGACCAACGACACGACCCAGGACACAAGGTTGGCAAGCCACGTGTTCGCCACGCGACCGGAGAATGCGATCTTGTGCGCCTCTAGTTCCTCGACCAATTTCGGATCGTCGACCTTGACAGCGCGAAAGTAATAATTCGCACCCCCGAGATCCTTCCAATGCTTGATCTGCTCCGGGCCCAGGATGCCCTCGACATCCAGCGTCGTCAGTTTGCCGGAGACGTAGTCGGCGCCGATGACGACATCCGTGACCTTACCGGTACCGACCAACTGCTTGAATTGCGCGTAGGTGATCTGGCCCGCTTCCTCCCGTATCAGGAAGGTTTGGAGCAGAAACAGCAGCGCCACGGCGCCGAGAAAATACCAGAGCGAGAACCGCAGCCGTTTTTCCATGCAATGGGCAGCGCCGCGTGCCGTCAGGGCACGCAAAGCACCGGGCAGTGACTGGCGCGCAGAACCTTCTCAGCCGTGCTGCCGAAGAGGATTTCGTCGACACGAAACGTCGCCTTGTGCATACCCATCGCGATCATGTCAACATCGAGGTCCTTCGCGATCTTGATGATCTCCACGAAGGGGATGCCCTCGACGATCATCGTATCGAACGGCCGGTGGCTCTTCTCTTGCAGTAACCAGGAGAATTCCTCGCCGGCCCGGCTCCGCAATTTACCGACCACTTCGGAACTAGCTGCCACGCCCTGGGCTTCGACCCGGGCGGCGAACTCCGTGTCCACCACGTGCAGGGCGGTGATCTCGCCCTGCGGGCACAACGCCAACGCCATTTCGAGCGCGCGGCGGGAGCCGACCGAGAAATCCACTGCCACCAGCAACGCTTTCGGGACGATATCGATCTTGAGGTCGCTCATGGGTGCCTTCGCCTCGTTTTCCGTGCGCAACCTTAGCTCTAAGGCGCGGCCAAGTCACGTCAGCAGGTCGGGCCGGCCGGTCCTGCCCGCCGCCGCCACGGAACCGCCGCGCGGAACCGCATTGACGCATCGCCGGACCGGTGGTAGCGTTTTCTTACACCGATGGTCGGCGGGGAGGAAGCGGGCGCAGTGAAGCAATCCGCGGTGTCGCTACGGTTGTTCGATCGGTCACCCCAATTCAATAAGAGAATTGTTCGCCGAGCGTTACCACCGCGTTCTTGCTTGGGTGGTTGCTGTACCTCAAACATCGCTATGAATAGACGTGACCCGGTGAGCATCCAAGTGACATAGGGCGAAGCGTAAGCGGCGAGGCAGGGACGCCGAGCGGCGATCTCTGCCAAAGGAGCGGGGCATGCGACAGGACAAGGCCACGTTTGAGAAACTCATCCAGGAGGATCGAGCGACGAGAGCGGCCCATGCCTGGAAGGGGAGTTTCCTCGACTACCTCGAGCGCGTCAAAGAGAGCCCGGACCTGACAAAGCTGGCACACGGGCGCCTGCATGATCTCATCTTGCAGGCTGGCGTGCGCGACATCACCGAGTCGGATGACGCACACGTCAAACGGCTCTTCAAGGACGAGCCGGTCAAAGTCTACAACTTCTTCGCCGATGAGTTCTTCGGGATCGAAAAGGTGGTGGCGCAGATCGCGCGCTACTTTCACTCGGCAGCGCTGAAAGGCGAGGAGAGCCGTCAGGTGCTGTACCTCATGGGGCCGGTCGGCTCGGGCAAGAGTTCCCTGGTGGAGAAACTGCAGCACGGCTTGGAAGAGAGCGCGCCGTGCTACGTCATCGAGGGCTGTCCGATGGCGGAGGAGCCCTTGCACCTGATCCCGCGCCACCTACGGCGCGAGTTCGAGAAGACGCTGGGCGCCCACATCGAAGGCGACCTCTGTCCGGTCTGCCGCTTCCGGCTGAAAGAGGAATTCGGTGGCCGCTACGAGGAGGTGCCGGTGGTGACCCGCCTGTTTTCCAAGCGCAATCGCGTGGGGATCGGTGTCGTGCCGCCGGTGGACCCCAACAACCAGGACACCTCCGTGCTCATCGGCAGCGAGGACATTTCGAAGCTCGACCTGTACTCCGAGGGGGACCCGCGGGTGCTCGACCTGAACGGCGCGCTCAACGTCGGCAACCGTGGTATGGTTGAGTTCATCGAGGTGTTCAAGAACGAAACCGAGTACCTGCACGCTATGATCACGGCCACGCAGGAAAAAGTCATTCCCGCCCCCGGCCGCCACGGCATGGTGTACGTCGATACCGTCATCGTCGCGCACTCGAACGAGGCCGAGTGGCAGAAGTTCAAGGCCGACCACACCAACGAAGCGATCCTCGACCGCATCGTCGTGATCAAGGTGCCGTACAACCTCCGCCTCTCCGAGGAGGTAAAAATCTACCAGAAGATCATTCGCAACTCGGATTTTCATGCGCACGTGGCACCGCATACGCTCGAGATCGCATCGATGTTCGCCATCCTCTCCCGCCTGGAGCCGACAACGAAGTGTGACCTGATGACCAAGCTGAAGCTCTACAACGGCGAGGAGGTTGTGGAGAAGGGTAAAACGAAGAAGATCGACGTGCACGAGTTGCGCGACGACGCCAAACGCGAAGGCATGAGCGGCATCTCCACCCGGTTCATCATGAAAGCCCTGGACAACGCCCTCTCCGACAACATCATCGGCAATTGCATCAACCCCATCACGGTGCGGGAGGCGATCATCAACATGACCAAGGAGGCGGACCTCCCGGACGACACCCGCAAGCAATATCTCGATTTCCTCCAAGACATCCTGCACAAGGAGTACCTCGAGCTTCTGGAGAAGGAGATCACCAAGGCGTTCGTTTACTCCTATCAGGAGCAGGCGGAATCCCTGTTCCAGAACTATCTGGACCACGCCGAGGCCTACGTGAACCG
>JAGDMS010000138.1 GCA_017860575.1 Deltaproteobacteria bacterium | reverse complement strand
TCCTGCAGTTTGGCCGCCGCCATGAGACTACCGGTGAAGGTGAGGCCACCGACGATGACCTCGAAATCGAGCGCCGTCAGCGTCACCCGGTTCAACGCCCCTTGGTACCGGAAGTATTCGGAGACACCCACCAGGCACGCCGCCAATGCGCCCAGCGAGTGCGACAGGGCGGTCCGTTGCGGCACGGCGGTCATCGGGATGCGCAGGCCCATCGTACCACCGACCACCGCTCCGATAGCGAAGCCGATGGCAATCCACTTGTAGTGGACGATCTCGTGGTGGAACAACGTGCCGACCACCGCAACAACCATCCCCAAGGCCGCCAGGAACATGCCGGCGCGCGCGTATTTCGGCGAGCTTAACCCTTTCAGTCCGAGCACGAACATGGCGGCCGACAGGATGTAGCCGTACCGCAGCGCCTGCGCCGCGACGTGCTCGCGGACGAACTCCCCCACCCCCATACCGGCCGGCTTCGCCGCATAGATGAGGACCACGACGAGCGCGACGAACACCACCGCGCCGACGAGCATCTGCTGTTCCAGCGGCCGTCGCCCGCCCTTCTCCCGCTCCTCGGCGGTCTTGAACATGCGCAACATGCGGTCGGTGATCAGGAACCCGCCGACGGCGTTGGTGGCCGAGCAGGTCACGGCCGCGAAGCCCAGGAGGGTGCACACCCAGCCGTTGGGGACTGCGCTGTAATCGCTGCCGGCGACCACCAGTGAGCCCACGAGCGAGATGGCGGCAATCGCGTTGGTCGCCGACATCAGTGGCGTGTGCAGCAGCGGCGGCACGCGCGTAATGATGTGGTAGCCGAGAAAACCGGCGAGCATGAAAATATACAGGCCGACTTCCAGTTCCGTGGTCATGCCGTGCGTTCTCCCGCCATCGCGGCCTTGACGGCCTCGTTTACGATCTCGCCGCCGTGCGTGACGCAGGTGGCGTTGATGACCTCGTCCGTGAAGTCGAGCGCCAAGGCCCCGTCCTTCACGAACTCCTTGAGCAACTCCGTCACGTTACGCGCGTAGAGCTGACTGGCGTGCACCGGCACGGTGGCAGGCAGGTTCGTCGGACCGTGGATGGTGACCCCGTTGACGGTGATCACCCGATCCGGCTCGGTGAGTTCGCAGTTGCCGCCGGCTTCCGCCGCCAGGTCCACGATTACCGACCCGGGCCGCATCGCGGCCACGTTCTCCTTGGTGATGAGGCGCGGCGCCGCCCTGCCCGGTACCAGCGCGGTGGTAATGATCACGTCGAACTCCTTGGATTTCTCGGCGAGCAGTTCCTGCTGTTTGCGGCTGGCGTCGGCGGACAGGGCCTTGGCGTAGCCGCCCTTGTCCTCCGCATCCGTTACGCCGAGATTGAATTCCAGGAATTTTGCGCCGAGGCTTTCGACCTGTTCCTTGACCACCGGCCGGACGTCGTAGCCCCACACCTGCGCGCCGAGCCGGCGGGTCGTGGCGATCGCCTGCAGGCCGGCGACGCCGGCGCCCATCACGAGAACCTTGGCGGCGAACACGGTGCCGGCGAAGAAGGCCACCAGCACGGTCCCCTCACGCATGAGATCGACCTCATGTTGGCCCAGCGTCGAATGTTCTTGCGGCTTCTGGACCTTGAGCACGACGTCGGCCTGGCCGTAGAGCGCCGCCGCGTCAGGGACGATGGAGGCACCGGCCTTTTCGTAAGCGGCGTCGGAGAAAAACGCGCCGCTGCCAGCGCCCGCTTCGACCAACACCGTCAGCCCGAGTTTAGCCAAGGCGGCAGCCGCGTCCGGCGTGAGTGCCACGCGCCGCTCGCCCGGGACGATTTCCCTGGGAACGCCGATCTTCATTGCACCTCACTTTTCAAGTTAACGGCAAAAACCCATACCAGAGTGCCAGGCTTCTGTCACACGATTTCTCCGGAGCCGCCAGACGGCTTGGGGGCCTGAGGGCGTGAGGGTCTGTGGGTTTGGGGCGAATTATGGTCCCCTCCGTCGGGTGCACTTCTGCGAACAGGGAGGGGGAGCGCGGAGGTCGGTTACTGCTCGTGCTCAGTCCGCGCTGCGACATGAGCCGCGCGATGCGATAACACCGTCACGTCCACAGGATCTCGATGCCGTAGGGCTCCATGCGCCGGTCGTGGGTGACAAGCGTCAGCCCCTCCTCCTGCGCTTGTGCCACCAGCATGCGGCCGAACGGATCGTCGTGATGCCGCGGCAGGCGGGCCGTCAGATGCCGAGGGCCAGGACAATTACGGTTGGTCTTACCGCGGCGGATCGGTCCAGTTGTACGGGATGCCGAGCAGGTCGGCGAGTACCTGGGTGGCGACGTTGTGCACCCCGGCGTTCATCTCCGGCGGCATCATGCCGGTCTTGGTCATCCGGTCCATGGTGCGGATCATTACCGCGGTGAACCGCGTCGCGCCGAACACCTCGAAGTAGTGCGTGTCGCCCAGGTACCGGCCGACCTGCGAGGCGTAATAGGCCCTTTGCTCCGCGCGCGTCGGCATGCCGTCCATGCGCGTGGTCACCCCGGACGATTCGTGAATGAAGCGGTCGAACATCAGCCACCACCCGAGGTCGAGTTCGGGCGGACCGAGTGCAACCGCTTCCCAGTCCGTCACCGCCACACATTCGTAGTCGCGGAAGATCATGTTGCCGAGACGCGCGTCGCCCCAGCTGATCCCGAGGTGATCGCTCTCGCCTGGAAAGTGCGTCTCCAGCCACGCGAATGCCTGATCGAGGATTGGATGCGCACGCCCGCGCAACTCGGCGCGCGCGTTGTCGCGGTACAAATCGATCTGCCAGCGCAGGCCTGGCGTCTTGCCGTGCGGCACCAGCCAGTCGAGTCCGGCCTGTTTCCAGTCGATGCGATGGATGCGGGTCAGCACCTCGATGCCGCTTTCCACCAGGCGGCGGCGCTGGGCCGGTGTGGCCTCGTCGACGAGGAAGCCCTCCTGCGTGTACCGTGGCCAATCGGTGGGCACCTGTCCTTCGACGAAGCCCATGACGTAAAACGGCCTGCCCAGGGGGCCCGGGTCGGCCTCGTACCCAATCAACGCAGCCAAGGGTACCTTACTGTGCGTGGCGATGGCCTGCATGATCCGGTACTGAACCTCGACCGATGCCATCGACACGGTGGTCTGCGGCGGGTAGACGGGCGTCTCAGTCGGCTCGATGCGCGCCACGTACCGTCCCTCCCGCGCGTGCCCTTGCTCCTGCCAGCGGGCGCGGAAGAACACGGTGTCGTTCGAGAATCCCGTTGCGCTCGGACCGCCGAGGTCGTCGATGGCGATGTCCGCCGCAGCCGGCCAGCGACCGGCAAGCCAGCCTCGGAGGACGTGCAGGAGGTGCTCGCGATCACTTGGGCCCTGCTTGGCCGTCTCTTCCATACGTCAACTCCTCCCGCTGCGCCTGGGTATGCCGCTTACCCGCATACGATAAAACTGGTTCCGCTAGTGCACTGGTGGGTGCAGGCCTCTCTGTGCCTGCACCCGACGCGGCGGGCACAGAGGCCCGCCGCCACCATTCATTTCTCTGAGCGGCCCCTGCCGCCAACGAGAGGGAGCCGCCGTCGCCGCGAAGAACTCGAAGCGCGCGTCACTCTCCCAGGCCCAGGAACGGCACCGGGCCGTTGAGGACGAAGACCTGATGGCCAACGCTGCGCGGCGTGCGCATGCCGTCGACCGTGATGATCGACGGGGCCTCGCGGTGCGCCGGCGTGTGCACCGTACCGTCCGGACGAATGACCGTTTCCGGGTGACTGATGTCGTACACGTCGTGCTCGCTGTAGTAGTCGCCGCGGTAGAATCCCAGGCCCTTGCCGTCGTTCCAACCCCAGTCGTAGCCGGTGCCGTCCATTGACCAGTAGCCGAGAATGGGCTCGGCCTCGAGGTCGGCCGTTGTGCCGTCCTGTCCGACGAGATGGGTGCGCAGATGGCGAAAGATGCGCGTCCCCGGGTGGAACTCGGCCTCGATGGTGCCGCTGGCCACTTGCATGCGGCGACCGCTACGCCAAACGAGTTCGCCGTCACTGAACACGGGCGTGCCATTGCCCAGGTATTGGAGCTGCACGTAACCACCGACCTCATCGGAGTTGAAGGTCAGCCAGTAGAACACGAACCCGAACGCTCTGAGAAAATCCTCGGTGCCCATGCCGTTGACCACCTCGTAGCCGCCAACCTGGGAGCGCACGCCCCAAGAATGGTCCCGGCCGCCCCACCAGTCGTCGACCACCTGTTTCTGGTCGCCGACCGTGATCTCTCCAAAGACGCGGCCGGCCTGGGTGTAGCGGTGATAGTCTTGAAAAGGCCGCCCGTTGACGCGGGTGAAGTGGTGCTTCTCCTCGCTCGGGGGCAGGTACGCCCGCCACTCCAGGTCGAAGCTCAGCGGAAATTCGCCGGCCTTCCACAGCAGCCGGATGCGTTCGTACGGCTTGAGGATCTCGACCGACAGCGGACCGACCGCGGTCTCGTCGAGGGTGGGCCGTAACGCGCGCGTGACGCGGAAATTATGCTGATTGACGCCGCTGCCGGCGCGTGGCAGCTGCATGGCGGCGAAACCGTCCTGAACGTTCATGTTGGCGTACTGGCCCATGCCGCAGCAGAACTGCATACGCCCGTGCCCGTCGTAGGCGCCAAACCAGTAGCGATCGAAGAAGCGGTGGTCGCTGCTGCCAACGTGATCAAAGGTGGTGGCCAGTTGGTGGCGAAGACTCTCGTCCAGGTTCGTCAGCATCGTCCTTCTCCTTTTGCAGGCCGTGTGGTTTGGATTGGCCGGCACCGCTGCCCGCGCGGGAGTGTTTACTCTAACGGTAGGGCGACGTCGAGAGCCGCAAATCGGCAGGCCGGCGGCGTCATGCCCGTCGCACGTCCACGCAGGTGCCTTTGTCGACGTTGTTCGGCTGATAGTACATGGGCGCGTAGACGAGGTGCCCGTAATTGCCGACCATGCCCAGCGGCTTCAGTTGTGAGGCGAACAGGCCGGCGTGGCTCTTGCCGCCCGGGAACATGAACGTCTCCCAGGCGTGGTAGGTATGCACCTGGCCCGGCTGCATCGCGGGAGTGACGAGGGCCTGGACCCGGTACCGACCGACGTCGTTGAACACCTCCACCATGGCACCGTCCGTGATCCCGCGCGCCGTGGCATCGGCAGGGTTGATGTAGATGATGGGTTGTCCGCGTTGCAGCCGCAGCATCAGTGCGTTGTCGCGCCACTGCGAGTGGATACCCCAGCGGGTGTGCCCGCAGGTCATGCGGAGCGGGTAGTTGCCGCCCATTTGCGGCGGGTCCCGGTGCACCGGGAGCTCTTCGCCGAATTCCAGGAACCACTCGTGATCGATGTAAAACTGCTGGCGCCCCGTGAGGGTCGGCCACGGCAGCTTCTTCTCCGTGAAGTCGGTGGCCGCGGTGAACGGCTTACCGACGGCGTAGTCTCCCGTCTTGCCGTAGGCGCGATGAGCGGCCGAACCCGCGTTGGCCCAGGGCACGACCCCTTTGCGCTCCATCTCGTCGAGCGACACCCCCGCGTAGCACGTCGACGTGCGCATGATCTCCTCGACGATGCGCCGGCCGTCCACGTCTTCCGGCCACTTGCCACCAGCGGTAAACTCGTCATAGAGGCGGCGCAGGTCGCGGGTGATGCCCAGCATCTCGTCGGCGTAGGTCGTCACCCCCAACTGCGGTGCGAGCTGCTGCATCTTCCGGCTGAGTGATGCGAAAATCGCCCACTCGTCGCGTGCCTCACCCACAGGATTCACCGCTTGCCCGCGAAACACGAAGTAGGGGATCTTGGTGTCGGTGTACTTGATCCCGGTGGTTTCGTACCAACTGGCCGCGGGTAAGATATAATCCGACTGCATCGCCGTCGAGGTCATGCGGAAGTCGATGGTGAGCACCAGCTTGAGTTTCGGCCACAGGCGCTCACGCACGAGGTGGTTCATGCGCGCGCGGCGCAGGAGGTTCGAGCCGCACTCGATGAGGGCGCGCGGGTTCTTGCCTGGCGGCGGGAACACCGGCATCCACTGGCGTTCGATTGCCTCCATGATGTAGGCGTCCCCCGACTTCGGTCCAGGCGTCGGAATCCAGCGGCTCTGCCACTCGCGCAGGCCCGCATGCACGTAGAGCCACGCCGCCGAACTACCGGCGCGGCCCTTTCGGAGTTGCGCCGCGACCGGCGCCGAGAGCAGGTCGACGCCTTCCTGTGGGATCAACCCGCCGGTCCAAAAGCCACCGCCCACCGCGCCGGTGTTGCCGGTAAGCGCCGAAAGCAGAATGATGGCGCGTTCGAGCAGGTCGCCGTGGTAGAGCTTTGGCAGCCCCCAGCCGGAATGGATCAAGGCCGGCCTGCGCGTCGCGTACTCGCGCGTGATGCGTTCGATGTATGGCGCGCGCACGCCGGTGACACGCGCGGCGAATTCCGGCGTGTGCTGCCGCAAGACATCTTTGAGGCGCTCGAACACCGGCCGGACCGTGACCATTTTTCCGTCGCGCAGCGTCACCTTCCAGGACCCTTCGAGGGCAGGATCGATTCCGTTCAAGAGCAGCGTCTGCTGCGCGGAGCCCATTGTCCCGGGCGGTGGCGCCAGTGCGCCGCGGCCGAGGTCCCAGACGTAGAACACATCCTCGCGCCCGCTAGGTTCAATGTCGGACGCCCGCAAAAATCGTCGTGTGTCGTCACGGACGAGGAATGGGAGATCGGTTTGTTCCTTCAGGTGCGCGACATCGTACAGCCTGTCGCGGACGATGACGTGCGCCATGGCCAGCGCCAACGCCGTATCGCTGCCGGGTTTTGGGTTCACCCAGTAATCGGCGTGCACCGCGCTCGGGTTGTAGTCGGGGGAAATCGCGATGACCGTGGCCCCGTGATAGCGCGCCTCCCACAGATGGTGGCAATCGGGGATGCGCGTCACCGCGGGATTATAGGTCCACAGCACGAGGCACTTCGAGTACAACCGCGTATCGCTGCCCCCGTCGAAACCCTGGCGGCCGCCGGTGATGATGGCGCCGTTGTGCGAGTCGCCGATTTCCCCCGTCACCTCCATGAAGACGCCGCCCACGAGGTCGACGAACCGGCTCTTGGCCACCCCGCCTTTACTGACACCCACAGCCTGTGTGCCGGCAAAACAGCAGATGGTGTCGTGGCCATCGTCGCGGATGATGTCAACGAGCGCGGTGGCGATCTCGGTGAGGGCCTGATCCCATGAGACGCGCTCCCACCGCCCCGAGCCGCGCTCGCCAACGCGCTTGAGCGGGTACTTGATACGCGTGTGGCTGTACATCTGGTGGCTGTGGGTCGCGCCCTTCTGGCAGCCCTGGGGGTTGAAGTCGGGTAAGCCGGGAATGCTCTGCACGGCGGCCGCGGTCTGCTCCTCCCGCCACACGATGCCGTCGCGCACGTACAGGCTCCAGGAACAGGCGTTGTTGCAGTTGCACTCGTGGCTGTTGTGGACGACCGCGTCCCAGCGCCATTGCCGCCGGTAGAGGTCTTCCCATGTTCGGTATTCCGGGATTGCCGGAAGCCCTGCACTGGTGGGATCCGCGGCCATCGTGCCGCCCGCCGGCGAGGGGTAGAGGCTGTCGATGGACAACAGTAGCGTCGCCGCGCAGGCCGCGGATAAGAATTGCCGCCGCGTGCAGCGCAACTCACCAGGGTTGCTCATTTGGCGGTGCCCCCATCGTGCAATCTGCGCCGAGTCGGATAACTCGCTCCCAGACCTCTACATGGCCTGGTGTAGACCACGAACCCCGGGGGCAGTGCAACAGCACGTCGGGGCGGCCAGTCGATCGTGAGGCGAAGCATCGTACCTCTTGCGCTTGTGCCATGAATCGCTAGTTTCCCGATCAATGCGAGATTCCGTCTTGGAGAGCGGTGGCGCGCTGCGCGCGGTCATCTTCGACTGCGACGGGGTGCTGTTTGACTCGTGGCGAGCCAATGTCGCCTTTTACAATGCGGTGCTGGCCGAGTTGGGTGCGCCACCGTTGGATGCCGCCGGTGAGCGACTTGCGCACACGTTGTCGTCGCCGCAGCTGTTCGAGGCGCTCTTTCGCGACCAGCCGGCGGTCCTCGAGCGGGCCCGCACGATCGCGCACAACACGGACTACAGCCCCTTCTTGCGCTGGATGGAGCCGGTCCCCGGCCTCTTCGAGTTGTTGGCCGACCTCAAGGTGCGGTATCGCTTGGCGATGGCAACCAACCGTGGCGTGACGCTCACCGGCGTCATGCGGCACTTCGGCCTGGCCCCGCTGCTGGAACTGGCCGTGGGCATCTACGATGTGCCGCGGCCCAAGCCGTTTCCCGACATGATCGAGAAGTGTGTCCAGCACTTCGGCATCGCCCCGGGCGAGGCGGTGTACGTGGGCGACAGTCTCTCCGACCTGGAGGCGGCGCGCGCGGCAGGTACGCATTTCATCGGCGTTGGAGATTTGCCCGGGGCTGCGCTACGAGTGCAGCACATCGGTGAATTGCGGGCGGTACTGAACGAGTGGACGTCGAGGTGAACGACGATGACGGACGTTGCGCAGGAAAAGGCGCGGCAGATTGACGCACAGCTGCTCGGACCCGGGGGCCCGTTTGCGCTGGCGGAGGAGACGGTGCTCGGGGAACGCATGACGGTGTTCGCCAACCGTCCTGGTTCACTGCGCGCCTATGTCGAACAATCAGTCACTTTCGGTGACGCGGAGTATCTGGTGTTCGGCGACCGCCACATCACGTTTGCCGAGCACGCGCGTGCCGTCGCCTCGGTGGCCAAGGTCTTCCACGAGCGCTACGGCATCGGCAAAGGCGATCGCGTCGCCATTCTTGCCGCGAACTGCCCCGAGTGGATCGTCACCTTCTGGGCCACGGTCAGCCTGGGGGCCATCGCGGTCGCAATTAACGGCTGGTGGATGGGCGCCGAGATTCGTTACGCGCTCGAAGATTCCGATCCGAAGTTGCTCGTGGCCGATCGCAAGCGCCTGGAACGGCTCGGCGGCCAGGACCCGGGCATGCCGGTCATCGAGATCGAGTCGCAATTCGAGGCGCTGTGGGGGCATGACCCGGGGGCGTCACTGCCGGCCGTCGCCATTGCGGAGGACGACCCGGCCACCATTCTCTACACCAGCGGGACGACCGGCCGCTCCAAAGGCGCCGTGCAGAGTCATCGCAATGTGATCGCGTGCGTCATGGTGACCTGCTGTAACGGTATGCGTACGATGATGCTGGAACCGCCGTCTGGTCCCCCGCTCCCTCCCTGCCAATTCGTGACCAGCCCGCTGTTCCATGTGTCCGGCCTGCACACCAGTGCGATCCTCTACCTGGCCACGGGCATCCGCTCCGTCTGGAATGTCGGCCGCTTCGATCCGGTCGAGGCCATGCGGATCATCGAGCGGGAAAAGGTGACCGGCTGGGGCGTGATGGCCACCCTCGTGTGGCGGATCATCAACCATCCCGATTTCGGCAAGTACGATCTGTCCTCTCTCCGCACCATTGGCAATGGGGGAGGGCCGACCCCTCCCGAGCTCTTACGCCGGATGCAGCGGGATCTCCGCTGCGCCCTGCCCGCCATCGGATACGGCCTCACCGAGTCGAGCGCATTGGCGACAATCATCAACGGCTCCGACTGGCTGGCGCATCCCGCATCCGTCGGCCGCCCGTTGCCGACGGTCGAGCTCGAGATCCGTGATCCGGAAGGGTGCGTGCTTCCCGAAGGTAGCGAGGGTGAGATCTACATCCGCTCGCCGTTGGTCATGCTGGAATACTGGCGCCGGCCGGAGGCCACTGCTGAAACGATCGTTGCCGGCCGCTGGTTACGCACCGGCGACATCGGGCGCATGGAGGACGGCCGCTTGTACCTGGCCTCCCGCCGGCGCGATCTGATCATCAGAGGCGGCGAGAATGTCTACCCCGTCGAGATCGAAAACCGGCTCGCCGAGCATCCCGACGTGCAAGAAGCCGCGGTGATCCCGGTGCCGCACCCGGAACTGGGCCAGGAAGTGAAGGCGGTCGTGGTCCCGCGGCAGGGCGCCACCCTCGACCCTGCAGCGCTCGCGGCATTTGTGGGCGAGACGCTGGCTCGCTTCAAAGTTCCGAGCCACTGGGAAATCCGCCGCACACCGCTGCCGCGCAACGCCACCGGCAAGGTGCTGAAGCAGGTCCTGATGGGCGAGGACAACAACCAGTTCGTCGAGGATTAGCGGCGCGGCCTACGGCCGCGTCGGGCCTCCGCCCGCCCCGCTGTGGACGAGGGCGGCGGCGATCTCGTCCAGGTCCGCGGCCGTCAACTGCAGTGTTGCGGCGGGCAGCCAGCCGTCGACTTGCGCGGCCGAGCGCGCGCCAACGATCGCCGCCGTCACTCCCGGCCACGCGAGTGTCCACGCCACGGCGACTGCCGCCACGGTGGTGTCGTGGCGCGCGGCGATCGGTCGCAAGGCATCGCGTAGCGCGAGGTTGCGCGCGAGACGGGGCGCTTGGAACTCCTCGGCGCGGCGGCGCCAGTCATCGGACGGCATGGCGGACACGCGTTCCGCGCTGAAACGGTCCGTGAGCAACCCCGCCTGCATGGGGCTGTAGCAGATGACGCCGGTGCCGTGGGCGCGACACCACGGCAGTTCGTGCTCGGCGACTTCGCGACGAATGAGTGAAAACGGCGGCTGCAGGGAAGCGACATGCCAACGGTGCTCACATCGTTCCAGCAACGCGACGTTGAAGTTGGAGACGCCACCAAGGCGGACCTTGCCTTGGTCGACCAGGCGCTGCATCTCGCCCCACGAGTCCTCCACCGCGGTGCCCGTCTCGTCGGGCCAGTGGAATTGATACAGGTCGATGCGTTCGACGCCGAGGCGGCGCAGGGAGGCTTCACACTCGTTGCGGATCGATTCGGGGCGGAGCACACGTTTCGCCACGGTCATCGGGTTGTTGACGTCCCATTTGAGCCCGCACTTGGTGAACACCAGCGGCCGCCTGTCCGTGGGGAGGTCGCGCAACAGGCGGCCCACGAGCTCCTCGGAATGGCCGAGGCCGTACACCGCCGCCGTGTCGATCCAGTTCACGCCGCACTCGAATGCGTGCCGCATCGCGGTGAGCGAGTCAGCGTCGTCCTGTGGTCCCCAACCAAACGACCACCCGCCGCCACCGATCGCCCAGGCTCCAAAGCCGACGGTTGTGATGTGCAGTCCACTTGTGCCCAACGGCCGCATCGGCAATTCCATTCGTTCCCTCCCTGCCGTCAAGATCCGAGAGCTCACTCATACGCCCGAGTGCGATGCCGGTCCACTGGCGGTGGTTGCCGTCGACCCTGCGTGCGCGCTGCTTGCGGGTCGATCTGGGCTGATTTAGGGTGTTGGGTCCATTGTAGATCGTCGATTGATTCGTCGGGTTCGAACCGCTTTCAGGAAGGGAGAACCAATGAGAGTCGTGTTGCAGCCAGTACATGTTGTCGGGCAGGCGTGGCATGTCTTTCCGCAGGACAACGCGCAACTGTTGGTTGCGACCGACCCGCCGACGGCGGCTGAGAACATCCGTACCATGCTCGCTCCGCTGCAGGCACGGTTGGCCGATGACGTCGAATTTCGCGAGCCGATCGTCCTGCTCGAGTCGGCGGACCGAGAGCGTGTCATTGCGGCTGCGAGCGCGGTCGACGGTGTCCTGGTGAGCATGAGCGGCGGCGTCGACCCGGAATTGTGGGACCTGCCGTGTCCGATCATCGCCTATAGTGGCGAGCGCACGCCGATGATGGGCCTCTACGTCTTGCCACACTCCGAGCGTGGCAAGCATCCGCATCTCACCTACTGTCTTGATGCGGAGGAGGTTTTGTCCTGCGTCCGTTCGATCCGGCTGCGCAAGGTCAAGGAGCGGCTGAACGGATCGCGGATGCTCATCCTCGGTGAGTACGCGTGCTTCGAGCGACTGCCGGATCCCGAGACGGTCCGCCGCCAATTTGGTGTCGAGTTCGTGCACGTCTCCAGTGCGGACTTCGTGAAGCAGGTTGATGCCGTCGGGGAGGCGCGCGCGCGTGCGGTGGCCCGTCAGTGGACGACAGGCGCGCTGGGCGGCGGGGAGCCGTCGGCGGACGAGGTGTATAACGGCGCGCGGATCCACGTCGCGCTGGAGGACCTGATGCGTCGGGAACGCGCGCACGCCGTATCGGTGGGCTGTCTCGAAGTCATGTACACCCAGCAGCGCGCGCCATTCTGCTTCGTGCTGGCGACACTCCGCGATGTCGGGCTGCCGGCCGGATGCGAATCGGATGCCGGCGCCACGTTGACCATGTTACTCCTGGAATACCTCGCGGAACGTCCGGCCTACATGGGGAACCTCGTCCTGGCCGACCCCAAGCAGAATCTGGTAAGTATCTCGCACGGCTGCTCGCCCACGCGCATGCTCGGACGCGACCAGCCGGCGAAGCCGTATCGTCTGGTGCACTCGCACTCCGCGCCACCGTTCAGCCGCGACCTGACCGGCGGCTCGGGCGTGACCTCGTACGTCGACTACGGCGATCGTGGGCAGGTCGTCACGCTGGCCCGGCTAAGCCACGAACTCGACGCGCTGTTTGCGGCCCGCGGCGAGATCGTCGACTGCCGCGACACGATTTGCGACCGCACCACGCTCACCGTGCGCGTCGCCGACGCCCGCGACTACGTGCACAAGACGATGGGGAATCACCAGGTCCTGATCTACGGCGATTTCGTGGACGACCTGGCCGGGCTCTGCGATGTCCTCGGTCTTGCGTGCGTGCGGGCGTGAGTCGTTGGGCCGCCGCACGGCGCGCTCGGTCCGACAGTCAGGCGCGTGTTGGGGCGCGGTATGGCCGCACCCCAACACGCGTTGGGCAACGAGACTTCTACTTGACGTGCAATTCCACGCGGCGGTTCTGCGCGCGGCCGTCGGCGGTGTCGTTGGATGCCACCGGCTTCGACTCGCCCATACCGTCGGCCGTGATCCGCGACCGCGCGATGCCGTGGTCGACCAGGTAACTCCGCACGGTTTCCGCGCGCCGGCGCGACAGGCCGAGGTTGTACTGGTCGGTGCCGACACTGTCGGTGTGGCCCTCGACGATGATGTCGACGCTGCCTTCTTGCTTCAGCACCTGCACCGCCTCGTCGAGGATCGGCTTGGCATCGGCCTTCAGCGTCGCCTTGTCGAAGTCAAAATGGACGCTGCGCAGCACGATCTTCTTCTTTGCCGGTGGCGGTGGCGGCGCCGCTTGGGCTACAGGAGCCGGGGGTGGCGGCGCGGCCTCTCCCGCGGTGAAATTGTACGTCAAGCCCAGGCCGAACGTGCGGGGGTCGCCGTAGTTATTATCTGAGAAGCCCAGCCCTGCGCCGAAATCGACACCGAAGGTCCGGTACTTCCGGTCGAACAAGTTGCGGGCAAACACCGCGATGTCGAGACTCCCCTTCTGCAGCGGAATACCGGTGTACGCCAGGCGGCCGTTGGCCAGCGCGTACGCCCACCCTTCGTCGGCCTGGCTACCGGGGGTGTAATTGTTCACGATGAATGTCACCTTATCCTGCCAGGACACATCGAAATGCGCTGAGAATACACCGGTAGTCGTCGGCGGCGCCGTATACGTGAGCCCAAGTGTGAATTGATTTTGGGGGCTGTCTGGGAAGCTCCGCTGGTCCACCACGCTTTCCAGCACCGGGTTCCCCGCGGAGTCAAAAATCGGGTTGCCGGCGGCGTCGAATTTCTGGTCCATCCACTTGGTATACTTGGGCGCCAGGAAACTATAGCTCACGGTGGCTTCCAGACCGCGGAATGGAACCGCGGTACCTTCGAACTCCATCCCCCAGATTTCCGCTCGGTCGGCATTCGCCGGGATGCTGACCGCGCCCGACTGCAGGCTGGAATGGAACAGCGAGACCTGGAGATCCTCATAATAACTGAAGAACCCGGCGGCATTGAGCCGCAACCGGTTGTTGAGCCACTGCGATTTGACGCCCCCCTCGAACGCCCACAGGGTTTCCGGATCGAAGGCTTTGAAGAACTCCGCGGTAGCGGCCGTGTCATTGAACCCGCCGCTCGTGTACCCGCGGCTGACGCGGAGATACGTCATCAAATCGTCCGTCCACTGGTAGGAGATGTCCCCCATGGGCGAGATCGCATCGCTCCCCCCAAAGGCCTTGCCCCCGGAAATCTTCAAGGGGGGCGCCGTCGCCAACGGGTGGATCGCCGTACCGAAGAAGTGGTCCAGATGAATCTGCTCCTGGGTGTAGCGCACCCCGGCCGTCAGGCTGAGCTTGTCGCCCAGGATCGGCGGCGTCCAGGTGATCTGTCCATAAGGGGCATACGCCTTGTCCTTCCGGAAGTTCCGGTTGGGGAGGTTCACCGAGCCTCCGAAGAT
>JAGDMS010000137.1 GCA_017860575.1 Deltaproteobacteria bacterium | reverse complement strand
GAGTTGCGCCACCACGAACCCGGCGACGGTGCGGTAATTGGGCGTTTCTTCGAACGGTGTGCCGTAGCGCTCTTTGAGGGTCTCGAGCGGCAGCGAGCCTTGGACCAGCAGCGAACCGTCGGACAGTTCCTGCACGGGTTGCTCCTCGTCGACGTCGAATTCGTCGCGGATCTCACCCACGATCTCCTCGAGCAGATCTTCGATCGTGACCAGCCCAATGACGGTGCCAAACTCGTTGACGACGACGGCCATATGGGTGCGCCGCGCCTGCAGTTCGCGCAGGAGGTCGCTGATCTGCATGGAGTCCGGAACAAAGAAGGCCGGGTGCGTGATGCTGGTCAGCGTCGCCGGCTGCGGGCGTTCAACCTCGCGGAGGAGGTCTTTGATGTGGACGATGCCGAGGACGTGGTCGAGGTCCCCGCGGTACACCGGCATGCGCGAGAATCCGGTGTCGATGAGCTGCCGCAGAATGTCGCGTAAGGGGAGGGACGCTTCCACCGCGTGCACCTCGGAACGGGGCACCATGACCTCGCGCACCGACGTGTCGGTGAACTCGAATACGCTGTGGATGAGCTGCCGTTCCGCCTCGTCAAAGATGCCGTGTTGGGTGCCCTCGTGCACCATGTGCTTAAGCTCGTCTTCGGAGATGAAGGCCTCCCGACCAGAGACGTGGTGGCCAAAAAACCAGAGGACGGCATCGGTGGAAAACGTCAGGGTTTTGACGAGAGGTGCCGCGAGGATGGACAGGCGGTCAATCGTCCGAGCCGAGAGGAATGCCAGGCGTTCGGTGTGCCGCAGCGCCAGGGATTTCGGTACCAACTCTCCCAGCACCAAGGTGACATACGAGATGACGAGGACTGTGGCCGACAGTGCCAGCGCCTCCACCCACTGGGTGGAAAGTCCGGGGAGCGCGCCGCGCAGCAGGGGTTCCAGGTATCGAACCGCGGCGGCGCCGCCGATGACCGACGCCATCGATCCGACGACGGTGACGCCGATTTGGGCGGTGGCCAGAAAGCGGCCGGGGTCCTCCTTGAGGGTGGCGAGGATGCTCGCCCAGCGTTGCCCCTCGCTGATCAACTGCGTCAGGCGGCTCTTGCGCACGGCGATGATTGATACTTCCGCGGCGGCGAAGAAGCCGTTGGCGAGAACCAGAACCAGAATGATGGCAATGTCCAGCCAGGCGGTATTGACGTACATGCTTCTCGTTCCTCCGTCACGGCATCGCTAGCGAGGTGTTGCCTCGCGCGGATGGCTGATCGCCTATGGCATATCGTCCAGGTCCGGTACCCAAAGACCATCCGCCGGGTGCCACGGCTTGCCCGGGGGGGCCATGCCCCGACCGGTCTAGCATAGTCTGCTGCATCCTGCGGCACCAGGTATGAACGGTGCGCGCGGGGTGGCGCCTTCAACGCGCACTGCCGATGTCCGGTGGGATGCCATGAGACACGTGGCGGTCGAAGAACTTGGCGAAGTCCTTCCCGCTTGCCTGGTTTACGGCCCGCAAGAAGCGCGCGGTGGAGACTTCTCCCCCTTCGCGTGCCAGCTCGCTGACGGCATCGTCGAGCCGCTTCTTGCCGGCGGTGGCCCGCTGGATGCGCTGATCGATGGCGTACATGACCAGCGGCGCGCTGTTGTTGGTCGCGGCGTTGTCGTGCTGCTGTGTGAAATCGACGTTCCACAATCCGTAGCGCTCGAAGTACCCGAGCGCCCGGCCATACGCCGGCGCATCGATCAAGCCGGCGCGGCGTTGGAGTTCGAGGGAGTAGAACTCGGCCAGCCCTTCTTCGATCCAGTCGGCGTCTGGGCCCGGCCTGTAGGGCTGCAGGACGTGAAACAATTCATGCAGGTACGGTGAGGTTTTGTCGGGCGTGCGCAGCGGCCGCCCGGTGTGCATAAAGAAGGAATTCTCGCCGCTGATTCCGCCGTGCCACATGGGATCCGGTGCGGAGACCACCAGGATATGTGCCGGCGTGGCGACAAGCAGTTTCTTCAGCGTGGGTAACGTACGGTCGAGAAAATCGAAGAGGTTGCGGGGAGAAAAGGTTGTGCCCGGAAGCCGTGCGATCTCGACCATTACCTGGTCAATCTCCTGCCGGTCGAGATCAAACCGGCCCAACACGAACCACCCGCGCGGCCGATCAAGGGTGTTTCCAGGCTGGCTCAATGGATACGTGGCCGGTCCCGCGGAGGCGAACGGCGCCGCACTGCGCCACCCCCGCGGTAAGCGAAAGATCAGGCGGGCCCGGGATTTGGGGCTCGCGGTGGTACCGGTATGGTACGTGATGCCGATACGGGGGAACAGGTCGCGGGCACGAGTGACAATCCAGCCGTTGCCGGCGTAGCTGTCGTAGCGCTGTTGCTTGCCCCGTGCGTGGTTGATCTCGACCTGGTACGTGAGGTGTGCATACGGTCCCCCGGGCTCCCAGAGCATCCCGTCCGGGAGCGGCTGCAGCGTGCCCGAGCCGGCAAAAGTGCTGTAGCGGTCGGCGGGGAAGGTGAGCTTGAGCCGTGCAACCTCTTCGATGCCCGCAAGCTCCCAACGGACCTCCGCGATGTGCGGCGTTGCCGCTGATATGGTGACGACGTAATCGATCGAGAACGTCTCTTTGGCCCGTGCACTGGTGGCGGCAAGACCGATGGCAAGGTAGGCGCCCAGGACCCAGCACGGCGCCGTTCTAGCCCCCGGTCGCCGCGCTTTCACCGGCCGCCTTTGTGCTGGTGCCGTGTCCGGATTCCAAGAGGCGCGCGAAGTACTGGAAGCTGGCTTCGCTGTTCCAGTTCTCCGGACCAATGAACCGCTGAATGACACGACCGTCCCGGTCGATGACAAATGTCTCGGGATAGCCGGTGACGCCGTAACGCCCGGGAACGATGCCCTCCGGATCCATGAGCACGGGGAACGTCAGGCCGAGTTCGTCGATGAAACGTTGGACCACTGCGGGGCCGTCTTCGTCCTCGCTGATGGCGAGCATGACGAAATCCTTGCCCTGCAGGCGGCGGTGCAGTTGTTCCATCGACGGCATCTCCATCCTGCACGGGGGGCACCAGGTGGCCCAGACATTCAGAAAGACAACCTTCCCTCGAAAGTCGGCAAGTCGATGTACGCGCCCGTGCAGGTCCCGCAAGGTAAAGTCCGGAGCGGGGAACGCCGCGTGTACCGCCACCTGCCGCTGCTGGTAACGAAAGACCGACCCCACCACGACGACCAAGCCGAAGCCAACGAGGCCGCCCAACAGTAATCCCCAACGCCTCATTGCTTCGACGCGTTCGCGGACGCAGTCGCCGTCATTTGGAGGCCGCGCGCCGTCAATAGCTTCCAGGCCCCGATGGACATGAGTGCCACGCTCGTGAGTTGCGCTTCCGTGAGACCGAACAGGATGCGAGGATTGATGCGAACAAACTCGACAAGGAAACGTGCCGCGGGGGCAAGGAGGAGATACCACCAGAAAAGCGTACCGTTGGGCTGCGGGCGCTTACGCATCGACCAGAGCAAAGCGAAGATCAGGGTGTAGACGAGGAACTCATAGATCGGTGTGGGGTGTACCCGCACGCCGGGAGGATAGTGCCAGCCGATGATGGCGTTGGGGTAGGCCATTCCCCACGGGAGAGTTGTCTCTTTCCCCCAGTCGCCGTCGCCGGCCAGGAGACAGCCGATTCGACCGATGCCGTGCCCCAAGGGCAGTGCGGGAGCGATGCAATCCACCGTGAGCGCCCACGGAAGGTGCAGACGGCGCATACTCCAGCTGACAGCGACTAGTCCGCCGATCAGGCCACCGTAGAACACGAAACCAGAACCGCTGAAGATCGATTGCAACGGGTTGGCCAGGAACCCCTCCAGGTCACCAAGGATGGCCAACAGCCGGGCACCGATCAGGCCGCCAACAGCAGCCCAAAGCACCAACGTGGAGGCGAGTTCGCCATTGAATCCCTTGCGATCGAGCTCCTTGCCGGTGAGGTAGGCCGCCGCCAGAAAGGCAATGGCCATCATCAAGCCATAGCCGTAGATCGTCAATGGTCCGATCCGAAAGAGCACGGGGTACATGGGTGCGAGATCATAGCCGACCGCACCCCTGCAATCCAGTCTGCGACGAGAGACGAGATGCACGAGCATCTAGTCATGTGCGGCTCATGTGCAAAGTAGAGTCTTGCGTTGTGGGTATATCCACTTGATACTTCAGGTGAATTATGAATGTTATATGCGGGTTGTCGGTTGCGGTCCCCCGCGTTGACTTTGAATGAGGCGCTCTCTATATCTGGCCCTTGAACGGGAGTTGTGGAAGCGTTCTCATGCGGATGATTTTGCCCACAGTGAAGGATCGGCGGGTAATTCAGCGCCACCTCAGCACGTTTTTCGAGGATCATAAACCGGCGGCATTCAATCGGGCGATCAGCGCGTTGTGTCGCTTTTATCATTTGAAGCGCCCGCGCATTGAGTGGTTCGAATACCTCGATTGGGGCCGGACGGCGGGGAAGACGTACGAGGACGGCAAGATCCATCTGGTCCATCCGGAGAACTGGAAGAAGGGCAGAAAGTACAATTCCGAGCGCCAGTGGGTGAACGCGGTGTACCATGAAATGGGACACTACGTCTTCTGGGCGGATGCCGAGCGCAAGGCGGACATGTTTGCGTTGCGCATGGTGAAAGGTGTCAGCAATGGCACCCACCGCCGCAACGGCCAGCGGACACGGCGATAAGGACGCGGTATGGCGAGAAAGGCCAGCGAGGAAAAATCGGCTCACAAACCGACCGTGGTGAATCGCTGGTGGGTGGATCTGGGGAGCGCCGACAAGGTGCGGGTGAAACGGCCTCCCGGGCCCGCTGGGAGCCAACTGTTCCAAGTGGGAAAAGACTTCCAGCAGGACACTGCAAGGGAGCTTCTCACGGACCACAATCTGAAGTTGTTGCAGGCTGCTGATCCCCCTGAGGGAGGGTGGGGGTACGTCCAACTCGCTGGTTCCGCCTACCCGGAACGGGAGTTGGAGCGCATCAAGAAGCTGGTTCCCCTGCCGCCGTACGCGAGAGCGGTCATCGTTGATTGTGGCCGATCGTTACGTCTGCTGGTCACAGGTACGCCGTTGGGAGAGCGGACGCTCGAATTGACCTTGGGGGAATCGCCGTCGTTCGATTGCTGGGTCAGGAATGAATGGGTACGTGAAGCCCTCTTCGACGACGCGGACAAGGCCCTCAAAGCGTTACAGCGCTTCATGCGGGACTACCTCTCACCCGAAGGCATTGCCCGCGCGGAAGCCATCGCCGCCCGGGCGTAAGCCGGGCACTCTCCGCTATCTCTGTCCCCCACGTGGCCGCGTGAGACGGGCGCGCTGCGTCCGCCGCGCGTCCGCTGACGGCCCAATGTCGGCGTGCCAGCACTTGCGGACGCCGAAGTAGTAGCAGCACATGTCATGGTCCATGTCGTTGTTGAACGTCCGTTGACGTCCATCGGCGAAGCGGATGCGCACGAGGCACGTCCCGCCTGGAAGGGACGATGTCATGACTTCGACGACCGCACCTTCGCCCCACTCTTCGTGCTGACGGTGAACGACCCGATCGCCCAAGCGTAGGTATAAACGCTTATCCATTCTCCGCCAGGAGGCTAGCACAGCCGCGCTGCTCGGGGAAAATCGGACTCTCGTCTAAGGAGAAGGCACGGTCCATGATCATCCTCTGTAGCAGACGTCACAGCGGGTGAGTACCGCGCTTTCTCTGTTCGTTGTGAGCGTACCGCAGCGTGACCGGAATGACGCTGCTGAACTAACGGGCAGCATGGAACGGCGATGCTGCAGGTAGGGGCCCGCGCCCGGCACGGTGGTTGCTCCACGAGCCGTTCCCACAGGGTCCCTGGGAACCGGGACGAAAGGGGAACGAAGATGAAGCCATCACACCTCCATCGCCAGTACGCGATCTCATTCGCGGCCGTGGCTTCCTTGCTCTTGAGCGTGTGGTCAGCCACGCCGGCACGGGCGCAGCAACCGACGCTGGCCTACGTGACCAATACGACGAGCAACGCCGTTCAAGTGGTCAATGTTGATACGGGGGACATTTTGGCTGCCATTCCCGTCGGGGCCATTCCCGTTGACATCGACGCTTCGCCGGACGCGCAATATATGTATGTCAGCAACCGCGGCACCAACGATGTGTCGGTGATCAGCACCGCGCAGAACGCGGTGCTTGCAACGATCACCGTTGGCTCGGCGCCAGAGGGCATCGCGCTCAGCCCCGACGGCGGTACGCTCTACGTTGCCAACACCTACGGCAATTCCTTGTCGGTGGTCGACACCGCCAGCCGGAGTGTCCGGGCGACCGTGGCCGTCGGTAACTTTCCCGGACACATCGCGGTAGCGCCGAACCCCAGCGGCAATCCGATTTATGTCACCTGCCGGTCCGACGATAAGGTGGCCGTGGTTGACACTAGTTCTCTGAACGTCACCCGGACGATCGATGCCGGCCATACCCCGTGGGCGATCTCGCTGCGCCCGGGGGGCGACCTGGCGTACGTGTCCAACATCAACTCCGGAACGGTCAGCGTCATCGCGACCGATTCAGACTACTCGGATGGCGGCGTACTGGGCCGGCTACGAGTGGGCAATGGGGCCTGGTCGGTGCTCAGGAATCCCGAATGGGGAACTCATTCCCTCTACGTGACCAACTCTGACGACGGTACCCTTTCTGTGCTCAGTTCCTGGTGGGGCGGCTTCGCGCTGCAACGCACCGTCGCGATGGGACAGGCCAACTCCACTGGGCCGTACGAAATGGCCATCACCCCGCTCGGCAATTCCCTGCTGGTGCCCAACTACGGCAGCGGAACGCTGAACATCCTGAAGATCAAGTCCACCTCCGTACGCCCCAGCGGGAGCATCAGTCTGGGAGGCACTCCCATGGCGGTGGCGGTGATCGGTGGCGACATTTGAGGGGGGGCCCATGCGTCGCCGGCGACACTCTGAATCATCATGGCGGAAAGCGCTCCGCGACACCGCCGGGTTCTCTTTGGTAGAGGTGCTGGTGTCTGCCGGGTTGCTCGCCATTGCCCTGACGCCGGTCGCGTACATTCAGAGCGGCGGCCTGCGTGGTGCCGTGGTGTCCTACAACATGCTCACGGCAAATAATCTGGCCGTGCAATTGAGCGATGCGGTGCGCTTCATCAGCTATGCGGATCCACGACTGAGCAGTACGAGCGGCCAGTACGTTGATCCTCCCGGAACGCTGAGCAACGCCAATCCATTGGCGTCTGACGGGACGACGTGGTCAAGCTGCCACGGCAGATCCTGCGGCTTCACGCTCAAGTGGAAGATCACCGACAACACGGTCTTGGCGAATACCAAGCAGATCGAGGTGCAGGTGACCTGGAACGACTATGGCGCACCTCGCAGCTACACCTTGTCGACGCTCAAGGCGATAGGCTCATAAGATGCGATTTGCTGCGGACAGGCACTGGCGCAGCCAGCATGGCTTCACGCTCGCGGAGATGATGACGAGCCTGGTCACCTTCGCGGTCGTCGCCGGTGCAATCGTCTCGGTGACCACCACCTCCTTTTCCTCCGTGGGCTATCAGACGCGCATGCTCGATGCGCAGATCGATGTCGCCTCCGCCATGGCGCTCATCCGCAGCGATCTGCTCGCTGCCGGGTACGTCGTTGACGGGGTCAACCAACCGATCTTCCAGGACGTGACGACGGGGACGACCGCCGACAGTGTGACCTTCGTTGGGGATGTCAACTCGGACAATGTTTCGGAACGCGTGACGTATGCGGTGGTGAACCGACAGCTACTGCGCACCCAGGACACGTGGAGCGGCGCCGGCTGGACCGCCGGCACGGCACAGCCGGTGGCGAACAATGTGACGGAGTTCACCCTGCAGTTCTTCGTCTCCTGTGCCTTTGCGGCCGCGCCGGCACCTACGCCGCAGCCCACTCCACAGCCGCCTACGCTACAGACTGCCGCGGAGGTTGCCGGGGGAAGGACCAGTGTCGTCAAGATCAAGCTCACGGCCACGGCGAGTTACAAAGGCAAGATCGTCACCAAAACGCTGACGACTGAGGTCGCAGAGAGGCAGGAAAATGTTCGACCCAATTGCTAAGCGGTTAGCGTCGGAGCGCGGCATCGCGCTCGCGGTCACGTTGGTCTCGCTCGTGGTGGTCCTAGTGCTGGGCTTGGCCGTGCTGCAAAACTCGGTATCTGGTCTGCGGACTTCAGGCAACGACCGCCAGCTGAAAACGGCCGTTGCACTGGCCGAGGCCGGTGCGGAATACACGCGCGAAACGATCCGCACTCAGCTGCGGGCCGGGCAGACGCTCGACCAGTTGCTGAGCCGTGCCGCCAATAGCGGCACGCTCGTCGATGCCACGACGCTGGCCGGATTCGGCGGCACGAGCGCAACGAGCAACGGGACCAGTAACAGGCCGATCGTGGCGACGCGCCCGTTCGGCTCCGGCAACTTTCAGGTGTTCCTGACCAATGACCTGCTCGAGGGCGGCTCGCCATCCACGAGTGTGACGAAGATTACCGATTCCAACGGCCGCATCATGGTCACGTCCTTCGCCGGCCCGGCCCAGTCGCTGGCGGTGGCGCAGGCGCAGCTTGCGCTCTACCAAAATTTCTTGCCCGGAATGAATTTACCCGCGCTTATCACGATGCCAGGGCCGGACGTGAACTTCCAGTCCTTCGCCTCCAACGCGCGCCTCGTCTACGGGTATCCTCCTGGTCAGCCGAATGGCCCGTCATGCTATCCGACGATTGCCGTGAGTACGAACGCCGCGAAAGCCAAAGTCGATAGTATTATGTGCACCCCCGGGAACTGCTCCTCCGGGCAGTACACGAGCTGCGGTGCTTTTGGGGGAACCTATAGCTGCCCCACCAACGGCAACGGACATGGCAATGGTAACGGAAATGGGAACGGCAACGGCACGAGTGCGATAAACCCGTCTACTGAAAACTTTTTCGACACTACCAGTGTTGCCAATCCGTACAATCCGTATTATCCACCCGACGGCGATGGGCCCCACACCGCCCTGCTCCCCGGGAATCCGTGTCTCACGAAAGTCAGTTATCTCCAGCAATTGGTGACCAGCGTAAGAAACTTTGCACGGTCGAATCCGGCAGAGGCTTGTTACAGTCCAACACAGACTTGCACGAGCCCCTACGGAACCACCAGCTCGCCCCAGGTCACCGTCGTCGATGGTGATTTCACTATGCGGGGCAACGAGTCGGGAGTGGGTATCTTGCTCGTGACCGGGAAGCTGACGTTCAGCGGTACGCCGACGTACAAGGGCGTAATTCTGGTCATCGGCGCTGGGAACTTCGAGCAAAACGGGGCTGGCAACGGTACGATCAGCGGTGGCATGCTGATCGCGAACACCAATACCCCATACGTCCCCCCGAATGCCACCGCCGGCCACGCCTGCGAGGCCTCCTGTGTCTTGAACGAGAGCTGCACGGATGCTGCAAGTTATGGATCAGCGTCCTGCCACTGTTACGCCGGCGTGCCAACCTACAATATCAACGGTGGAGGCAATTCTGAATTTTACTACAGCACGGATGCCATACAGCACTACGCGGCAGGGATCATGCCGCTGGACCTGGTCAGCATGAGACTCATGCACTGAGGTACGGATGCGCTTGCTCCTTCGACAGCACGGGTACTCCATCATCGAAGTGATCACGGCGAGTAGTCTCATCGCGATCGTATCGGCCCTGGCGATCCCGTCGTTGACCACACTCAGGGCCCAGACAGCGTTGCCGAGCGTCCAGCGGGAGGTCATGGGGGCCCTGTACATCGCGCGCTCGAGCGCCATCGCCTATAACACCCGGCGGTCGGTGGTGATCACGCCGCAGACGAAGACCATTCAGATCAAGGACCAGTCGGGGACCGCGGTGTACAGCCGCGACCTGAGCACGTACGGTCCCGCGATCAGTATCGCGGGTGAAAGCGCCATTACGATCGTCTTTGATGCCGTTGGCCTCCTCAGCCCGCCGACCGATCCGGTCACCGTCACGATCAACGGCACATCAAACCAACGCAAGACGGTGACCGTATTCGGCACCGGCAGAGCTGCTGCCTCGTGAGGCGGTAGCCGCCAAACTCACGGCTGCCCCCCCCAATGGTCCGGCAGTCCGTGATCCGAATTGGCGCTCTCTCCGCGCGTCGCTCGTCTTCCCGCCCAGTGACATCGGCACCGGGAGTGTTCCGGTGCCGCTTGTGGTGGCCTGTGGGCGTCGCATATTCTTGACTCTTCCGCCAGGCATTCCTATGCTTCCGCCCGGGCATGCACGATGGGAGGACCACAGCCGCTTGCTAATGTTGCGAGATGACAGCGGCATCTAAAACCGGCACTGCGCCTTGGCTCAGTGATGCCGTCGCGGCGGTCATCCTCGCCGGCGGTAAGAACAGTCGCATGGGGGGCGCCGACAAAGCCTTTCTGACGGTGGAGGGCCAGCCCGTGTTCCATCGTACCCTTGCGCTCTTGCGCCGCTGTTTTCCCCAGGTGGTGGTGGCGAGCAACCGGCCGGAAAAGTATGCGCCGTTCGACGTGGAGGTGACGCGAGACGAGTTCCCTGGACACGGTCCGCTGGCGGGCATCCATGCCGCCTTGGGCCTGGTCCGGCACCCCTATGCCTTCGTTGTCGCCTGCGACATGCCGTTCCTACGGGTGGAACCAATCGCATTCTTGATTGCCCGCATCGACGGCCAGGATGCCATCGTGCCTTGGTGGGACGGGGATATCGAGCCGCTGCACGCGGTGTATGCCACCGCGTTGCGCACGCCCATGGCGGCGGCGCTGCGCGCCGGGGCCGACGCGGTCCGCGAGTTCCTGCCGACCATTCACGTCGACTACGTGCCGGAGAATGTGATGCGCCGCGTCGCCGGTGCGGAGGAGTCATTTCGGAACGTCAACACGCCGGAGGAAGCGGCCCGGTTTGCCGTGCAAGTGCATCCCTGAAGATGACACCGTGGGTATGACCGTGGTCATTGACGCCGACGCCGCCGGTCAGTACAGTGCGGCGGCTTAGTCCCGGACGGCTATACGTGCCGCCTTCGTTCCAGGCCGAGGCGTTCACAACAGACTGAGTCCTACAAGAGCCGATTGACGTTTCATTCCTAGCCCACTCCATGGAAAACGACATCATCCGCCAGACCTTTCACAATTGGACTGCGGGCTCGACGCCGCTCCAATCCCGCGTGCAGCTGTTCGAGCATGTGCGCGACATCCCCTATTGTTACCCGGCCAGTCGCGATCCCGGGGAGGTGCTCAGGCAGGGTCGTAGTTCGTGCTCCGGCAAGCACTACCTTCTCGGCGAGCTGTTCCGCATGTTGGGCCTCCGTGTCCGCCACATGATTGGCCGACACCGATTCAATGAGTCACCGCTGGTGTTTCCGCCGGAGATGCAGGAGACGCTTCGCAAGAACGAGATTGTCGATTTCCACGACTACCTGCAAATCGCGGTCGACGAGACCTGGATCGACGTCGATGCCACCTGGGAGCGCGGTCTGCGCGACTTCGGTTTCCCGGTGAATGACGAATGGGACGGGCGCAGCGCGATGCTGTTGAGCGTGGTGCCGGAGGAGGTCATCATCGCCGAGGGCGATCCCGAGAAACACAAGGAGGAACTGCTGTCGCATTTGACGCCGCGCCAGCGGACGTTGCGTCAGCAATTCCTCGAGGCGCTCAGCAAGTGGGTACAGGAGATCGCGGCGGAAATCGAACGCGAGGGGGACCAGCCGTGAGTGCCGAGGAACTCGTCGATGTGGTCGACGAGGAGGACCGCGTGGTGAGCCGGGCGACGCGTCGGGAGGTGCGCGCCAGGAACCTCAGGCACCGCAGCGTCTATATTCTTGTTTTCAATTCCGACGGGCGGTTGTTTGTCCACCGCCGGACCGCGGACAAGGATATCTTTCCCGCCCACTGGGATGTCGCGGTTGGCGGCGTGGTCGGGGCGGGCGAGAGCTACGACACGGCCGCCCAGCGTGAACTACGGGAAGAACTCGGTGTGTGTGCTGCGCGTCTGCGGCGGCTCTTCCCCGTGCGCTACGAAGATACAGCCAACCGCGTCAGCGGGATGGTCTACAGCTGTACCAGCGATGGCCCGTTTACCCTGCAAGCCTCCGAGATCGCCGAGGGAGAATGGATGGATCTCGATGTGGTGATCGAGCGGACGCAGCAGCGCCCTTTCTGCCCCGACGGCCTCGAGGTCCTACGGTTGTACCTGAGCAAGCTCGACGCCGTCCTCACGGCGCAACGGCACCGCGACGCCGGTCGACCGATCTCGTAATCCTCGCGAAACACAGTGTTGGGCCCCGCTCCCGGGACGCGATGGTCCAAGCTGAGTCGGCGGAGGCGCCGCGTACGCCTCGCAGCCCACATTTCCCGGCCGCTCAGGCCGGCGGCATTTCGCGTTTCTCGACGGTGCGGACACTTGCTTGGAGGACGGTCTTTCGGACGCCCTGGGCGTTTTCGATGGTCAGGACGTTACCCTCAACGGCCACGACCGTGAAACGACCTGCGGCGCTCATAAGGACGACCTCATCTCCGACATGCACCATCTCGCTGGACCTCCATTTCGCAGAAGACTATTAGCGCCAAGGCCCAGTGAAGCAAAGGGGCGATAAACGGGCTGAGGATCGCCGTGCGTTCGTTGTCGTGGCCGCAGGCTTATGTTACGGTCGCCCGACAATGTTAGCCGAGCGTATACAACCCGACCCGACTCGGGAAACCGATTGTGCATTCATGCTGCAAGCGCTCGTGCTGGCCCGGCAGGCTGCGACGTGTGGGGAGGTTCCGATCGGTGCG
>JAGDMS010000136.1 GCA_017860575.1 Deltaproteobacteria bacterium | reverse complement strand
CGCTCAAAGTGCCGCCATGGCGGTGAACGATGCCATAGGCGACGCTCAGCCCCAGTCCGGTGCCCTGGCCCACCGCCTTGGTGGTGAAGAACGGGTCGAAGATCTTCGGCTGCAACTCGGCGGGGATCCCAACGCCATCGTCACGAATGGTCACGGCAACCGCCGCCGGCGTGGAAGAACCCTGGGCTGCAGGAATCATGCGCGTGGAGATCCAGATGTTGCCCCTCTTGCGGCCAATGGCATCGGCGGCGTTGGCCAGCAGGTTCATCAGCACCTGATTGAGCGGACCCGGAAGGCACTCGATTTCGGGAAGCTCACCGTACTGGCGGTGAACCGTGATCTGATCCTTTAGCCGATGCGCCAGGAGTGCGAGGGTACTGTCCACACAGCGGTGGACATCCGCGAGCGCCCACCGTTCGTGTGGGTCGCTCCGCGCGAAGCTGCGGAGTTCCATCACGATGTGCGCGGTCCGCCGGGCCCCCTCCTCGCAATCGTCGAGCAGGTCGGGCAGATCGGCGAGGGCACGGTCGATCCCGAGACTACGGTGGACGGCTTCGAGGCTAGCCCGCGCGGACGGCGGCAGCGGGAGGTTGGCAGATGCCCGCACGGCCGCGCTCAATGCGCCGACGTAGCTCCGAAGGTGCTCCACATTGGCGGAAATGAAACTGATGGGATTGCTGAGTTCGTGCGCGACGCCGGCAACGAGTTGGCCAAGACTGCGCATTTTTTCCGATTGAACCAGATGCGCCTCCGCTTCCTGCAGGCGGGCGTATGCTTGCCGGAGGTCGGTATGCGCCGCGCTCAGTGATGTCAGCGCATCCTGCAGGCGCCGGTGCTGGTCCTCCAAGTCCCGTTCGCTGGTCCGCAGCCGATTGAGGATATAGCCGCCCAGATACACCAGCAGGGCCAGACAGTAGAGAAAGAAAACGGCCCACGTGGACTGATATGAGTCGGGGGAAGCGGTGGTCGGTTCGGCGCCATGCACAAACGGTGGCGGTGACGGAAGGTAACCGGACGACAACAGGCGCATGCCGATGAGCCAGGTGAGCAGGGCAAACGCGGCGCTCAGGGTCGCCGCGCGCGTATCGACCAGCATCGCGGTTGCCAGGACTTGGACGAAGTACATCATAACAAACGGACTCAACACGCCCCCGGTGTTCACCACGACATAGGTGGTCAGCACATGGTCCAGCGGGATCGCCACGGCCGTGACCAGCACCGCGTAGCGGTTCCGGCGCAGGCACAAGTGGTTGGCCCCGTTCAGCGCGGCCGCGACGGCGGCGGCGGTCACACAGGGGCGCACGGAGACAAACAGTCCAGCCCGGTGCGCGATGAGGGCGAGCAACAGGAACCCGCCAATGACGAGCCAGCGGACGATGACGGCCCAGAGGAAGCGATCGCGCGTGCCACATGGGAGAGGGGACAGCAACCGGTCGAGCGCCGCCTGGGCATTCGTTCGCATGCGCGTTCGCACCTGCCGGGTATCACTTGAGCGGCCGGATCTTATGCTCTCAGGGGCACGGCGCACAAGGGGGTGCCGGGCCTGAGCTACCTTGACAACCGGGGAGGTGCATATTAGCTCTTATGGGGTTCCAGGCTCTACGAAACGGCTAATTTCCAGTCGGCATCAAATAAATTGATTGGTAGCCGCGTCAAAGCCGCGGGAGACAATTTCATGTCGAATACCCTTAAGACCACGCTGTTGTTGGGTTTGCTGACGGGGATCATCCTGTGGATCGGGGGCTTTCTCGGCGGATCGCAGGGGTTGGTGGTCGCCTTCGTCTTTGCAACCATCATGAACTTCGGCAGCTACTGGTTCTCGGACAAGATTGTTCTCGCCATGTACGGGGCTCGGCCGGTGGGGCTGAACGAAGCGCCGGATCTCTATCGGATCGTGCAGAATCTAGCGACACGCGCCCAGATGCCGATGCCGAAACTGTACGTCATCCCCAGTGATGCGGCCAATGCATTTGCGACCGGCCGCAACCCGGAGCATGCGGCGGTGGCCGTGACCGAAGGCATCATGCGGCTCATGTCGTGGGACGAGCTGGAAGGGGTGCTGGCGCACGAGATCAGTCACGTCCGCAATCGCGATATTCTGCTCAGTTCCATTGCCGCCACGCTGGCTGGGGTCATCATGATGTTGGCCAACATGGTACGCTGGGCGGCGATCTTCGGAGGCGTCTCGCGCGACGAGCGCAACGAAGGCGGCGGACTTGTCGGTCTGGTGGTGATGTCCATCCTCGCCCCGCTCGCGGCGACGCTGATTCAACTGGCCATTTCGCGCTCGCGTGAATACCAGGCGGATGCCAGCGGGGCCGCGCTCCTGCACAGCGGGGAGAGCTTGGCAAAGGCCCTCGAAAAGCTCGAATCGGCCGCGCAGCGCGTTCCCCTGGACGCCAGTCCGCAAACCGCGCATCTGTTCATTGTCAACCCGTTGAGCGGGCGTTCATTCGCGAACTTGTTCAGCACCCATCCGCCGCTCGAGGAACGGATTCGTCGGTTGCGCTCCATGCGCGTGTGAACCGCGGCTGTGGACACGTCCGCAACGAGGGGGCTGCGCGAGTGGCAGCTGGTGTGATCGGGGGCTGAATGAGCAACGAAGAGGCACAGCAAGAAAAACGTGGGTTCAAGGTCGAAGACCGGCGCCGGTTTTCCGAGACCGGTGAGGCACGCGAGACCCAAGCCGCCGAGCCGCGTGAGCAGCCGCGCCCGCAGCAGGACCAACCGGCCCCCGCGACCTCGCCCCCGCACGATGCAACGGCCTTGCCCCTGACGTTTGCGACCTTTGTACTCAGCTTGAGCACGCAGGCCCTGGTGCATCTGGGAGAGATTCCCAATCCGGCGGACAATCGCCTCGCCACCGACTTACCGGCGGCCAAACAGATGATCGATATCCTCGGCATTCTCAAAGAGAAAACGACCGGCAACCTCGACAGTTCCGAGTCCGGGTTGCTCGACGGCGTCCTGTACGACCTACGCCTCCGCTACGTGGAGAGCGTACGGAAGCGTGCGTAAGGGCGCCGCGGATTTCCAGAATCCACTGGACAAGAAGGAGGTAGCATGAGAGCGCCTATGCGCGCCCATCGAACGGCTGTCTTAGTGACCGCTGGCTTTCTAGCCGGCGTGTTCACCACGGCGGCATTTCACCTGGGGGCACGCGTCGAAGCCATTAGTTTTTGGGGCCAAGAGCCCGCCGAACAGGCGGCGGCGACGCCGACACCGGCGGCAAAGGCGACGAGTCAGGCGCCGATGGGTGCGTTGCCGGACTTCACGGCCCTGACCGAAAAGCTCAGCCCGGCCGTGGTGAACGTCTCAACCACGTCCCAAGCGGAATCGAACCCACACACGGAGGGCGGCCCGTTCGGCGGCCCGGGAAACCCACACGAATTCTGGGAACCCTTCGAGCGTTTCTTCGGCCCGATGCCGAAGCGTCAGTTCAAACAGCGCAGTCTGGGGTCGGGATTCATCATCAGCCGCGAGGGATTTATTCTGACGAACAATCACGTCATCGAAAATGCTGATGAGATTGTCGTCAAGACGGCGGATGAGAAGGAGTACAAGGCCAAAGTCGTCGGGCGCGATCCCAAGACCGACATCGCGGTGATCAAGATCGATGATGCCAAGGATGTCAGCGTGGTGACGCTGGGAAACTCGGATGATCTGAAGGTCGGCGCGTGGGTAGTCGCGATCGGCAATCCCTTCGGCCTGGAACACACGGTGACCGCAGGCATCGTGAGCGCCAAAGGCCGGTTCATCGGTCAGGGCAGCTACGATAACTTCATCCAGACCGATGCGGCCATCAACCCGGGGAACTCCGGCGGTCCCCTCATCAATTTGAAAGGCGAGGTGGTCGGCATCAATTCCGCCATCTTCAGCCGTTCGGGTGGCAACATCGGCATCGGCTTCGCCATCCCCATCAACGTGGCCAAGGACATGTTGCCCGAGCTCGAAGAGAAGGGCCGGGTGACGCGCGGGTGGCTAGGCGTGATGATCCAAAAGGTGACCCCCGACATCGCCGAGAACTTCGGGCTCAAGGACACCAAGGGGGCGCTGGTGGCCGACGTCGTCAAGGACGGTCCGGCACAAGAAGCAGGCATCAAAGTTGGCGATGTCATCGTCGAGTTCGACGGTCGCCCGATCAAAGACTCGACGGAGCTGCCGATGCTGGTGGCGCGCACATCGGTCGGCAAGACGGTGACCCTCAAGTTGATCCGTGACAAGCGGACCGAGACGCTGTCGGTGACAATCGGCGAACTCAAGGACGAGGAGCAGGTGGCGGCGGGTGGGAAGGAGCGCGGTCTCGGCCTCACGGTGCAACCGCTGACCCCCGACATTGCCGAAAGCCTTGGCCTGGGTAGTGAGGTCAAGGGTGTGGTGGTCTCCGCGGTCGAACCGGGGAGCAGTGCCGACGACGCCGGCCTGCGGCGCGGCGATGTGATCCTGGAAGTCAACCGGGAGCCGGTCAAGGACCTGGCGAGCTACCGCAAAGCGTTGACGGCCGCTGGCAAGGGCAAGAGCGTGCTGTTGCTCGTGCGGCGCGGCGAGAGCACCATCTTCATGGCACTGAAGCCGTCCGAGTGACCGGGCGAGCGCTGAGGCCGGGGAGCGCTTCCCCGGCCTCACGTGTCTCCCGTGCCTTTGGCGCGCCCCCCGACGGTTGATCGCCGCGGTCATGTTGCGACGCATCCTCATTGCCGCCTGCCTCCTGTGTGTCGCCGGCATCGCGGCCGCCAGCGTAACCCTCTGGGTCGTGCTGAAGCGTCTGGAACCGAGCGTCTTGGAGCGGTTTCGGAGCCACCGCTGGACGTTTCCTTCGAAAATCTACTCCGACAGCCTTCTGATCTACCCGGGAATGGATCTGAAGACGGTCGGTTTCTTCGAGCGGCTGCGGGATTTGGACTACCGGCGCGTCGAGGGCGGCGTCACCCATCAAGGCGAGTACGCGATCGGCAAGAACAACGCCTTCGTCGACCTCTACGTGCGCGAGTTACCGCTTCCGACCGTCACCGGCAGCGGCGCGCGGGTACGGCTGAACCTCTCGAACAGCTCCGTCGTCTCCATCGAAGACCTCGTAACCCAGAAGAATTCGTACGCTCTGGAGCTCGATCCGGAGCTCATCAGCGGCCTTTACCAGGGGAACTGGGAGGAGCGGCACCTGGTGCGGCTCGACGAGGTCCCACCGCTGATGCTGCGGGCCATCATCGATGTCGAGGATCAACATTTCTACGAACACCACGGCATCGACTTCGGTGGCATCGTGCGGGCGCTGTGGGTGGATCTGCGCAGCCGCCGTCTGGAGCAGGGTGGCAGCACCTTGACGCAGCAGCTGATGAAGAATTTCTTCCTGACGGATGAGCGCAGCATCAAGCGGAAATTGAGCGAGGCGCTGATGGCGCTCATCGTCGAGCACCACTTCTCGAAGCAAGAGATCCTGACGAATTATATCAACGAGATCTATCTGGGACAGAAAGGTGCGCAAGGGGTCTACGGGGTGTCGGAGGCGTCGCGTTTTTACTTCGGCAAGAACGTGCAGGATTTGTCCGTGGCCGAAATCGCCACGCTCGCCGGTCTGATCAAGGCGCCGAACCGGTACTCGCCCTTTCGCAATCCGGGGATCTCCAAACACCGCCGCAATTACGCGTTGCTGCTCATGCAGAAGCAGGGTGACCTGACGGCGGAGGAGTGCGCTGCCGCGGTGGAAGAGCCGTTGCTCACGGTCCCACCAAGCAACGAGACCAACGATGCGCCGTACTTTACCGACTTCGTTCGGCAGGAGCTCTCCCAAACCTATCCGGCGCAGGTGCTGACGACGGAAGGGCTGCAAATCCTTACGTCGCTGGACATGCACCTGCAACGGCTTGCGGAGGAGGCTTTGCAAAATGGCTTGGCGGAATTGGAAAAACGCCATCCAAAGCTGCGGGCGGACAAGCCGGCGGATGCGCTCGAAGGCTGCCTGATCGTCATTCAACCGCAGACCGGCGCGATAAAAGCGATGATGGGAGGACGTGACTATCGGAGCACGCAGTTCAATCGGTGCACGCAGGCACTGCGCCAGCCGGGGTCCGTGTTCAAGCCGTTTACCTATCTGACCGCATTTGAGGAGACACGGCACGCCGCACAGCCCATTCTCCCGACGACCCGCATCACCGACGAGCCGTTTGAATGGGCGTACGACGATCAGGTGTGGACGCCCGCCAACTACAAAAAACGCTACTTCGGCGAGGTCACTGTGCGGGAGGCGCTGGAGCATTCCCTGAATGCCGCCACTGCCCGCCTGGCCCATGACGTAGGCATCCAACCGATCATCGAGACGGCGCACCGGCTCGGCATTACTGCCGTGCTGCCGCCCTATCCGTCGGTGGTCCTGGGAGCGGCGGAAGTGACCCCCTTCGAGGTGGCGCAGGCGTTCAGCGCCTTGGCAAATAATGGCTTGCGGACCACGCCGCTGGCAATCAAGAAGGTGCTGGATCATGCCGACCAACCGATCGCGCGGAACCCGGTCGAGGTCGAGCAGGTCATTGCTGCGGACACCGCATACCTGGTCACGCACCTGATGGAGGGGGTCCTCGACTACGGGACCGCGAATGCGGCCCGCAAGCAGGGTTTCAAGCGACCGGCGGCTGGCAAGACCGGCACCACCAACGACTACAGCGACGCCTGGTTCGCCGGTTTCACGCCCGACCTGCTCGCGGTGGTCTGGGTCGGTTACGACCACCGGCGCCCGCTCAACATGGCGGGCGCCGAGGCGGCGCTGCCGATCTGGACCGAATTCATGAAAGCGGCCACCGCCGGCTTACCTCCCAATCCGTTCACGCCGCCGCCCGGTATCACGCTCGCCGTGATCGATCCTGCTAGTGGCATGCTGGCGACGCCGCTGTGCCCAAAGAGCCTGGCAGAAGCGTTCTATAGCGGAACGGAGCCGATAGTGCCGTGTCCCTTGCACGCAGTGCCGGGCGACACAGGGAATCCATCGGGAACGACAGCGCCTGGCAGTGAGCCGTCGGCGTACCATCAACCAGCGAGGGTGTCTCCGACTCAGGACGATCCAGCATTGTCCACCGCGCTGCCGCCCGGTGTGTAAAATGGCACCACTTCGACGGTGCCATCACGCTCCCAACTGAGACGCGCACCGACGTCGTCCTCGCGCGGCAGATGCGCCCCGACCCAGACCTGGTGTGTGCCGGCGGACAGATGGATCGGTGCGGTGCCGACGCGTACGTCGTCCACACGTACCTCCATGGATGTGCGTCCGCGCGGTTGCGCTAGGAAGCGGTAGTTCCCATCGACGGGGACCTCGAACGTACCGTTCCAGTCGGCGTAACAGGCGGGGGGGCCGGTCGGGCCGACATAGCATTGTGGGGGCAGCGTGGCGTACGCGATAAATGGTTCGCGGCGCTTCAGGAAGGGCGCACCGAGGGGCTCGGCGCCGAGCCAGTAGCGTGCTTCGAGCGTGCTGGTCCAGTCGCGCGCGCCGGGTGGATTCGGCAGATCACACGCCGTGAGCGTGACAGGCGGGCTGTCGGGCTCCGAAAAATCACGGCAGTCGGTTTTCGGGTACACCGCCTGTAAGAGTTGTCCCACGGCTCGGCGTTCGTACGGTTCCTGCACCATAATCGTCAGCGGTCCCTCTTGCGTCGGGAGTGCGTGCGGCGGCAGCACCTCTGCGATCTCCTGGATGTCGCGGCCTCGCATCAGGCGGTCGATCAACCAGGCGTAAGGACCGCGGTAATAATACGTGCGGTCGAAGTACCTGCGCACAATCGACAGCAAGAGGATGTAGCGACGGTCGTGATGGTCGTGCCCATAGTGAATAATTGCGGTGTACTGGTTCTTGAACGCTTGGCGAACCCCCGGATTCTCGGCCATCTTGTGGAAGTAGACATTGTAGTTCCAACCGAGTGCCGTGAGCGCGCCGGTGGCGGCGACGACCGGCACCCCCCAGCGGCAGACCGTGGCTGGCAGCTGCCGCGCGTGCAGCCACAGACGCTCGAGAAAGAACGCCGCGAACAGTGCGACGAAGACGGTGATGCCCTGTAAGCGGCGCACGTCGAGGTTCTGGACGAAGACCGTGCCGAGCAGCATCAGCGTGACGAACATCCACAGCCAGAAGGCGTGAAAGCGCCGCCATGGGGTCAGCGCCGCGAAGAATAGGCCACCGACAAAACAGCAGGCGGTCAGCGGGTCGAGCATCGGTTCGTCCGGCGCATTGAAGGTCAACGAACCGTCACCAACGTGCATGAAAATCCGGGACGCCTTCACGATCCGGTCGAGCCGCTGTCGGACAAACTCGGTCGGGACACTGCTGTAGTACTCCTTGTTGGCCAACGACCGGTTGGCGGCCTCGAAATAGTAGTCGGGCCGCCCGCGATCGGCGCGCAGTTGCGCGACTACGGGCGCGAACACGGCGCCGATAATCACCACCAAAATGGCCGTTGCGACCAGGTCTCGGGTCAGTGCCCGCGCGGCGCCCCGCTTCGTCCCGGCGTCGGCACCATGGACGATGCGCCACAAATCGCGCATGCCCAACAGCCCAAGAAACGCCAGGGCAAAGAGGGGCGTGCCCCGATACCCCGCGTAGGCGTACAGCGTGTAGCCGCACAGCAAAGCGGCCCAGGGGATACCCGCCAGCCGTCGGGTGCGCCCGAAATGCGTCAGCAGTCCCAGGATGATGATGACAAGAAAATTGGTGAGGAAGATGTTGTGGGCACAGCGGCTGTAGATGAGGTTCCAGCTTGAAACGCTGAAGAGGAACGTGCCCGCGAGCGCGGCTGGCCGTGCGACCAGCTGGCGCAGCAACAGGTGTACGGGCACGATCGTCAGCGTACTGACGATCGTGAACGGGATGCGGACGGTGAGGAAGGTCGGGTCGTTGCTGAGGGCCAGGGCCAGGGCGGCGAAATAATGATCGAGCATGAATTCCCAGGGCCGCGTTCCATGGGTAATGATCTGGTAGCCGGCAAACGCCGTCTCCTGCTCCTCGACCGCATGGGTGGCGAAGGCGTCGGGGAACGTGCTGTAGCGGTAGAAGCGGAGAAAGGTACCGAGCGCGAGAATGACCGTCAGCGCAACCGCCTCGCCCACGCTCCAGGTTGGCCCGCCGCGTTCGGGGGGATCGAGGCTTCTCAGCGCGAAGGACATTGCCATCACGCCGCACAAGAGCAGGCCCCATCCGGGCAGAAACCAGGTGCGCCAGTTGTGCGCCAAGAGGGTTGCGGCGCCGATGATCGCCAGCAGGCCACCGACGCTGCGCAGGGCCGCGCCGACGGTGACACTGCGATCAGCTGACTGGGGAAGGATCGGTACCTGGTCGGCTGGAATGCCATCGCGCCGCAGCAGGATTGCGGCCACGACAGCGGCAAGCAGAAACAGCGCCGTGGCGCCGGTCGCATGCGGATCGCGCCGAATGGCGTACTGACCGTAGGCCATGGCGATCAGCGCGAGCAGCAGGACGGTGGCATTGAGCCAGCGACGTCGATGCATCAGTGTGGTGTCCGCGTTCGAACGCCGTCTGAGATCACTGGGTGGGCGCGGCAGGTGGGGCTTGGAGCCCCGCCGTCGCGGCCGCGCGTAACTCCCCCTGAAAGGCCGGGTGGGCGATGGCGATCAGCGCATGCGGCCGCTCGGAATCGGTCAGCATACCGAGGTCGGCGACCCCGAACTCGGTCACTACGTATTGGACATGGTGCCGGGGCGTGGTCACGGGCGTGCCCAGAGGGAGGTGGGGTACGATGGTCGAGATGGTCCGCTCACCGACACGGGCGGTCGAGTGCAGGCATATCGTGCTTTTGCCGCCAACGCTGTCGTGCGCACCGATGACGAATAATTCATGCCCGCCGACGCCGGAGTATTGACGTGGCCCAATGGTGTCAGCCATCACCTGGCCGGACAGATCGACTGCCAAGGCGCCGTTGATGCTGATCATCATGCGGTTGAGACGAACGATGGCGGGGTCGTTCACCTGCGCGACAGGAAGCATTCGGACCTCGGGGTTATGGTCCAGCCATGTGTACAACTCCCTGCCGCCGGCCGCGAACGTCCCGATCGAGAAGCCATCGTAAACCCCCTTGTGGTTGGTGACCTTCCCCGCCCGGTGCAGGTGCATCACGCCGTCGCTGATCATCTCGCTGTGAATTCCGAAATCGCCCTTGCTGCCGGCGGCGAGTAACTGCGCGACGACGTTGGGGACGGCGCCAATACCGATCTGTAGTGTGGCACCGTTGTCAATGAGCCGCTCCACGTGCTCTGCGATGGCCTGATCCTCGCTGGTGACCGGAATCTCCGGTAGCTCGAACAGCGAGCGATCCGACTCGACGACGCAGTCGACCTCCGAAATGTGGATGCGGTGCGCGCCGTACCGGCCCAGACCGAGGACGTGCGGCATGTCGCGGAAGACCTCGGCGATGGCGAGCCGTTGCGGGTCACGCGCCGCCGCCAGGAAGGCATTGAATGACGCGCCCGCATGCAGTCCAAAGCTCAAGAAGCCAGCGTGATCCATGGGCGCTACGGCGGAGGCGATTACCCGCGGTTTTGCGCTGGTGGCGTACCGCTCCCAACCGATGAAATCCGCCGGGAGGTAGTGCACCGGAATCCCCATGGACTTGAGCAGGCGTTCGATCGGACCGTAAAAGCCGCTGATGAGGCGAACGCCTGGTTGCTGGAGCACCGCATATGGCTCGGTCAGCAAGCCGGTGAAGATCGAGAGTTCGCGATAGTCCGTGCGCTCTCCCAGGCCGGCGAGAAACGCCGCCGGCTGCCCCGTGATGATCGGGGCCGCGAGCGTGTCCACCGGCTGGATGAGCGCGACCGCCTCGCGTACGGTGCGTAGCTTGTCGTGGTACAGAGTGAGTGGGTCGCCGTGGGTGGCGCGGGCTGCCATCTGGGGCACTCCTTTACTCGATCGGTTCGATCTCCTGCGCGGGGGTGAGCAGCACGTCCTCCAGCGCTTCCGGGTCGTTGCGGCGGCGCTGCATCAGCGCGTAGCGGCGGGCAGGAATGGTCAGGTCGAAGCGGTAACCATAACGACGGAGAATCATCTCGGCCTCGTCAGGGTGGTCGCGCACAGTTTCGAAGACGGCGCGATAACCCATGAGCGCGTTCAGGGGTTTATAGCGGAAGAGGTTGATGATGGAATTGCCGGTCATCGTCGCCATGTCGGTTGCGGAAGGACGGAAGTACACGATGTCAAACGTGTCTTCGCCGGCCCGCTCCCGCCGGTACTTCTCCTCGAACTCCATCTTCAGGGTGGCGACGATATTGCCTTCGAGGGCGGTGAGCAGCGCCTGCAGGAAGAGTTCGGCGGTGGAGCAGTTACGCTTCACGTTGCGCAGCGGGACCAAGGGGTTGATGGTGATCATGAAGCGGGCGTTCACCAGGCTCCGGGCCACGCTGACCGCGGTGGTGTTGCGCGTGTCGCCGTCGGCGAGGATCATCTGACGGTCGCGATACGGCAGGAAGAGGAAGGGGATGGCACTTGAAGAGACCACGGCGTGTGCCAAGGTGGCGCCGGTCACGTAATCGTGCTTGCTGAAGAAGGGGCTGTTCGTTACCTGGTCCTGAAACCGCTTCTTGCCGAAGAGCACCGCATGACCGTCGGTAAGATCGGTGGCGCAGATGAACAGGTCGGTGGCGAAGTGATCGAAATCATACAATCGGCCGTGCCGGCTGGCGAGGTTGCGGTGCAAGAATTTCTCCAAGCCGGTGAGTGAGAACCAGCCCTTGGGAACAAGGTTGATGATGTCCTCGACGCGACTCAAGTAGTGCTCGTAGCGCTCGCGCCGCTCATCGAGCGGCGCCTCACGGTCCGTGCCGCGGCGGAGTTCCGCCAGAAAGAAGCGCATGCTCCGCCACAGCCCGAGAAACGGGCTCGGCACCTGATCGCGGTCGAACTGCAGCAGAATACTCGGATCGAAGTACTCGATCTCGTCGGGGAAGCGGCCCGACAAGGATTTCACCAGCAACTGGGGCGTTAAACCCATGGTCAGAAAGGCGCCGGTAACGGCGCCGGCGCTGGAACCGATGATTGCGCGCGCGTGTTGCAGGAAACCACCGGTGAAGAGATCCTCCAGGCAGATCAGCGCGCCGGCTTCATACGCGACCCCGAGCGGGCCCCCGCCCGGGAGTAGCAAGGTGATGGGTTCCCCCGACTCGTGACGTGTCTCCTCGCGCATCGTGGCCTAGCATACGGGTGCGAGACACACGTCGTCAACGAGCGTATCGTCGCCTGTTCAGATGCGTTTCCGACGCTTGTGGTGCGAGACGATCATGGGCTGCGCTATTCGGGCCGCTCTGGTATAAGCACTGGCGATATGGATCGGTGTGGGCGCCAAGACATGAGGGGACTCCGGTGTGGCCTTGCGCTGATCGCGGTGTCAGCGGCCCTCTTCGGCGCTTGCGCGACTGAGCAGCGGCTGCCGGAGGTCCCTCGGCCACCGGAGGCTGCGCCCGGGCCGCCGCGGACGCCGACCAAAACCTTGCCCGTTCCGACCCTCACGCCCACGCGCGGTTTGGAGGAAAGCGCGATCGGCGAGGCGCCGGCGTTCGCGTCCGTGCCGGAGCCCGCACGGTCCCCTGTCCCGCTCGTTGCGGGCGCCGGCGGCGGTACGGAAACGGCCGTCGCTGAAAGCGAACCGGAATCCCTCGTGAAGCAGATTAGCGCCGGCACCGCGCCCAATGTGGCCGCGGCGCTGCGACTGATCGAGGACGGATGGCAGCAGATACGGGAGGGGGCGTATGATGCCGCGCTGGATCGTCTCGAGCGTGCCGTGGCCATTGATCCGACAAGTGCCTACGGCTACTACTTTCTGGCGCAGGTGCA